>NZ_AZFO01000029.1 GCF_001436305.1 Lactobacillus ultunensis DSM 16047 | reverse complement strand
GCCAGGAAGGTCTCCTTTTTGCGTGGTGTGTTATTTAAATAGTAAAATTAGATAGTCGAATTTTTGTTGAAAACAATCTGGAATATTTAATTAATTTATAGATACACATTATAATAGGAAACCAAAGTTTCAGAAATACCCTTTGCTTGATGCAAAAAGGGTGTTTTTTCATTAGACCAATTTCTCGTAAACTCCTTGAGACACATGGATTTTGCTTGTTTTCAGAAAATGCTTTCAATAAATGAAATTAATTTCAAAAAGTGCTTTGTAAAAGTGAGTATTTATCGTATAATAAAAGCGGATTCATTTTTTTTGATCTAGAGGAGGAAATTACATGGTAGGAATTGTTTTAGCCAGCCATGGTGGCTTTGCCGATGGTATTGCACAATCTGCGCAAATGCTTTTCGGCGAACAAAATAATTTTGCACATGTTATCTTAAAGCCTGATGAAGGCCCAGATGACATTCGTGGCAAAATGGAAAAAGCAATTGCTTCATTTGATGACCAAGAAGAAGTTTTGTTCTTGGTTGACTTATGGGGTGGTACACCATTTAACCAAGCAAATGGTCTTGCTGAAAAACATGAAAAATGGGCAATTGTAGCTGGTATGAATTTACCAATGGTAGTTCAGGCTTTAACTGAACGTATGATGAATGCTAAAGCTACTGCACATCAAATTGCAACTGCAGTTGTAGAACCTGCTAAGGATGGTATTAAGACTAAGCCAGCAGATTTGATGCCTAAGTCAGCAGCTCCTGCTGTAGCTAAGAACGCAGCTCCAGCTGAAGGCGGTAAGAAGTCAATTCCAGAAGGTACTGTTATTGGCGATGGTCATATCAAGTACGTTTTAGCTAGAATTGACTCACGTTTACTTCACGGTCAGGTAGCAACTGGATGGATTCCAGCAATGAAGCCAGATCGAGTAATTGTTGTTTCAGATAGTGTAGCTAAAGACGAATTACGTAAGAGTATGATTCGTGAAGCTGCACCAGCAGGTGTCAAGGCACACACCGTTCCATTGAAGAAAATGGAAGAGATCGCTAAGGACCCAAGATTTGGTAATACTCATGCACTTCTTTTGTTTGAAAATCCAGAAGATGTTTTGAGAGCTATCAAGGGTGGCATTGATCTTAAGACAATCAATGTTGGTTCAATGTCTTACAAGGAAGGCGACGTTAACGCAAACAACGTTTTGTCTATGAACCAAAAAGATGTTGACACTTTCCGCGAACTCGAAAAATTAGGCGTTAAGTTTGATGTTAGAAAGGTTCCTTCAGATCAGGCAGGTAATATGGATGCTATCTTGAAGAAGGCTCAAAACTTACTTGACGAGCAAAAGAAATAATAAATTAGGAGTAAAGAAATGAACGCTATACAAATGATTTTGGTTGTGTTTGTTGCCTTTCTTGCAGGTATGGAAGGTATCTTGGATGAATGGCAATTCCACCAACCATTAGTTGCATGTACTTTGATCGGTTTAGTAACCGGTCACTTGGACTTAGGTGTTATTTTGGGTGGTCAATTACAAATGATCGCCTTAGGTTGGGCAAACATTGGTGCCGCTGTTGCACCAGATGCCGCTTTGGCTTCAGTAGCTTCAGCTATTATCTTGGTTGAAGGTGGTCAAGGAATTAAAGGTATCGGTACTGCTACTGGTATTGCTATTCCTTTGGCTGTTGCTGGTTTGTTCTTAACTATGATTGTACGTACTATTTCAACTGCTATCGTTCACATCATGGATGCTGAAGCTAAAAAGGGTAGTTGGCGCATGATTAACGTATGGCAATGGATTGCTGTATGTTTGCAAGGTTTGAGAATTGCTATCCCAGCTGCACTTCTTTTAGCTATTCCTTCAGGCACTGTTAGAAGCTGGCTTGCAATGATGCCACAATGGTTAAACGAAGGTATGACTATTGGTGGTGCCATGGTTGTAGCTGTTGGTTATGCTATGGTTATCAACATGATGGCAAGCAAGGAAGTATGGCCATTCTTCGCAGTTGGTTTTGCTTTAGCTGCTATCAAGGACTTAACTTTGATCGCCCTTGGTGCTATCGGCCTTTCAATGGCTTTGATGTACTTAGCTCTTGAAGCTAAGGGTGGTAACGGCGGAGGTTCAAACAACTCTGGCGATGCCGGTACCGGCGATCCACTCGGCGATATCATTGATGATTATTAAAATGAACGCATAGAGGAGGATTTATACAATGGCTGATAAGAAAATTAAATTAACCAAGCATGACCGTTTTAACGTTATGTGGCACTCACAATTCCTTCAGGGTTCATGGAACTATGAAAGAATGCAGAACGGTGGTTACGCTTACTCATTGATTCCTGCATTGAGAAAGTTATACCCAAACAAGAAAGACTTGTCTGCTGCTTTACAAAGACACTTAGTATTCTTTAACACTCACCCATACTTAGCTTCACCTGTTCTTGGTGTTACCTTGGCTTTGGAAGAAGATAAAGCTAATGGTGCTGAAGTTACTGACGATGCTATCCAAGGTGTTAAGGTTGGTATGATGGGACCTTTAGCCGGTGTTGGTGACCCTGTATTCTGGTACACTGTTCGTCCAATTGTTGGTGCCTTAGGTGCATCAATGGCTATCTCAGGTAACGTAATGGGTCCTATCTTATTCTTCGTTATCTGGAACATCATCAGAATTGCTTTCTTATGGTACACACAAGAATTTGGTTACAAGGCTGGTTCAGCTATCACCAACGATATGTCAGGTGGTATGCTTCAAAAAGTTACCCGTGGTGCTTCAATGATGGGTATGTTCGTTTTGGGTGCCTTGATTGAACGTTGGGTAAACATCAAGTTTACACCTATCGTTTCTAAAACCCCTATTCAAAAAGGTGGTTACATCGAATGGGATAAAATTCCTTCAGGTGGTAAAAGTATTCAACAAGCTCTTACTGAATGGAACATGGGTAATGGTAAAGCATTATCAAGCACCAAGGTTACTACCTTGCAAGATAACTTGGACCAATTAATTCCAGGTTTAGCTGGTCTTCTTTTGACCTTCTTATGTATGTGGTTATTGAAGAAGAAAGTTTCACCAATCTGGATCATCATTGGTATCTTCGTTGTTGGTGTTCTGTTCCACGTATGGCACATTCTTTAATAAAAAATGGCTAAATCAATTAATACGAAAGTCGATCTTACAGTAGATGCTACCTGGTTTAGAGGAATTGCATCATACGGTAAAATTATGATTGGCGACAGAGCTTTTGAATTCTATAAC
This sequence comes from Lactobacillus ultunensis DSM 16047, assembly GCF_001436305.1. Classification (GTDB taxonomy): domain Bacteria; phylum Bacillota; class Bacilli; order Lactobacillales; family Lactobacillaceae; genus Lactobacillus; species Lactobacillus ultunensis. The sequence continues at coordinate 23,550 of NZ_AZFO01000029.1, read as the reverse complement.
GAACGAAATGTTGAAGACTATGTTCAAATTCCTTGGAAAGAAGTAACTTATGTAGTTGCAGACGTGCATTTTAATGGACGCTATATCCCAAGATTTGAAATTAGAACTAAGTCAAATGGTAAGTTTATTTTTGCAGCTCGTGATCCTAAAAAGGTGTTGCGTGCTATTAGAAAATACGTACCAGCTGATCATATGCGTAAAGCATTAGGCTTATGGCAACAATTAAAACAACGTTTCACTCGTAAGAAAAAATAAAAGTTAAACGAAAAAGACTCAAGATCATTTTGATCTTGAGTCTTTTTTTAGTCATCGGAAACAGACGCTTGCAGACGATTCAAAAATAGTTCAGCGACTGGCGATAGATTAGTGCCATGCTTCCAAATCACAGTGATAGGTTCTTTCATTGATGGAGTAACAGGTCTAAAGGCTAGACCTGAACCTTTGGAGACATTAGCTAGTTTATCTAAGGTTAGCATTAAGGCGGCTTTATTTTTAACCATCAAGGTTCCGTTAAAGTTTAAATTAACTGTACCAATGAAGTTTACTTGATCTTTGTAATTGCCAAACCAGTTATCAAAGTAGTGCATGTGGTCAGCTTGCTGTGAATTAAGAATATTTCTACTAATTAAATCAGCTGGGGTAATCATATCTTTTTTGGTTAAAGGATCATCTTCTGGCATCAGAACGCCCCAGACATCTTTTTCAGGCAGTTGGAGGGATGCATAATTGGAAAGGTTAAGATTACCAATGATCACCGCAAAATCAACTGTACCGATATTAAGCTTTTTTTCCGCAAATTCATAATCGCCACTTAAAATATGAATTTTTACAGTAGGGTAGTCTTGAATGATATTACTCAAAATATCCATAATTCTTTGCATTGCATAACTTTCCCCGGCTGCAATAGTTAAATCTCCGCTAATTACAGCAGAGGATTGAAGATTGCTCTTGGTTTTAGCAGTTAAGACTAAAATCTCCTTGGCTTGTTCTAATAAATATTGTCCAGCTGGTGTTAAAGTTAGATGACGAGGCTGTCGGTTGAATAATTTGACTCCTAGTTCATCTTCTAAATCCGCAATTTGTCTTGATAGAGCTGGTTGCGAAACTAACAGTTTTTGGGCTGCTCTTGTCATGTTTAATTCTTCTGCTGTAGCAACAAAATAGTTTAAAACTCGTAATTCCATCTTTTTTACCATAAAAAATAGTTATAATATTTGATACTTAATAAGCTTTTTACATTGCTTAGCTTACCTTTTAAACTTGATTTGAGCAAGAAAAAGGAGAGTTTAAAATGGATGCAAGTGATAAAAAGTTAACCGAACAAATAATTGCACAGAATCAGCGACTTTTACAAAATTTAGATACACAACGTCATTGCAGTTGTGAAGTACGTCAACTTATTAGCGAAATTACAGGACGATCGGTTCCTTCTAGTACTGAAATTAGAGTGCCATTTTACTCCGATTATGGACGTAATATTAAACTAGGTGAGCGTGTTTTTATTAATGCTAATGTAATGATGGTTGACTTAGGTGGTATTACCATTGAGGATGATGCCTTAATTGGACCGGGTGCATATCTGATTTCAGTAAATCATCAGTTAAAACCAGAGCATCGAAAAGAGCTACAGTTAAAACCAGTAGTAATTAAGAAAAATGCTTGGATTGGGGCTAAGGCAACGATTTTGCCGGGTGTTACTGTAGGTGAAAATGCTGTGGTTGCTGCGGGAGCTGTCGTAAGCAAAAACGTTCCGGCTAATACAGTAGTGGCTGGTGTACCTGCAAAAGTCATTAAGAAAATTGAAGATTAAAAAAAAGCCGCAATAGTTTGCGGCTCTAGTTATGCTGTTTTTTCGTTGTGCCAAACTTTAGAAATGATGTATAAAACTATGAAAGTGATGATGGCGGCAATCATAGGAATACGATAGCTTGGTAAGATTAAAAGCAAAATAATCATTAGAACAAAGAAGAATAAAATTAAATAATCCACATATGGGAAACCTGGCATCTTGAAATCATTTAATTCAGTGTCAGGCGTTTTTCTTCTAAAGGAAATATGGGTTAAAACCATCAAACACCAGATGATTAAAAACATACTAGTTGAAGTGGAAGAAATAAAGTTGAAGGCTTGATCGCCGATAACTAAGGTAATAACAGGTGCACATGCCATTAATAGAGCGGATAAGTTTAAGGCATTTTGTGGCAATTGTCTTCTGGACAGGTGTCCAAAAGTTTGATTCCATTTTCCCTGACCACCATAAGTGACAGAAAAAAGAAGACGACCAGCACTATATAGAAAGCTATTAGTTGATGAAACTGCAGCTGAAATTACAACAAAGTTGATAATTGAACTGGCATTTCTAATACCAGTAGCACCGAGTGCTTGTACAAATGGACTAGAATTAGTTGATACCTTTGACCAAGGGATTACTAGTAAAATGCCCAAGATTGCCATTACATAAAATAAGATGATACGAACTGGCAACTGATTAATTGCTCGCTTTAAAGTGGTTTTAGGATTTTGGGCTTCCGCAGCAGTTAAACCAATGAGCTCAACCCCAATAAAACTAAAGATAACCATTTGGAAACCTTGCAAAAATCCTTTGGTACCTCTAGCAAAGAAACCACCATGATCATCTAAGTTGGCAAAGGTGACAGGGCCAAATGATGTTTTACCACCAGTAATTAATAGATAGACGATCAATAAAACAAAAGCAACTACTGTCACGATTTTGATAATGGCAAAACTGAATTCCAAATTACCAAAAACACGAGCTGAAATTAAATTAATGATCAACAAAACAGCAATTGTAATTAATCCTGGAATCCATGGCTTTAAACTTGGAAACCAATATTCAAAATAAATTCCTAAGGCAGTTGTTTCTGCCATTCCTAAAGTAATCCAACTGATCCAATAAAGATATCCGGTAATAAAGCCAATGTTTTTACCGAGATATTGCTCAATAAAATCAATGTAAGTGTGTTTATGAAGGTCAGACATAATCATTTCGCCTAAAGCCCGCATAAGCAAGAATAGGAAAATACCTACAATGATATAAATCAGAATAACGCTAGGACCGGCGCGGTGAATACTGTCACCAACCCCTAGAAAAAGCCCGGTTCCAATTGTCCCACCTAAAGCAATTAATTGAATATGTGCATTGCTTAGGGTTCTTTTATAGCCGGAATCGGTCTGCGATTTTTTCTCATTCATATAAGTCCCCCCATATTTTCATATATACTTAATATTTTATCATTGTTAAGAAGTTGCACCAGCTTTAACCGATAAATTTAAAAAATCTATAAAAACCATGTGATTATAAGTTTGTTAATTCACAAACAAATAATTTAACAAGCGCTTTCATTGGCGCAAAATCAAAAATATAAATGCTCTAAAAAGATTGTTAACTTGACTTATCATAAATTAAAACATTTACATTTGTTAGTATTGTGCTATAGTTGACATTGTAAATTAGTTCACAAGAATTAGTAGATCTTAGAGGTAATAAGTAATGGCTAAGACACAACAAAAAGAGACTCTTACAGAGGAAGAAAAGAAAAAGCAAATTTACGACATGGTAGATAACTTAGTAAAGAAATCACATGTCGCATTAGACCAAATGGCTAACTTCACACAAGAACAAGTTGATAAGATCTGTGAAGCAGTTGCTACTGCCGGTGAACAAAATGCTTATCCATTGGCTAAAATGGCCGTTGAAGAAACTAAGCGTGGTGTGGTAGAAGACAAAACTACTAAGAACATGTACGCTAGTGAAAATATTTGGAATAGTTTACGTCATGAAAAGACTGTTGGCGTAATTGATGAAGACAAAGAATTAGGTTTAACCAAGATTGCTGAACCTAAAGGTGTTATTGCTGGTGTTACTCCAGTAACTAATCCAACCTCAACTGTTATTTTTAAAGCTATGCTTGCTTTGAAGACGAGAAATACAATTATCTTCGGCTTCCACCCACAAGCTCAAAAATGTTGTGTAGAAACTGGTAAAATTATTCGTGCTGCTGCTGTTGCTGCTGGTGCACCAGCAGATGCTGTTCAATGGATTGAAGAACCAAGCTTAGATGCTACTACTGACTTGATGAATAACCCTGGCGTTCAAACTATTTTGGCCACTGGTGGTCCTGGTATGGTAAAGGCTGCTTATTCATCAGGTAAGCCTGCCATTGGTGTTGGTCCTGGTAACGGTCCATCTTATATTGAAAAATCAGCTAACATTGACCGTGCCGTTTACGACATTGTTTTATCAAAGAACTTTGATAATGGTATGGTTTGTGCTTCCGAAAACTCAGTTGTTGTAGATACTGAGATTTATGACCGTGTTAAGGAAGAATTTAAGAAGTGGAATTGCTACTTCTTAAACAAGGAAGAAATTAAGAAGTTCGAAGAACACTTTATTGACCCAAGACGTGGTACTGTTGCAGGTCCTGTAGCTGGTAAGTCAGCTTACGATATTGCTAAGCTTTGTGGTGTCGATGTTCCAAAGACTACTAAAGTTATCGTTGCTGAATACAAGGGTGTTGGTAGAAAATTCCCACTTTCAGCTGAAAAACTTTCACCAGTATTTACTTTATATCGTGCTAAAGATCACGATGATGCGTTCAGAATTTGTACTGAACTTCTTAACTACGGTGGTCGTGGTCACACTGCTGGACTTCACTCAAGCGACAAGAAAGTAATCGATGAATTTGCTATGAAGATGGATGCTTGCCGTATCTTGGTTAACTCTCCAGCTGCTCTTGGTGGTATTGGTGACCTTTACAACAATATGTTGCCATCACTTACTTTGGGTACTGGTTCATATGGTGCTAACACCTTCTCACACAACATTGGTGCTAGAGACTTGCTTAACATCAAAACTGTTGCAATGCGTCGCGACAACATGCAATGGGTAAAGGTTCCATCAAAGACTTACTTCGAACACAACGCTGCTAACTATTTACGTCATATGCCAAACGTTAACCGTTTCTTCATCGTAACTGATGAAGGTGTAGCTGACCAAGGCTTTGCTGATGAAATTACTGATATTATTTCAAAGCGTCGTGGTCAAAAGGAATACGAAGTATTTAAGGCTGTAACCCTTGATCCTAACACTGATGTAATCAAAGACGGTGTTCACAGAATGAACATCTTTAAGCCAGATGTTGTTATCGCCATCGGTGGTGGTTCAGTAATGGATGCCGCTAAGGTAATGCGTTTGTTCTATGAAAACCCAGATATGAAATTTGAGGAAGCTTACCAAAAGTTTTTGGATATCAGAAAAAGAGTAGTTCGCTTCCCAAAGATTAATGGTGTTGAACTTGTATGTATTCCAACTACTTCAGGTACTGGTTCAGAAGTTTCACCCATTGCTGTAATTAGCGATGCTAAGACTGGTATTAAGCACACTTTATGTGATTATGCTTTAACTCCAGATGTTTCAATTGTTGACGATCAATTTGTTCAAGAAATGCCTAAGCGTTTAATTGCTTGGTCAGGTTTTGAAGCATTGGGCCACGCAATTGAAAGTTATGTTTCAACAATGGCTACTGACTTTACTCGTGGTTGGTCACTTGAAGCTATTAAAATCATTTTTGCCAACTTAAAGAACTCTTACGATGGCGATCTTGCTGCTCGTAAGCAAATGCACGATGCCGCTACTATTGCAGGTATGGCTTACTCAAACGCATTCCTTGGTTTGGAACACTCAATTGCCCACACTGTAGGTTCAACCTTTGATATTCCAAGTGGTGTAAGTGATGCTATTGCTTTACCACAAGTTATCCGCTTCAATTCTAAGCGTCCAGAAAAGCTTGCTATGTGGCCTCATTACTCTGTTTACCGTGCTGATAAAGACTATGCAGATATTGCTAAGGCTATTGGTTTAACTGGTTCAAGCAAGGAAGAATTAATCGAAGGATTAGTTCAAAAGATTATTGATTTGGCTCAATCAGTTGGTATTAAGATGGCTTATAAGGACTATGGCGTTGATCAGAACGACTTTGAAAAGAAAGTCGATCAATTAGCTGTTGAAGCATACGGTGATCAAAACACTGTAACTAACCCATCAGCTCCACTTATTAGTGAAATTGCTCAATTGATGAGAGATAGCTATGAGGGTAAAGATATTTCGATCAACAAGTAAATAAGTGATTATTAAAAAATGGCTATCAGTTGAGAAACTGATAGCTATTTTTTATACAAAAAGTTAAATTATATATTATACCAATTTCGATGATTTGTACTTGACCGCTTTGCTAAAAAAGAATATTATTACTACTGTAACAATGAATTTAAACTAGTCCACTATAAGAATATTGAACTAGACCAAAAGGAGAAAAAGTTTATGTGCGGAATTGTCGGAGTTGTAGGTAAGCCTGCAAGAAATATTATTTTAAATGGATTAACTAACTTGGAATACCGTGGATATGATTCAGCTGGTATCTACTTAAATGACTTGCAGGGTCATGAATATTTAACTAAGGCTGTTGGCCGTATTTCTAACTTAAAAGAAAAGTTAACTCCAGATGAACAAGGTTTAGTAGGAATTGGTCATACGCGCTGGGCAACCCATGGTAAGCCAACCGTTGACAACGCTCACCCTCATTTTGATGAAGCTAAGCGCTTTTACTTAGTTCACAACGGTGTGATTGAAAATTACGCTGAATTAAAGGAAAAGTACTTACAAGGGGTTAAATTCCATTCAGATACTGATACTGAAGTTGTAGTTCAATTAGTTGGTAAGATTGCTCGTGACAAGAACTTGGATGGCTTTTCTGCATTTAAGGAAGCTTTGAAGCTTGTAAAGGGTTCATATGCATTTTTACTTGTAGATAATACTGAACCAGATCACGTCTTTATTGCTAAGAACAAGTCTCCAATGATGTTAGGTATTGGTGATGGTTTTAACATTATTGCTTCAGATGCTATTTCAGTGCTTGACCAAACTAAGACTTTTGTTGACTTACAAGATGGCGACGTAGGTGACATCACTAAGGATTCTTACACTATTGAAACTATTGATGGCAAGAAAGTTGATCGTGAACCTCATGTCTTAGATATTGATCCTAATGCAGCTTCAAAAGGTGCTTACGAATTCTACATGCTTAAAGAAATCGATGAACAACCTGGCGTTATGCGTCATTTATCTCAAAACTACTTGGATAATGATGGTCAACCTAAGGTAGATTCTAAGATTATTGATGCTATTTCTAAGGCAGATCGTCTTTACATCTTTGCTGCAGGTACTAGTTATCATGCAGGTCTTGTTGGAAAGATTATCTTTGAACACTACACTGGCATCCCAACTGAAGTAGGTCTTGCTTCTGAAGCTGGTTATCACTTCCCAATGATGAGCAAGCATCCATTCTTTATCTTCTTGACTCAATCAGGTGAAACTGCAGATTCACGTGTTGTTTTGAAAGAAACTAATAAACGTGGCATCCCAAGTTTGACTATGACTAACGTAGCTGGTTCAACTCTTTCTCGTGAAGCAACTTATACCATGCTTTTAGGTGCTGGTCCTGAAATTGCTGTTGCTTCAACTAAGGCTTACACTGCTCAAGTTGCTTTACAAGCTGTTCTTGCTAAAGTATTAGGTGAGAGATTAGGTAATAAAGAAGCTAAAAACTGGGACTTACGTAAAGACTTGGCTATGGCTGCAGAAGGCATCCAACAATTAGTAGATGGCAAAGAAAAACTTAAGAAGCTTGCAGACAAGTACTTAGTCAAGTCAAGAAATGCCTTTTACATTGGTCGTGGTATGGATTATGCAGTTGCACTTGAAGCTGCTTTGAAGTTAAAAGAAGTATCTTACATTCAAACTGAAGGTTTTGCAGCGGCAGAACTTAAGCACGGTACAATTTCATTAATTGAAAAAGGCACCCCAGTCGTTGCTTTGATTAATGACCCAGTTACTGCAGATCTTACTCGTGGCAATATTCAAGAAGTTGTATCTCGTGGTGCAAGTGTTATTAAGATTGTGGGTAAAGATTTTGCAGAAGAGGGCGACGATATCGTCTTACCAGAAATCAATTACTACATGTCAGCTTTATTGACAGTTGTACCAGCACAACTTTTGGCTTACTATGCTTCTAAAGATAAGGGATTAGATGTTGATAAGCCACGTAACTTAGCTAAGAGTGTTACTGTTGAATAAAAATTAAGATTGAAAGAAATATCCTCAGAGTCAGTTGATTCTGAGGATATTTTTAATGCTTATTTGTTAAAAAATGAGCAAATATGGTGCATTATTTTAAATATTTAAAATATATAAATTAGTATTTTTACTATTGAAAGATCTTTTTTAAGAAACTATTTGATCAAGCAGCAGTTTTTAAAATGTATTGATAAATCAATACTTGTGGCTAATGAAATTATTTTCATAAAAACATTTTAATTACAAAATTAAAGAGCTATACTAATAAATGACAATTCACTTGTGAAAAATATAACTAAATGAATCGGGGGATTTAGTTTATGAAAAAGGTTTTGGCAGTAAATTCAGGGAGTTCTTCATTTAAGTTCAAGTTGTTTTCATTTCCAGATGAAAAAGTGATTGCTAAGGGGATGGGCGATCGAATTGGACTAGAAGATTCTACCTTTTCCATTACTTTGGCTGATGGTACAAAGTATACTAAGGAAATTGCCATTCCTGATCAGGAAGCTGCAGTTAGCATATTAATTAAGGACCTGCAGAAATACCACGTTTTAAAGAGTTTGAATGAGATTGTTGGCGTAGGTCATCGAGTAGTTAATGGTGGTGAATATTTCAAAGATTCAACCGTAATTGATAAAAATAAATTACAAAAGATACTTGATTTGTCAGATTTTGCCCCATTGCATAATCCACCAGAAGCACGAGGAATTGAAGCATTTATGCATGTTTTGCCTAAGGTGCCACAAGTTGCTGTGTTTGATACTTCGTTTCATGAAACACTTGATCCTGTTCATTACTTGTATTCCATTCCTTATGAATATTATGAAAAATATCGTGCCCGTAAATATGGTGCTCACGGTACATCTGTTCATTATGTAACTTTGGAAGCAGCTAAGATGATGCATGAAGATCTTAGTGAGTCCAAACTGATTATTTGCCACCTAGGAAATGGTGCTTCAATAACTGCTGTCAAGAATGGTAAGTCCTATGACACTTCAATGGGATTTAGTCCATTGTCAGGTATCACGATGGGAACTCGTTCAGGGGATGTTGATCCTTCACTATTGCAGCACTTGATGCATAAGACTGGCATGTCAATGGATGAAATGATTGATGTCTTAAATCAGAAATCAGGTTTGCTAGGTATCTCAGGTATTTCATCAGATATGCGTGACTTGAAATATAATAAGAAACCACGTGCAATTCTGGCTCGCAAGATTTTCTTAAATAGAATAGTTCGTTATATCGGTTCATTCATAGCTGAAATGGGTGGCGTAGATGCTATTGTGCTCACTGCTGGCGTTGGTGAAGGCGATGTAGGCATGCGTAAGGCAATTATGGATTCCTTCAAGTACATGGGTGTAGATCCGGATTATGAAGCAAATGAGACTAATGGTCAAAAATTTATCACTAAACCTGATTCGAAGATTCAAGTAATGATAATTCCAACTAATGAAGAATTAATGATTGCTCGAGATGTCGTAAGATTAACTAATTGTGCTACGTTAGCATAAGCGAAAGTTATTTCTAAGGATAGCAAATTGATATTTTTCTTTTCTAAATAGCTGTATTTAAATAGATGGTGAAGATAGCCGTTTTAGAAAGGAAAAGCAATATGTCAATTAAAAAAGATGCACAAAATGCACATGCAAACTTATTAGAAAAAACTGATCCTGAAGCTTTGGAAAGAATTAATCATTTTGCCTTTGATGAAGTACAAGCAGATGTAGACTTGCCCGATCGAACCAAGATGTTGTCTACGTTAGCTTATCTTTTAGGGATGCAAGCTGTAGATGAGTATAAAGTGATGCTTCCTGTAGCCCTTGATAACGGAGTAAGTCCAGTTGAAGCTAAAGAAGTACTCTATCAAGCTGTCGATTATTTAGGCATGGGCAGAGTTTTTCCATTCTTCAAAGCAACAAATGATATCTTGCTTAGTCGTGGCGTAAAACTCCCACTTGAAGGTCAGGCCACAACTACTATGGACAATCGTCTTGAAAAAGGCGAAGAGACGCAAATTCGTCTATTTGGTCCACAAATGAAAGACTTTGCTAAGAAAGGAACCATTAATAAGTGGTTAGTTGATAATTGCTTTGGTGATTACTACACCAGAAAAGGACTAAACGATAACGATCGTGAGATGGTTACCTTTTGTTATATTGCTGCTCAGGGTGGATGTGAACCTCAACTTTTGGCACATGCTCAAGCTAATATTAAATTGGGTAATGATAAAGAATTCTTAATGAAGATTGTTGAACAAAACGTACCATTTATTGGTTATCCAAGAAGCTTGAACGCAGTAACAATCATCAATAAAGCTGATGAAGCCGTTAATGGCAAAAATTAGAATATTAATAAAATAAGCGTTTTCTGTTAACAGTTTCAACTAATGGAACTACAATATAGTTGTTATCAGAAAGGAAGCTTTTAATTATGGCAGATGCAAAAGAAATTGAAGAAACAGCTATGATTGATCGTCACATGGATCAAGTGTTTGATTGGGCAAAGGACAATCATGAACCTATTCGTGATGCTATTTGGAACCACGAAATGGAAGCTAATGATCATGACACTATGAAGACTGAAGCAGCTTGTGAGTGGATGCTTAAGGCTGATAGCGATAAGGTCAAGGAATACTGCGAAAAGAACTTAAAGAAGTAACCTAAAATATTCTATAAAAACTTTACAATTTCGTCTGCACATAAGGCTGACTAGATCTTTACTTGATCTGGTCAGTTTTTTTATTTCTTGACTTTTATTAATAAATATTTAATAATTGTTTCAATTACAAAGGTTGGGTGATAAAAATGATTATGGAACATTCTGCAGGTGCAGTTATTTACAGAAAACGTGCTGATGGACAATTGGAATACTTGATTGTTCAGAGTGTAATCAATCATAATTGGGGCTTTCCTAAAGGACACCTTGAAAACAACGAAGATGCGCAGGAAGCGGCTAAACGTGAAGTTTTTGAGGAAGTTGGCTTAAAGCCCAAATTTGATTTTAACTTTGTACGCAAAACACATTATGCATTAACAGATACTAAGTCTAAGACGGTGACATTCTTCCTAGCAGAGTATGTTCCAGGTCAGAAAGTAGTTACTCAGAAGGAAGAAATTCTTGCGGATAAGTGGGTAACCTTTGACGAAGCTAAAGAATACCTAACTATTCATGGTAAGATGAACGTGCTTACAGCAGCAAGAGATTATATTGAAAAATAAAACAAAAGAGACGAGAGCTGATTTAAGCTCTCGTCTTTTCGTCATTAAGAAATCATGGTTTAATTATATGCAATAAATATCTTATTAGCTTAATTCTTTGATAATAGCTTCCAGAGTCTTCTTAGCTTCGTCTTGAATTGGAGTTTCTGGGTGTTCCTTGTCGTACTTGTTGAGCCAGTTCAAACGATCTTGCATTCTCTTAGCAAGAGTCTTTTGATATTCTGGATCTTCAAGGTGAACTTCGTAACCGTCAATTGGTAAGTAGCTGACACCCTTGAAGTTACCGAATGGCTTGAAGTCGCTGTCCTTAATGTTGCCGTTAGCCAAGTCTTCGATCAACTTCTTAGTAACTTCCTTTGGAATATCCTTGCCCATGAATGCGTCAGTGTTCAAGCTGTAGCAAGATGCACCACGTTTAGTGAACAATTCCTTGAAGTCTGTGTAGTCGCCTGATACAGGGTAAGCACGGAATGGGTCTGCGAATGGTTCAATAACCAAAGTGTTCATATCGAAGCCCTTTGGCAAGTTTTCTGCAGAAGTTCTCTTGGTTGCTAAAGTACAACCCATAGTAGTTGCCAATACTGGGTCGTCAATTTTAATGATTGGAGGCAATGAACCATCCTTCATAATCCAGAACAAAGCAGTAATTGGTGACTTTTCAAAGTCTACACGGTGAGGACTAGTGTAACGGGTCTTGATAACACGACCGTTGTTGTTACGTAAGTCTTCAGTAACAATAACTTTCTTACCATTTGAGTCTAACGTTACGTCACAGTTCATAATAGTGGTGTAGTACTTAGTTTCATGGTGACCTGCTGGATAGTCGTGAGTCTTATCGAAGTATGAAGGTTCAAGAGCTACAGATGAACCATCTTCACGTGAAATAATAAATGCATCGTCGTGAAGAACAGTTATGTCGTATTTGCCATCGTACATTTCGTGAGTCAAGGTTGACTTACCTGAACCTGACAAGCCGTAGAATGCAAATGTCTTGTCGTCTTTGTCGTCAAAGTGGAATGACTTTTCACCACCGTGACATGCAGTGTAACCGTGACGGTGAGCGATAGCCCAAGCAAGAGTTAAGGTACCCTTCTTAAGTTCACCGAAGTAACGTAAGTTAAATACAGCAGCACAGTTATGTGGAGCATCAAATACGCCCAAACCCTTTGGATAATCTTCATCTTGAACGTTTGGATCGAAGTAGAAGTAGATGTCTGGTTCATCGTAGAACTTAGATTTTGCGTACATCTTTTGTGCTTCTTCATCAAAGAAGTGGAAGTTCAAAATGTATGAAAGCAAGTTGAAAGCTTGATCTTCTGGCATCATGATGTGAGCCTTAACAGTAAATGATGGGTCAAGACCTACTAAAACAGTAGCCTTTAAATACTTTTGTTCATGACCCTTATAAATATCTTCACGTAAATTACCATCTAAGGCTTCTGCATCTTCGTTAGGATTGTCAACAAAGTGACGAGCACTAGCAGTTCTACCTAAGATCTTACCGTGGTTGTAAACCAGTTGGGTTGCACCATAAGGCAAGCCTAATTCTTTAGTGTGGAGAATTGGCAAATCAGTAACAATAACGCCTGATTGCTTCTTGGCTAAGTTATAAGCTTCAGCCACACTGGTTACTTCATGTACGTTGTTGCCGTAAAATGCACTTTCGATAGTTGCACGAGTGCGGCTAAACATAGGGTTTGCTTTTCTAAGTTCGTCTTGAGAATAACGTTCTTTTGTACTCATATTAAGATTTTGTCCTCTCTAGGAAGCTAAATTAAAACGCTTTCATTCACTTACATAAACTATAGTACCATAATTGTTTGTTCATAACCACACAAATATAAAAATGATATCTTTATGAACATAAAAAATACATACTTATTCTGCGGACTTAGTAAGGACTAAAAAATAAATAGATGTTATAATTAGAACATACGTACGAAAAAGGAAAACGAAATGGATTCAAATCAGCTATTTAAATATGTTTATGCGAAATATGGCTTGAAGTTTGAACCCGCTATTCCGGGGTCAACTAGTGTTTATGTATTAATGTCACCAGTAGATAGCGGCTATTTTGCTATGCTTTCTCGCTTTAAAAATTCTGGTGAATCAAGTGCTGCCATGTTAGAAATGAATTGTGGATCTTTTGCTGGGACAATTCGTGATTTACCAGGTTTTATGGATCCGATTAGAATGAGGGATGCTGACTGGGTAGGCATAATGTTGGGCAATCCACGCAATGACAATGCAATTAGGAAGGCACTAGATTATGCTTTTAAATTGGCGATGAATGATAAACAGACTAATGTGTCTCAAGATCAGTTCTTATATATTCCAGGGAGCAAGGTGGAAGAAAAGTATAAGGCGCAACCGATCAAACCGCGACCTAATTTGATTAAAAAGAATAAGCATGGTGAAGTTCCCGACAAGATTCGAAAGATGTTGGAAATGTATGATTACAGCATTTTGCCAACGAAAGGTAGAGGAAAGAACTTCTATGTCCAAGGCCGTTTTATGGCTGATTATGAGGATAATTATCCTAAATTTTTTACTTTCAAGTATTTTTATCCAACTTATCATGACATGAATGTGGGGCAGCTTAGAAGTTACTTTACCTGGCGAACTAAGTTGCGCAAAGGAGACTATCGCAGAACAAGCACCTCTTATGCTTATGTGTACATCTATGAACTGCTCAATAACTTGGGTGTTAAAGATCCGCAAGAAGGATATGATAAGCTGCTAGAGTTTAAGCATAAATATGTGGAAAAGTTCGATTTATCAATTGCTTCTTATCTAGATGATTGGTTAAAGGAATATGTTTTGTTTTATAACCTTGGTTCAGAGGCAATTAAGCAAAACTTTGACAAAGAAATTCAAGAAGATCATGATTATTTAGTATTACGGCATCCTGAACAATTTTCAGCTAAAGAACTAGCAGAAGTATTTGCTCAAAAAACATCGTATTGGAATTCCTCTAAAGTAATATGTCAAAATAAAGAGAAGTTTATCCAGATTCTGCAATGTGTTTGGCGCGAATTACTGAATGCTAAAAAATATGGGATTGCTTATTACAGCACATTTATTGCTAAAACCAAAACGAGTCAAAAAAAGGTATTCTTCAATGCTGTCTTTTATCCGCGAAATGTTAAGGTACAAGATCAGGAAATAGATGCAGTACGTAAATATGCATATTTACCTAATAATTACAATCCGTTCTGGTCTATTCGGTATGATGAAGCAGTTAAAAGACAAAAGACAAATTTGAATACTTTTTTGCATGAATTAGATAGAGTTGCTCGAGAGAAGTTAAAATTAGGTCGACCAATCAAACCTCGCTTTATTGACCAGGCAGTCTTGAAGGCAATTGATCAAGGAATTATTAATTATCAAGAACAAGAGAAACGAGCTAAGATTAATCAAATTAAGATCGACTTTTCTGATTTAGATAAAATTAGAGCTAATGCTTCTGCTACGCGAGAAAGCTTACTGACGGATGAAGAAAAAGAATTAGAACAAGAAGAATCTAAGCCTGTAGTTAAGCAAGAGATTGAGAATAGAGATCAAGATGAAATTAGTTCAGAAAATGAGTATGGACTGGATCAAAATGAAATGTTCTTGCTGATAGCTTTGCTTGAAAAGAAGCCATGGCAAGCTTATCTTAAGCAACATCACTTAATGGCTTCGATTTTGGTTGATAGTATTAATGAAAAACTAATGGATGAGATCGGTGATTCTGTGATCGAGTTTGATGAGAACGATCAGCCACAAATTATTGAAGATTATCAAGATGATTTAGAAGATATGTTTTTAAAGGGATGATAAAATGCCACAGAAAAGAAAAGTACCAAAGAGAATTGCGCAAACTGTTTTAAATTCATTAAAAGGTGGGGTAGTACCTCGTATTGGCTTGCCATATATCACAGTAGGACGTAAGGCTGAAATTGAAGCACTCTTGCATGATGTTGATGTTATTCAAGAAGGCGGTGCAAGCTTCCGTTTTATTGTTGGTCGCTATGGTTCTGGAAAAAGCTTTTTATTGCAGACGATTCGCAATTATGTAATGGATAAAAATTTCGTCGTAGTCGATGGCGATTTATCACCAGAAAGACGGTTGCAAGGTTCCAAAGGCCAAGGCTTAGCAACCTATCAGGAATTGATTCAGAATTTGTCTACTAAAACCAGACCAGAAGGTGGCGCCTTAACTTTGATTTTGGATCGCTGGATTAATTCTGTACAAACTCAGGTGGCTACTGAAGGTATTAATAGCGATGATCCGCGTTTTGAAAAGGAAGTCGATCAAAAAATCTATGGTGTAATTTCGTCATTAAATGAACTAGTTCATGGTTTTGATTTTGCTAAATTATTGAGCATGTATTATCACGCCTATATGAGTGGTGATGATGAAACTAAAGCTAAGGTTGTTAAGTGGTTTAGAGGAGAATATAGTCATAAAACTGAGGCTAAGAAAGAACTTGGCGTTGATATCATCATTTCTGATAGTGATTGGTATGAATATATGAAGCTGTTTGCAACCTTCTTTAGACAAGCTGGATATGCTGGCTTAATGATTATGATCGATGAGCTAGTTAATATTTATAAGATTCCGAATGCCATTAGTCGACAATACAACTATGAAAAGATTTTAACCATGTATAACGATACGTTGCAGGGGAAGGCCAAATACTTAGGCATCATCATGTGTGGTACTCCTCAAGCTATTGAAGATCGTCGCCGTGGCGTTTATTCATACGAAGCGCTGCGCAGCAGATTAGCTTCCGGCAAGTTTGCTCAAGAAGGAGCTCGAGATATGTATGCTCCTGTAATTAAGCTTGAACCATTAACTGCGGAAGAAATGATGGTGCTGACTGAAAAATTAGCTGATATGCATGCTAATTTATATGGTTATCAGCGGACGATTACTGACGACGATTTAGCCCAATTTATTAAGATTGAATATGCTCGTGTTGGTGCTGATACGAATATTACGCCACGTGAAATTATTCGTGACTTTATTGAACTGCTCGACATTGTATGGCAAAATCCTGATACTAAGATTACGGATCTGCTTAATTCGGATAAGTTTAGTTATACTAAATCGGAAGCTGTTTCAGATAATAAAGAAAAAGATTACACTGAATTTAAGATTTAAGGAAATAAAATATGGACGTTTTTTCACATTATGCGCCATTTATTCAAGATTACATTTATGAACATGGTTGGCAAAATTTGCGCCCAATTCAAGTAGCAGCGGCTGAAGAAATCTTCAACACTGATCACAATGTTTTATTGTCCGCATCAACTGCCTCGGGGAAAACAGAAGCAGCCTTTTTTCCAATTTTGTCGGATATTTATAATGAACCGCAGGATTCAGTTAAAGTACTGTATATTGCACCCTTAAAAGCATTAATTAATGATCAGTATGATCGTTTGACTGACTTATGCACAGATGTGGATATCCCAGTTTGGCGGTGGCATGGCGATGTTGCTCAAACACAAAAACGCAAATTGTTGAAGCATCCCTCTGGTATCCTGCAAATTACGCCGGAATCACTAGAGAGTTTCATGATCAATAAGCACATGGATATTCCTCATTTATTTGGTGGACTAAAATATATCGTTGTTGATGAGCTGCACTCTTTTTTGAGAAGCGATCGTGGAGGGCAAACTTTTTGTCTGATTGAACGTTTGTCTAAATTAGCTAATGTTAATCCACGTAGGATTGGCCTTTCTGCTACGATTGGTAATTTAACAGATGCCAGCAAGTTTTTAGGTGCGGGTTCTAGTCGAAAAACTGTCGCACCAAAGGTGCAAAATACGCCGCAAATCTGGCATTTATCAATGGAACATTTTTACAAGACTGATCCTCAGGCCAGTTCTAAAGACTTTGATCCTAGCAAAGTAGAACCGAAGACAGATAAAGCTCCAGAATTGGCCGACCCTGGCATTGGTTATATTTTTGAACATACACGGGGCAAAAAATGTCTTGTTTTTACCAATAGTCGTGAAGAATGTGAAGCCGTATGTCAGGAATTAAGGGCATATTGTGCCTATAACCATGAGCCGGATCGGTTCATGATTCACCATGGAAATTTGTCGCCAGCTTTGCGCGAAACAGCAGAGGCAGCGATGAAAGATGACGATGTTTATATGACAACTTGTGCCACGGCTACGTTGGAGCTTGGGATTGATATTGGTCAACTAGAATCTGCTTTTCAGATTGATGCCCCGTTTACAGTGTCTGGCTTTTTGCAAAGAATGGGACGGACTGGTCGACGTGGCAATCCACCGGAAATGCATTTTGTGATGCGTGAAGAACATCCAGAATCACGGGCGATGTTACCAGAATTAATTCCATGGCCATTACTGCAAGGAATAGCTTTAGTTCAATTGTATGCAGAAGAAAAATGGGTAGAACCACCAGAACCTAACCGTTTGCCATATAGTTTGCTCTATCATCAGACCATGAGCACGTTGGCTTCAAGTGGTGAAATGACACCGGCAGAACTAGCTTCTCGCGTGTTGACGCTGTCATACTTTCACAATGTGAGTCAGGAAGACTACAAAGTTTTACTTAAGCATCTGCTTAAAACTGATCATATTGAATGGACTGAGAATGGTGGTTTGATTGTTGGCCTTGCTGGTGAAAAAGTTGTGAATAACTTTAAGTTTTATGCTGTTTTCCAAGAAAATGAAGAATTCAGTGTGCATGCTGGCAGCGAAGAATTAGGGACAATAGTTAAGCCGCCTCCTGTGGGAGATAAAATTGCGATTGCTGGTCGTGTCTGGGTAGTTGAAGATGTTGATATTAAGCGGCATCAAGTATATTGTCATGAAGTAAAAGGAAGAATTCCGGCCTTCTTTGGGGATGTTCCAGGCGATATCCAGCCTAAGATTTTGCAAAGGATGAAAAAGGTACTTAGTGAGAAAACAATGTATCCTTATCTGATGCAAAATGCTAAAGCAAGGTTGACACAAGCTCGTGATACAGCAGCGCTTGCTGGTTTGCCTAAGAAAAACTTGATTAAATTAGGTGGCAACATGTGGTGTCTGTTTCCATGGACTGGTACATATGCATTCTTAGCATTGGAACGTCTGATTAAGATCAAATGTGGTAAGCAGTTGAATATTCGCGGATTTAACTCATCCAGACCATATTTTATGTATTTTGCCATGGATGCAGATGAACAAGATTTTTGGCGCATTATTGGTGAAGAAGCAGCCAAGGATTTTGATCCGCTAGAATTAGTTTATCCAAATGAAGTGCCAGGGATTGATAAGTATGATCAATATTTACCAAAAGATCTTCTTCGGAAAGAATTTGCTTATAGTGTTTTAGATATTAAAGAAATGAAGCGTTGCGTTAAGCAAATGGTTAAAGAGAATTTGGTATAATAGACTGAAAAAGAAGAAAAGAGATAAAAAATGACGCTTAAAATTAATCAATCTGTTTCTAAGGATGCACAATCTCGTACTTTGCTAAAAGAATTGTTAAAGGTACACCAAATTCACCAAGCTTCTAATGTACGTGAATTGACTGATGCAGATGAACAAATTTTGGAAAACTCATTTAACAAGACTCGTGAATTGATGCCTAAGATTTCTGCAAAGGAGATCAAGTTTGCAGACAAGAAGTGGGATTCATTATTCAACTTTTTGATGGCTGAACAAATTGCTTTTGCTCGTGTTTTGACTAATGGCGATGATAATTTAAATGAATATGTTCAAGCTAAGAATCAGGCACAACAAGCATACGCATTAGTTGAAACTGCGATTAACAAGCTTGAAAATGAAAAATAAAGAATAGAATTAATCAAGGACTCTGGAAAGATATTTTCCAGAGCCTTTTTTGTCTAAGTGAAATAGTTATTATCCTAGTTTCATTATTTGAAACTTTTTGAAATTTGTTTTTTTAAATTATCGTAGTATGTATACTACCTTTCGAAAGGAATGAAATCCATGGATGATCAAAAATATCTCCTTTCAACGTTGGTGAAAGCCAAAAAAGTTATAAATTTAATCAATCAAAAAAAGCAGGTAAGTCTTACTCAAGTAATGAATGATTTGCATTTATCTAAAACTACAGCATTTAGACTACTTTATTCTTTGACTGAATTAAATTTTATTAACAGAAAGAATAATAAATACTATTTAAGCAACTCCCCAGTTTTAGCAATGGATTTACAACGCTTAAATTGGACTGTTGTACCAATGCTAAAGCCATTAGTTGAAAAATATAATTTAAGTGCTTATGTTGGCATTATTTTTGCTAATAACATTGTGATTACACAGGTTGTTCCTTCCGTAAAACATTATCAGGATTTTGATCGCTTAGGAGAAAAAATGCCAATTAATACGACAGCGATGGGAAAATGCGCCTTAGCATTTTTGCCTAAAGAACATCAAAATCAAATATTGCAAAAGAAACCTTTTTTGAAAAAAACTAAATATACTTTGACTGATGTGATTGATATTAAGCATTCGCTTCATATTATTCGTCAACAAGGTTTTGCTTTAGATGATGAAGAAAAAGAGATAAACTTTCGGTGTTTAGCCGTACCACTAATGAAAAATGGATATGCTGTAGCAGTACTAGGTTTATCTGGAACGATGGATGAATTAAAGCGATGTAACATCAAACGTCTTGCTAAAGAGATGGGGAGAGTAAGTACTGAAATAGAAATGAATTTGTTGAATTAATGAGGTATCTTATGTTAGAAAAAGACAAAACAGCTTTATTAGTAATTGATATGCAAAATGATAATATATCAATCGGTGGAAAGTCTGAAAAAAGTGGGGCAGTTGAACATGCTCAAAAGCAACATGTTGTAGAGCATATCAGTTCTTTAATCAATGCAGCACATAAAAATAATATACCAGTATTTCATAATCAATTTGTGGTTAAAAAACATGCAGCAGGAGTGGGAATAAATGCACCAATCTTTAAAAGTATTACCAAGATTGGTAGTGTTGTAGAAGATAGTTGGGGAGCCGCTACTGTTGATGGAATTGACATTTCACCAGAGGATTTCGTTTTAAAAAGAACAAGAATGAGTGCATTTAATGGTACTCAGTTGGATATTTTACTTAAAAATTTAGGTATTACTAACGTCATTATTACAGGTGTATGGACAAATATGGCAGTTGAGCATACTGCCAGAGATGCCGCAGATTATGGCTATAATGTAACAATTGTTACAGATGGCACTGCGACTATCAACGATGAATGGCAAAATGTGGCTATGAATTATGCAATGAATAATATTGCGACTAAAATGTCTACGAAAGAAATCTTAAATATTTTAGGTGAATCCAATGAATAAGAATGTAATAATCACTGGTGCTGCTTCTGGAATGGGATTAAGTGATACAAAAGAGTTTTTAAAACATAACTGGAATGTTGTTATGGCAGATTTCAATGAAGAAGTAGGTACACAGAAAGCAATTGAATTACAGAATAAATTTCCAAACAGTAAAGTTATTTTTATGAAAGTTGATGTTTCTGATGCAAAGTCTGTTGATCAGTTAGCTAAAAATGTGTTTAAAATTTTTGATTCAGTTGATGTGATTGTGAACAATGCAGGTATATTTGCTTCAGGTGCTTTACATGAATTAAAAGAAAGTACGTGGGAACGTGTAATGAATATTGATGTTAAGTCAATATTTTTGATGACGAAGGCTTTCGTTCCTCGAATGATGACTATGAGACGAGGAGTTATTCTTAATACTGCATCTGTTTCTGGATTATATGGAGATTATAATATGGCTGCATATAGTGCAGCTAAGGGTGCGGTAGTTAATTTAACTCGTTCAATGGCACTTGATTATGGAAAATATGGAATTCGTGTCAATAATATTGTTCCTGGACCTACTAATACATCGATGTTTCAAAAAAATTCAAAAGAAGTTATTCAATCATTTAATAATGCGAGTCCCTTAGGACATATCGTAGAGCCAAATGACATTGCAAAAATGGCGTATTTTTTAGCCAGTGATGATGCAAAATCAATTACTGGTCAAAATATTCAGGTAACAGCTGGATTTGGAATATATTCTGGACAGCCACGTCAATAAAATAATTTTCAAGATTAACTTTATTTCAAATGCTTTGTTACTGTTTAATTAGTAAATTAAACCATAATAAGGGCTCTGGGAAGAAATTTCCCCGAACCCTTATTTTTTGTCTATACCACTTTTTTAACAACAAATATCTGTTATAATAGATTTACTAATAAATAGTAAGAAAGAAGCAATAGAAAATGATTCATAATTCAACCATTGATCAACAAGTTAATCATAAGTCTATTAGAAAGTTTAAAGATCAAACTTTGACTAAAGATCAACTCACAACTTTATACACAGTCTTTCAACATACGGCAACTAGCATGTTTATGCAAAACGCTAGTCTGCTCCATATAACTGATCCTGATCAGAAAAAGAAGATTCAAGAATTGTGCAATCAAAAGTATGTTGGAGCAGAGGGCGACTTGTTCATTTTTATCGTTGATTTGTATCGTAATCAACAGATTAGAAAGCAATTGGGCAAGGATGATGGTCGAGTTCATACGACAGATATCTTTTTCCAAGCAATGGAAGATACGCTTTTAGCCTTTCAAAATGTAGCTAATGCGGTAGAAAGCATGGGATTAGGGTATGTACCTCTTGGCACGGTGAATGATCATCCATTGAAGATGTTGAAAACATTGGATTTACCTGAGTTGACTTTCCCAGTGTTGGGGATACAAGTGGGTGTACCTGATCAAAAGCCACAATTAAAACCACGTTTGCCACTTGAATTTACTTGTTTTGAAGGTTCATATAATAAAGACTTTGATGTAAAAGACTTAAAGAACTATGATCAAGTGGTTACTACTTATTATGATTTACGGAATTCTAACCGTAGAATTGATTCATTTACTAAGCAAATTACTGGCGCTAAGCTCAATAATCATGAAACTGATCGTGATGAGTTGCCAGAAGAATTACATCAACAAGGTTTATGCCTTGATTGGAAATAATCTTAAGAAGACGCTGTCTGAGAGGACAACGTCTTTTTTTCTCAATTGCACGGAGTCGTTAGTTTTGGTATAATTCAAGTGTTGTAAAAAAGATGCTGAATTAGCTCAGTTGGTAGAGCATCTCCCTCGTAAAGAGAAGGTCGCCAGTTCGACTCTGGCATTCAGCACTATAAAGATTCATTTAGTGTTATAAAGCTTTGTTTATCAGCGTTTTGTGAAGATAAATGNAATGAAGCTTTATTTTTTTGAATTAAAGTAAATGAAGCACATGATTCTGCACACGTTTTTGACTGTGTGCATGAAAAAAATTTTGAGAATGCTAAGAATACTATAATGACGCGGTTTATAAGCAATATTTTGTGTGCAGTGGTAAAACTTTTTAAGATAATTCAGATAATAACTTACTTGAAAGATTGATTAAATAAGAGTTGAAGTTCAATTTAGAGTAAGAAAAGAAATAATTTTTGTACATGGGTTAAATAGTGTGCATGTTAAAGTTTTTAAGGATAGAATGCATGTTGTAATGACGGGCTTAAAGCCCGCTTTTTTGTGTGCACGAGTGATATAATAAAACTGTAGTAAAGTATGTTTTTCTAGATATATATGGAGGCCAACATGGCTTATACAATTTATACAAGAGGCGTGGTAAGTAATTTTCCTGAAAAGGGAGACGTTAAATTAGGTTTTTGGTGTTATTACCTACGTACCGTAAATCATACCGAATTAAAGTGCGAAGTAGTTGATAGTAAAACTACTACTCCAAGAATGCAATTAAAAGCAGTTATAGAAGCTTTGAAAGCATGTAAGAATATTGGCCCTCAAAACACAGTTAAGGTATATACAACCGATCAACAATACTTTGATAATTGCTTTAACGATAAGGCAAATAGAAGAAAAAATAAAGATCTAAAAAATAAAGATCTTTGGGAAGAAATAGATAATTTACAAATAGATAAACAACTAATGATGTTCCCAGCTGATAAAGATAATAGTATTGAAGAAAGTAGGGGTATGAGAATATTAAAGAGTGCCCTTAAGGATACTCAAGAATATGATTCAAATTGGCAAGGTGCTAAATCTCAACCTAATATGGGAAAATATTTTGGTGTATAGATTTATATGTGGGCTTTAAGCCCACTTTTTTTCTACGTAAAGTCAAGTA
>NZ_AZFO01000028.1 GCF_001436305.1 Lactobacillus ultunensis DSM 16047 | reverse complement strand
TCCACTTTAGTGGGATTGTATCAGAATACCTAGCGTCTTTTATTTATATTTACTTAAAAAGAAAAAGTCACTAAGGAAAATGTCCTTAATGGCTTTTCTACACCTTCAAATTTCTTCCTATCAGCAGATGCCCTAAGAGACATCTTGCTTAGCCTTTTCATCCTCGGAGCGCTCATCACACGCTCCGTTATTATATTAACAGATCACAAGAAAAATATAAAGTAATTTGTTTCAAATTTTTAAATATTTGAACTGCGGAATTTCATCAGATCATTATTTAAATTTAGATTTTCTTTTTGCTTACTCTTTTGACTACTAATAGTCTTATAGAAGGTAGCAATTTGTCCTACTTCTTTAATTCCAGTAGAACAGCATCCGCCAATAATGCGTGCGCCATGCTCGTACCACTCTTGACTTAACTTTCTAAAATCAAATTTTGCGTTGAATGGTATCCAGTTGCGTTGAAATTCATCGTACACTCCACCCAAGTTGGGATATATAATAATTGCTTTTTTCGTAAACTCCTTCATCTTATCAATGGCTGCAGTTGCCAAAAACGGTTTAAAACAGTTAGCACCTACGGCAAACACTTGATTATATTCATTCAGCTTTTGCATGGCCTGTTTTAAAGGGGTACCATCACTGATCTTCGTAGTGTCATGAAGAGTAAAACTTACGTACACAGGTATTTGAGGCGAATTAGCTTTTAACCAATCTAAAATTGCAACTACTTCTTCTAATTTAGGTTGTGTTTCAATAGCTAAGCAATCTGGTTTATTTTTTAACAAAACTTTTAAACGAGGTAAATGGAAATTTAAATACTGCTTAGAAGTTAATTTATAATCGCCACGAAATTCATCACCTCGTGCTAAATAAGCGCCATATGAACCCACAGAAGCTGCCACAAAGTTATGAATACCTGTCTTTTTTTCATAATCATCACGGGCTTGTTTTGCTATCTCAACTGCCTTGGCAATCATATCTTCAGCTTGTTCTTCAGTATAACCATGCTTCTTAAAAGCTTGCACATTTGCTTGATAGGTATCAGTAATCGTCATCTGTGCTCCAGCTTTAAAATAATCCATGTGCACTTTATCTAGATCTTTTTCCAAGGCAATAGCAGTCCATAAATCATTATTCGTATCAATTCCTTGTTTTTCTAAGGCTGTAGACATAGCGCCATCTAAAATAAGGCCTTTATTAGAAATTTGATTAATTAAGTTCATATCTTCACCTTGTTCACATTTATATATCAGTAATTAATATTAATTTAATTTTATATTAATACTTGTTATAAATCAATAATAAAGTTTAGCTTATGAACAAAAAAAGTGACAATTTTTAATTGCCACCTAACATAAGTAAAAATATCAACTACTTAATCCAAGTTTGAACTTCACTATCATCACGTGCTACGCCTATTACATTTAGACCAGCTGCCCATTCTTTAAAATGACTGATATAAGCTTTATGGTTAGTGCCAGCTGAAGTGAAAAATGAAGCAACTTCTCCTTTATAATCTTTCATTTTTTCAAGCAAAGACTTAATTGGAGTTGCAGGATAACCTGACCAAACTGGACTACCTACCAAGACCAAATCATAATCATTAAAATCGATAGTCGGCATTTGTGCTTCAGGAAATTCCTTAGTACCTTGAATTTGATCCAAAGCAATATCATTTGTTTTATATTGATCTGAATCAAAAGTACCATCCGCTACAGTAACCTCTTGTAAATCACTGTCAGGAATCTCATATTTGATTTTTTCCGCTATCTTCTTAGTATTGCCTGACCACGAATAATACAGAATTAATGTCTTTTTAGCCATCTTGAGTCCTTCTTTCGTTTGCTTACATCTATTGTAAATTAAAAGAGAATCTTAAGCCAATATAAAAGCGACTCATTCAAAAATAGATATATTAGAAGTTTTTAATTACTTCGATCATCCTAGAACCATACTTTTTCATTTTAGCTTGTCCCACCCCATTAACTTCCAAAAATTCTTCTGAATTCTTTGGCTTTATCTTCGCCATATCATGCAAACTACGATCGGAAAAGATCATAAAAGCAGGTACATGTTGCTCTTTTGCAAGTTCCATTCGTTTTCGACGCAACGCTTCGAATAAATCTGGATCTTCATTTTCATTAAAAATACGTTTTTGCTGTTGGACCTTTGCAATTCTGCGTTTAACAATTATCTTACCATCAAGAACATCCCATCCGCGATTGGTAACATGAACTAACGGATACTTTGTACCTTCAATTTCCAGAAAACGTGAAGCAATTAAATAATCAATTAGACTAACCGCTTCGCGTTGATTCATTTTTAAACAACCATAATGATCATATTGTTGAGCATTTAATTCTTTCATTCTTTGATTCTTGGAACCGATCAAACATTGAGCCACAATGTTCTTGCCGAAGCGACCATCAAGTTCATAAACCATTGATACAACTTTTTGTGCATCTGTAGTGATATCTGTCAAATCATCTTGATTTAAACAATTAGAACATTTGCCACAGGGCTTACAGTCTTGACCAAAGTACTGCACAATAAATTGTTGCAAACATTCTCCAGTATTGGCATAATCAGTAATTGCCTGTAACTTCTGATACTGTAATTCACGATATTTTTCATCCGCTTCAGATTCGTCAATAAAAAAGCGATACTGACGCAAATCTCCGGGATGGTAGATCATGATTGCTTCACTTTCTTCTCCATCTCGGCCAGCCCGGCCCGCTTCTTGATAATAGCTCTCAATATTCCTAGCACTAGAAGCATGAATGACAAAACGAACATTGCTTTTGTCAATTCCCATACCAAAGGCATTAGTAGCGACTATTACCTGAAAACGATCAAATTGAAAAGCTTCTTGAATCTCATCTCTTTCTTTACTGTCCATACCACCATGATAGGCACCCACTGAGATTCCCTTCTTAGCCAAATAATCGGTTAAACTTTCTACCTTTTTTCGCGTATTAGTATAAACAATCCCTGCTTCGCCTTCATGCGCTTTAATATATTTAGCAATATAAAGTGGTGTATTTTGAGGAGAATTTACCACTTTAAAACTCAAATTAGGCCGAGCAAAAGAGGTAATTACAAAATTTTCTTTAGGAATATTTAATTGCTCCCCAATATCATCCTGCACTGCAGGGGTTGCTGTCGCTGTTAAAGCTAAAATATTTGGCTTGCTTTTCAAAGAATTGATTCCTTCAAGAAGCTGTCGATATGCTGGACGAAAGTCATGTCCCCACTGTGAAATACAGTGGGCTTCATCTACAGCTACCAAATCAATATCTAGAAAATTCAGTTGATATCTAAAATAATCCATAGCTAAACGTTCTGGAGTAATATAGATTAATTTAATCTTCCCTTGATATGCTTGACGCAAAATCGGATTTACTTCTTCTTGGGGTGTAGCAGAATTAAGTGCCGCTGCATTAATCCCATTCTGTTTAAGTGAATCAATCTGATCCTTCATTAAAGAAATCAACGGTGAAATTACTAGAGTCACACCAGAATTCATCAAAGCAGGTACTTGATAACATACTGATTTACCTGCTCCGGTTGGCATAACAGCCAATACGTTTTGTTTATTTAAAACTAAATCAATTACTTTCTTCTGACCAGGACGAAAATGGTCATAACCGAAAGTTTGCTTTAATACTTCTTCTGAATTCATTGAAATTTCCTAACTTGTATGAAATACTTTCTATATTCTAACAAAGTGGCATAAGATTTCCTAAGGCTTATAATAATTAAAGTATTTTAAACAGAAAGAAGGGGAAAAATTGATACACCTTTTCCATCGACGTATTACATTTTCACTTGCTTTAACCATTGGGTTTTTAATCCTAATTCTTATCGGAAGTATTTTATTGTCGCTTCCATTTGCAGATAAAGCAGGTCGAGCAACTGCTTATTCCGATGCACTTTTTACTGCTACTTCAGCAGTCTGTGTTACAGGATTAAGCACAGTAACCACGGCTACGCATTGGTCATTTTTTGGCCAATTAATTATCATGATTTTAGTTGAAATAGGTGGCTTGGGTTTCATGACTTTTGCAGTTATGCTTAGCAATTTTGCTCATCAACGAATGAGTTTAGGAGCCAGAATGCTAACAGGAGAGGCTCTTAACCTTAATCACCTTTCACAGCTACGCGTAGTGCGGCTAATCATTCGACTCTCGCTGACTATCCAGTTAATAGGAGCTACATTGCTTTTTATTGCTTTAAAAGAGAAATTAGGAATCGTGAAAGGAATCTGGTATAGCCTGTTCCACGCAGTAACAGCTTATTGCAATGCCGGATTTGATTTATTTGGTCCATCCCTTGAGCAACTCAACAATAATCCTTATGTTTTAACCATAATCATGCTTTTAATCGGTGCTGGATCATTTGGTTTCTTGGTATGGCGTGATTTGTTGACCTATCATATACGTCACAAGATCACTTTGCATACTCGTTTTGCTTTAACAGTCGGATTAATTATTTTAGTTTTATCAATAATTGGCTTTTTATTCAGTGAGCAAAACTTACATCAATTTAGCAATAGTTTAAACGGCGTAGACAGATTCTTTAACACACTCTTTTTAGCAATTACACCAAGAACGGCTGGCTTCTTCTCAGTGCCTTATACCCAACTTAGTACTGCTGGAATTGTAATTACTATTATTCTAATGTTTATCGGTGGTACGCCTGGTTCTACTGCTGGTGGGATCAAAACATCTACTATTGGTATTCTTTTCTTGCAAAGTATTGGGACATTTACGGGAAAGGAACCTGCTTTTTCTCACCGTCGCTTTACTCGTGATAATATCAATCGTGCATTGACTTTATTCTTTTCCGCGATTCTATTAATTATTTTAGCAACACTGTTACTAACCATGACACAACCAGCATTAGGTCATAACGGTGTTACTAAAGCTGTTTTTGAGACGGTTTCTGCATTTGGAACTGTTGGTTTGTCGTTAGGACTTACCCCACAGCTTAATTTATTTGGAAAAATTATCATTATAGCTTTGATGTTTATTGGACGGGTTGGAATTTATACTTTCATGTATTCTATCTTCAAATCACATCCTTCAAAACAAAGCTACCGTTATCCAGAGGAGGAAATTATCATTGGCTGAACAAAGTTTTGCTGTTTTAGGTCTAGGAAAATTTGGTATGGCATTAACTGTTGCGCTTTTAAAAGCTGAACAAGATGTGCTAGTAATCGATTCAAATGAAAAAGTAATCAATGACGTAGCACACCTAGTTACTCACGCTGTAATCGCAGATGCTACTGATGAAGATGAACTGCGCGATTTAGATATTGGTTCTTTTGATCACGTCTTTGTTACCATGGGTGAAAATGTCGAAGGCAGCATTATTGCTACTATGCTAGCTAAAAAACTTGGCGCGCCTGATGTTACTACGCGTGCTAATAATCATAATCATCGTTTAGTACTAGAAAAAATTGGCGCTGATCACGTTATTGAACCTGAGCAAGACATGGCACGACAATTAATTTTCCGTCAGCTTCATCCTAATGTAGTTAATTACTTTAATCTTTCCAAGAATATTTCCTTAGTTGAAATTAGTGTTGAAAACCCTCGTTTCTTCAATAAATCACTTGGTGAATTAGATTTTCGTAAAAATTATGATGTGAATGTGATCAGTATTGTTCATAATGGTAAATTAAACCAAGTACCACTCGCTACAGACACTATTAATCCGCATGATCTAATAACTTTGATCGGTTCTAACGAAGCCGTTCAAAAGATAAATGATATTTTACAAGAGAAGCATTAATTAAAGAACACATAAAAATACAGTCTTGAGGTTATCAAGACTGTATTTTTATTGTATTATTTTAAATTACTTATAAAATGTTTCTTCAACTGCATGTGTAATGGCAATCTTGTCATGGGCATATGATAAACCGCCTTGGATATAAAGCATGTATGGATCACGCAATGGACCATCTGAAGATAATTCAATAGTTGAACCTTCTACAAATGAACCTGAAGCCATTACAATTTCATCTTCGTATCCATCTTGATGATATGGAATAGGATCTACAAATGAGTTCATTGGTGAATAATGTTGAATTGCTGCACAGAATTTAACCATTGGATCTGGTTTACCAAAGGTAACAGTTTGAACAATATCACTACGAGGATCACTCCATTTAGGTGATACAGTCATTCCCATTTCTTCCAAAAGTGCTGCGGTAAAGACCATGCCTTTTTGAGCTTCACCGGTAGTATGAGGTGCCATAAAGAAACCTTGGTAAATATCACGTAGATAGCCCCAAGTAGCGCCTTCACCTTTTCCTGCACCTGGAACAGTTAAACGTGAGCCAGCACCGTCAATTAAATCTTGACGACCAACTAAGAAGGCACCACCTTTAACTAAACCAGCTCCAGCATTTTTATAGAGAGAACCGGCCATTAAATCCGCACCATAAAAAGTTGGCTCTTCACATTCAGAAAACTCACCATAACAGTTGTCAATAAAGATATTAACGTCTGGACGAACCTCTTTAATGAACTTGAGCATCTTCTTGATCTTATCCATGGTAAAAGTCTTGCGAGTTGCATAACCAAGAGATCTTTGAATGGCTACTACTTTGATTGATTTGTCTTGTAAGTCTTTCTTAGCCTTTTCGTAGTCAACTTCGCCATCTTTCAATTCAGTAGTCTTAAAGTTGATGCCCCATTCCTTCATATTGCCAGGTTTATTACCAGCTAAGCCAATAACTTCTTGAATAGTATCATATGGGGTACCTGTCAGATAATAAAGCGTATCTCCTGGTCTAAGCATACTAAACAAAGCAACTGTGATTGCATGAGTACCAGAACCAAATTGTGGTCTAACCAATGCATCGTCAGTCTTGAAATAATCAGCATAAATATCTTCAATCTTATCACGGCCAATGTCATCGTAACCATAACCAGTTGAAGGAACTAAATCTTCTTCACCTACATGATGTTTTCTGAATAAGTCGAGGACACGTTGTTGATTGTACAAAACTTGTTCATCAATTTCTTCAATTCTTGGTTGAATCACCTTTTCAACCTTAGTTACTTTATTCTTTAAATCTTCTGGTAAATTTTCTTTCCAAGAAAACTTCATTCTTTTCTCCCTTATCTATCCTTAATTACTTCTGCTTGAACATGCAATTTGCCATTATTGTCTTGATCTAAGTAAACGCCTTGAATTTCTGGCACAAAGCCAGGGAATTTTTCAATGGCATGAGCTAACACTTCAAAGTATTTCTGATCAATCATGCCCCATTTTTCACCTGGTGCAACAATAAATACACCTGGTGGATATGGTAAAGCACCTTCTGCAGCAATTCTGCCCACAACGTTTTCTAAATCAACTAATTCAGTATCACCGCGCTTGAAAAGTTGATCAGCCTCAGCAGGTGTCATCTGATAATCTTGCATCCCTTTCTTAGCAAACAATTCTTGTTGCAAAGTAAAGGTTTGGTTTTCTTGATAATACTCATGCATTTCTTGACAAAGTTGCTTAACGGTATAGCCCTGATACCGTTTTGGATATTCCTTGTACAAAACAGGTAAAACATCTTTCACCAAAGCATCTTCCGTATAATACTTTTCAAACTTCAAAAATGCTTCTAGTAAAGTATCTAGCTCTTCTTTACTATCACCTGGGGTTAACAGGAATAATAAAGAATTTAAATCATTTTTAGCGCGAATGATATGATTTTCCATCAAAAATTCTGCTACAACAGCTCCTGGTATACCATTCTTTTCATACTTAGCTTGAGCAACATCGATTCCTGGAGTTTTGACCGTAATCTTCAATGGATCAATCATTGCTTCACCATTGCCCATTTTCTTGAAGCCATGCCAGTTATCTTCTTTATTCATATTCCAATATTTAGCATTTGTAGCTAATTCTTCTGTTGGAATTTCTGCAAAATTGTCAGGAACTAGTGGCTTAAACAGTTTAGATCTCTTTAACAATTCCTTGCGCCATTCAATCCCCAGTCTGAGGATCTTATCCCACCACTTCTTATTGCCTTCACCAGCTGTTACATAAGAATTAACAGTCAGGGATGCATAAAGAGGATAAGCATAAGAAGAAGTTACGAACTTCAAATAAGCATGATTAAAATGCTTATGATCAACATAACGTTTTTGACCCTTAATATGAGAATCCTTCTTGAGGATTTGTGAAGATTGAGCCATACCTGCTTGTTGCTTGTGCAGTGATTGAGTTACCAAAATACCTGGATCATCCGGTCCCAGATGCAAAAGAAGTGGTGATAAATGTCTCATAATCGGCACAAATTCTTCAAAACCACCCCAAGCACAATCAAATAAGATGTAGTCGCAGAGTTTACCAATTCGATCTACAATCCATTTAGCATCATAAAAGACACCATCGTAAGTTTCAGCTTGAACAATTGCTAATCTAAACGGGCGCTTTGCTTTAGCTTTGTCAGGGTCTACTTTTGCAACTTCAGCTCTGATCTTATCTTCAGTTAAAAAGTCAGGATCCATTTCACCAATTAGTCCCAAAGCATTGCGGTCGGTCGGAATATAAACAGGCTTGGCACCGCTCATAACTAAAGCGCTGTTATATAAAGATTTGTGGTTGTTTCGATCAAATAATACTAAGTCGCCTTGTGATAAAAGCGCACTAGCACAAATTGAATTAGCACTAGTCGTCCCATTAGTACAGAAATAAACTTTGTCTGCATGGTATGTCTTTGCTGCTAATTTTTCCGCATCTAGTGGTGTTCCAGCATGAGTCATAGTATCACCCAGCTGAGGAACGGTATCACTAGTATCGGCAAACATTAAATTCTTACCAAAAAATTTATTAAAAACAACACCAGCGGGATGTAAATCATAATATTGACCATTATGGTGACCAGGTGTAGTAAAGCTAATTGGTTTTGCTTGCACAAAATTAATCAAATCAGTCAGAAAACCCGGCACCATCTTTTCTTCATATTGTTTAGCAGCCTGAGCAATCTCACTTACCTCATTAGTACTAATTTGGTCATTAACTTGAATGACAGGAATAGGAAAATCAGATTGTTTTTTTAATTGAATTGCTTTATCTTGAGCAGCCTGATCGTCATTTTTAATAACAATAGCTGCTAATTCAGCACTATTTTTGACCTGGCCTATTGGTACAGATGACCATCCCTTTAACTGCTTAATGTCAACACCATTACCAACGGCTATTTTTAAAAAGTCCATCTTTTTCCTTTCCATTTTCATTACAAATCTATTCTGCGTATTGCAAAACTTAAATAAATCTTTATAATCTTTTTACAGTATCTCTTTATTACTGAATATTTTCGTAATTTAGAGTACATATCAGATTATATAAACATTGGAGGTTTTAGACAAGTGCACTTGCCATGTTCTCCGCCAGGGATAAAACAGTCAAACTAACAACTGAATAGATTCTTGGAGGAAAATATTTTATGTCAGAAGAAATTGAAACAGTCGATTTCGAACCCGGCAAAAAACACTATATGAAATGGCCGGTTATCGCTTTAATCGACTTCGTTACCATCATTAGTTTTGAAAACATCTTCTATCCTTTTCAAAACCAGGGATTATCTGTAGTAGTTTCATGGATTTTCCTTTTATTTGCCTACGTCATTCCTTATGCATTAATGTGTAGTCAAATGGGGTTAACTTTCAAGGACCAAGCTGGTGGTCTTGCTTCATGGGTACGTCATTCATCCAACGATACTTTAGGCTACTGGACTTCTTGGATGTATTGGGTACAAACTGTTCCCTACTTGGTTGATGTTTCTAACTCAGTAATCGTATCATTCTCATGGATTATTTTGGGTAACAATACCTTAGATAAACACATGTCAACCTTCTGGTTTGGAATTTTAACTTTTGTAATTATTTTAGCCTTCATTTTAGTAGAAAATGCAATCAAGAATTCATTAGAACTGCTTTCCTTAATTGGTGGTGGTGCTATGTTTATCATGTCCATGCTTTTCGTACTTTTAGCAGCTTATGCAGTTATGCATGGACACCACATTGCTACTCAACCATTCAACTGGGGAGCATTTAAACCTTCATTTAGTTTGCGTTACTTCTCTACAACTGGATTGCTGATTTTCGCTATGTCTGGTGCTGAATTAGCTGCTCCATACATCGTACAAATGCGTGATCCTAAACATGAATTTCCTAAAGCTATGTGGATGTTGGCCATTATGACTGGTTTCTTAACTATCTTTGGTACTTTAGCATTAGCAATCTTCTTTAATGCTCATCATATTCCACATGACTTTAAGATGAATGGACCTTACTATGCTTTCCAATTGTTAGGAGAAAGCTTAGGAATGGGTAAAGTTTTAATGTATATCTTTGCCGTAGTTCAAGCTATCTTCATGATGGCTCAATTAGCCGTTTTGCTAGATGCTTCAAGTCGTGTATTCGCCGGTGATGTTGCTGATAAGTTCATGCCAAAATGGTTAACTGGTAAAAGAGATAAGACTGGGCGTCCAGTTCATTCATACACTTTAACCTGTGGCTTAGCTTTGTTCTTGCTTTTGCTTACCGGTACTTTGCCAAACATCAATACAATTTACAACTGGTTATTGAATATCAACGGTATTATTTCACCATACAAGACCTGCTGGGTATTCTTTGCCTTCGTTATGTTGCGTATGCATGAAAAGAAATATCATTCAGATTATGTCTTTATTAAAAACAGAACTGGTTCATTGATCATGGGTTGGTGGTGCCTAATCTTCACTTTCATTTGTGCAACTTTAGGTTTCATTCCACAAGAAGCTGAAGCTACATTTGGTAGTGCTGCATTCAATCACCAATTAATCATGAATATTATTACTGTAATCGTACTCTTCGGTTTAGGCTTCCTTCTACCATGGCTACGTAAACGCGAAGAAAAACGCGAAATGAACATGTAAAAATCATACTAATAAATAAAAGCATCAGCTTAAACTGATGCTTTTTCTTTATTCAAGAAATCAAATTGTTTTTGAAAAACATGGCCTTTTCGTAGATCATACACTGACCCTAGGATCGGTGTAAGTGCAAATGGTCGTAAAGTGTTAAAATCTCGACTTCGATTATTATAAATACGGTGCATTTCTGGTTTTATTTTAAAAATCTTATCTAAATAAGATGGGCTAATTTCATCAACATAGCCTTTCAAAGTAAACCCAATGCTATTTGTCGTTTCTCTACCTCGAAGCGCGGTAACTGATACGCGATTATTGCTTTTAATATTACGATAGAAATTTTTTTGATTAGTTGTCGCAAAAATAAGACGACCATCTTCATTAAAATCAAGATCCACTATGCTAGTATGTGGATCACCATTTTGATCAACAGTACCAAAAATAGCAGAATGAAAACAACCAACAATTAAGTTCAAGAAGTCTTCATTTGTCAAATTTTCATCCAAAGCGGGGACGTGTTCTCTCATAGTCTTTCCAACTTTCTTCTTTACCTATATCCATTTACCATCATTGTATACAGAAAGCCGAAAATAGACTATTTTCTTGCCCAGAATCTATTTTTGTTAACGGATTCTTAAAAACTATTTAAATAAAACTCCTAAATAATACCCAATGAAGATCAGAACTAAACCACCAAAATATGAGGAAATGCCATAAAAGATCAAGCCTCGATAGTTTTTACTCTTATATAGTTCGACCAATTCAGTGTTCATCGTTGAAAAAGTCGTATATCCACCTAGGACCCCAGTTCCTACTAAAGCATACAAAAATACATTGCTACCAATGCCAAAAACAAAACCTAATATTAGAGCACCAGTGAGATTAATAAATAAAGTCGGAATAGGTAAATTAGAGAATTTTTTACCGATCCACTCCCAGTGTTTTTTACCATAATTAGTTATTGCATAGCGAAGTATAGCTCCTACTGAAGCACCTAACCCAGCTAATAATAAATTCAAATTAATCATCCTTTCTTACTAATAAACCAACTTTTTTGCCAATCTTCATGCCTAAAAATGCAAAAATAAAACCAAAGACAATTGAGCTTAAGAAATAAATCAAAGCAGTAAATGGCATATTTGCTTGAATATTTTTCAAAGTATCAAGATTAAAAGTTGAAAACGTAGTAAATGCGCCAACAAAACCGGTACCCAATCCGACAGTCAGCCACTGATGAAAATCCTTGAACTCCATAAAGAAGTAAGTAAAAAATGCAAGTAGAAAGCATCCAATGATGTTACCCCAAAAGGTACCGTAAAAACCAAAACTTGCATTTAAACTAGCTCTAGCCATTCCACCAAAGAATGCAAAACAAGCTACGCTTATATAATTGGTAATTTTTGTAGACAAATAAATTTCCTCCCCATGAAAAAACGTCCACTTCACCCTTGGGCAAAGTAGACGTCATTAGATTTCTCGGTTAATGGTGAACGTCATCACCTATTTAGTTAACATGTAGAATATACAACTTCTATTGTTTGTTGACAAGGGCTTTTTGTTACTTTACCGACTATAGTAACCTTTTAAAGAGCTAAATCATACAGTAACAATATACTTCATGATAGAATAAAACTAAAAAAGAAAGGACAACTAAAAATGGCTTTCCCCTATCAAAAACAATTTCGTTCTTATTGCAAACAAAAAAAGAAACTAGCAGATTCAACTATCTCTTTAGCGTCAAAATCAATCGATACATTTTGGAACTATTATGCTGCAAATTTAGGTGAAGACGCGGATGTCAATAATGTTCGAGCTAACGATATTCGTAATTTCTTAGATTCATTGGAACAGAATCTTCATATGAAAAGTAATACTGTTAACAAGTACTTAAGTCATTTGAAGATGTACTTTATTTTTCTCAGTGAATACGACTATATCATTAGCTATCCTCTTTTAACTCTAAGAGGCAATAAATTTGATCGTCGTCAACATTATGTCATTAATTGGATGTCGTCTTTACCGAAATTGATCAAAGTCAAAAATATCCATCCAGAAACAATTAAAATGATGGCTGCCATTGCCGCTGGTTTTAAGCCAAAAGAAATAATAACCCTTAGTACTAGTACTTTACTTAAAGAAATTCAAAATCCAGAAGTTAAAAAATTTATCAAAGTACATACGGATTACACACAAAATAGTGATCCTTATCTGTTAGCACGGAAAAACGGTGAACCCTACGCATCCGATTTTAATATTAATCAACGAATAGCTCCCGATAGAAAGATTATTGGTATGCAATTGACCACCCACAAATTACGGATGAGTTACGTTTATTCAATTCTTTCCAATCACCATTTATCTGACAACGAAATTCTGCAGAAATTGAGAATTTCGTTGAAATCTTTGAATTATTATCGTAAGAATATGACTCTTTATGTAGAAACGGAAGACTTTTCACTTAATGAAAAAGAAGACTGTTAATTACACAGTCTTCTTTTTTAATTTATAATTTTTCATTCAATCCTTATTCTGGATCTGCATCTGAATGGTAAGTAATGCTGAAGCCAGCTTGAAATTCCTTGCCTGGTTCCAAATGATTCATGCCATATTTGTGTTCTAATTCACCATCGGCATCATCACGATCAGCAATTCCCCACCATGGTTCAATACATACATAGTTTGCAGTCTTTGGATATTGTGACCAAATACCTACAAATGGGGCATTTCTAGTCCAAACATTGATATGAAACTTACTCTTATCAGTTCTAAGTGAAACCTTGTTGTCATGTCCATGAAGCTCATAAATTAAAGCATCATTCTTAAATAATTCATCACTCAAAGAAATAAGACTATCAGTTGAAGCAAGTGAACGATTCTTCCAATCAAGACTAGCGTTCTTAAGCGGAATCTTTACACGTGCAACAGAGGGATGCATGTCAAAATAAAAGTCTTCTTTCTTACCGCCCTCTTTAACTGGCAAATTAAATCCAGGGTGACCACCAATACCAAAGATCATTGTTTCATCTGATTTGTTAACAACACTGAAATTTTCTTCAAGTAAGTTGTTCATCAAATTGTAGTTCACTCTAAATTCAAACTTAAATGGGTAAACCTTGCGAGTTTCTTCATTGTCTTTAAGCAAGAAGGTGATGCTTTCTTGTGTATGATTCTCAACTTCAAAATCTGAATTTCTCGCAAAACCATGTTGTCCTAGATGGTAAGTTTTACCCTTATAAGTATATTGATCATTCTTAAGACGACCAACAATTGGGAAAAGAACAGGTGCATGTCTGCCCCAAATCTTAGGATCAGCTTGCCACATAAATTCTTCACCAGTATGTGCACTCTTTACGCTTTGAATTTCAGCACCATGATCTGAAACCACAACTTTAATCATATTATTTTCGATTGTATAATCCATAACTTGTTTTTCCTTTACATATCAAATAACAAAAAATCATAAATGTAATCGCTTTGATTACCTTCATTTTAACATTATTGAACTATAATGGGGAGCAAATTTAAAAGAAAAAAGGAGTTGAATATTTTACATTCAGCTCCTTTTAGTAAAAGTTTGTTACAAGATAAACTTAGTCAAATCCTTGTTCATAATGATATCACCTAATTTATCCTCAACGTAGGCCTCAGTAATGGTAATTTCACCCATTTCCATATCTGGACCTTCGTAAAGAACATCTTCCAATAACTTTTCAAGAATAGTTGAAAGACGTCTTGCACCAATATTATCAGTGCCTTGGTTAACGTCAAAGGCAATTTCAGCAATCTTATCAACTGCTTCTTGCGTAAAGACTAACTTAATGCCATCAGCTTTCATCAAAGCCACATATTGCTTCAAAAGTGAATTTTGTGGATCTTTTAAGATCTTGACAAAGTCTTCTTTAGTTAAAGCATTAAGCTCTACACGAATTGGAAAACGACCTTGAAGTTCCGGAATCAAGTCACTAGGCTTGCTTTCAGCAAAGGCACCCGCAGCGATGAAAAGAATATGATCAGTTGAAACCGGACCATATTTTGTATTAACCGTTGATCCTTCAACAATTGGCAAAATATCTCTTTGAACACCTTCACGAGAAACTTCACCAGAATTGCGCTTATTACCAGCAATAATCTTATCTATTTCATCGATAAAGATGATACCGTTGTTTTGAGTTCTTTCAATTGCACGTTGATAAATAGTGTCATAATCCACCATTTTCCGTGATTCTTCTTGAATCAAAACTTCGCGGGCCTCTTTAACTGGTAAAGTACGCTTAACCTTCTTCTTAGGCATGATGTCATTGAGCATTGAACCCATGTCCATACCCATTTGTCCCATCATATCACTCATAGGATTAGCTTTAGGAGCTTGCTCTACTTCAATTGTTACTTCACGATCTTCAAGCAAGCCCTTATTTAATTTCTCGGCAACATCCATTCTTTGGTTGCGGACTTCATCGGTAACTTCTTCTTGATCATTATTATTTTGATTATTACCGCCCCCCATCAGCATAGACATCATATCTTGCATCTGTTGCATTTGGTTTTCACGGTTTTCGCGTTTTACGCCAGGAGCTAACAAACGAACTAATTGTTTATTAGCTTCCTTTGTTGCTTGTGGTTTCACACGAGCAAATTGATCTTTTTCTTCCATACGAACGGCTTCGCTAACCAAATCACGTACCATTGATTCAACATCACGACCAACGTAACCTACTTCGGTAAATTTAGTTGCTTCTACCTTAACAAATGGAGCTTCAACAATATCAGCTAAACGACGAGCAATTTCGGTTTTACCAACACCAGTAGGCCCAGCCATTAACAAATTCTTAGGCGTAATTTCACGTTGCATCTGTTTTGATAATTGCATACGACGGTAACGGTTGTAAAGTGCAATCGCTACTGACTTTTTCGCTTCATCTTGACCAATAATATATTCGTTTAAAATTCTAACTATTTCTTTTGGGGTCTTTATAGCCATTTTATTTACTCCTAGATTTCATCAGTAATAATTTGATCATCAGTAAATACATCGATACCAGAAGCAATTTTTACCGCTTCATGGGCAATCTCATCGGCCTTCATATCTTTAGCATGACGGGTCATGGCAATTGCAGCTGCTTGAGCAAAATTACCACCTGAACCAATTGCTACTACATTTTCATCTGGCTCAAGAACTTCTCCATTACCAGAAATAAGCAAAAGGTCTTTATCATTGAAAGCAATTAACATCGCATTCAATTTTTGCAAAGTTGGATCTTTACGCCAAGCTTGAGCCATCTCTACAGCAGCACGACGAAGATCACCACTGTAACTTTCAAGTTTGCCTTCCAGCATATCTTGCAAACTAACTGCATCAGCTACACCACCGGCAAAGCCAATAATTACACGATCGTGATAAATGCGACGAATCTTTCTGGCGGTTGCTTTAGCAATTACCTTTTCGCCTAAAGTAACCTGACCATCACCAGCGATTGCAGTTTTGCCATTGTATCTTACTGAACAAATTGTTGTCATTTTTAAACCTCAACTTTCTTTATTACGAGGGAAATATTTTTCATAATCTGATTTCAAATGAGCCATAGTCACGTGCGTATAAATTTGAGTCGCTGATAAATCACTATGTCCTAACAACTCTTGAACACTACGCAAATCGGCTCCATTATTAAGCATTGCTGTTGCAAATGTGTGACGAAGCTCATGGGGATGTACTTTTCCACTGATTCCTGCTTGATTAAAAGTCTTTTGCATTACATATTGAATGCCTCGATCACTAATTGGCTTGCCTAAATTACTCAAAAAAACATGCTGTTCCGTCTCATCTTTTAATAATTTAGGTCTAGCATTTTCAAGATAATTTACTAAAGATTTTTTAGTACGATCATCAAATGCAACATAGCGATCCTTATTACCCTTACCATGAACCAGAATCGTCTGTAAGCTTAGATCAATCTGTTTAAGGGTCAATCCACTAACTTCGCTAACGCGCATTCCTGTCGCATAAAACAACTCAAACAATGCTAAATTACGTACTGTTAGTGGTTTATTGCCTTGCAAAGAATCAAAAACTTGCTTAATTTCTGGTTGGTAAAAGAATTCTGGCAACTTTTTTTCACCACGTCTAAGCGTAATTGCTTGTGTTGGATCTATTTTAATGATTCGTCTTCTCGTCAAAAAACGATAGAACGAATGTAAGCTCGACATTTGCCTTTGTTGACTACTACGAGCCAACTTTCTATCAGCCAAATGCTGGAGATAAACTTGGACATCACGCTCATTTACCTTGATCCAACCATTAAAGCCACCATTTTCCTGCCAAAACTTTTTAGCTTCCAATAAATCAGTTCGATAAGACAAAACTGTTTTTGAGCTATAGTGACGCTCATTTTGCAAGTAGGAAATAAAGTGTTCTAGTTCATCCGTATCTTTAGCCATTAATCCAAGACTTCCGCTTTAAACTTGTCTAAACTAGCCAAACCACGCTCACTAACCTTTTCATGACGCTCACGTTTTTTACGAATCTTCTTACCCTCAAGAGCAGGTAAAAGCGCAAAACTAGCATTCATTGGTTGAAAATGTTTAGCACTAGTGGTTGTAACATAATTTGCCATTGAACCTAATGCAGTATCTTTTGGAAAGGCAACAGTTTCTTCGCCCATTGCTTCACGAGCTGCATTAATTCCTGCTACTAATCCACTACCAGCACTTTCCACATAACCTTCTACCCCAGTCATTTGACCAGCAAAGAATAAACCTGGTTGTTTTTTAGCTTCATAACTAGCAGTCAAAATATCTGGTGAAGCCATATATGTATTCCGATGCATCTTACCATAACGAACAAAACGAGCATTCTCCAAACCAGGAATCATAGAGAAGACTCTCTTCTGTTCACCAAATTTCAGGTGTGTTTGGAAACCAACGATATTATACATCGAAGCTGCAGCGTTATCTTGGCGTAACTGTACAACGGCATACGGAGTTTTTCCAGTATGGGGATCTTCAAGACCAACGGGTTTTAATGGGCCAAATAACATAGTTTTAGCACCACGTGCCGCCATTACCTCAATTGGCATGCATCCCTCAAATACATCACTATTTTCAAAGCCATGTAATTGGGCAGTTTCTGCATTAATTAACTCATGGGCAAATTTTTCATATTGTTCTTTAGACATAGGACAATTCAAGTAAGCTGCTTCTCCACGATCATACCGTGATTTTTTATAGACAATGTCCATATCGATAGAATCCGCAGCTACAATTGGGGCCGCCGCATCAAAGAAATGCAGGCTATCACTCCCAGAGAACTTTTGAATTTGTTCTGCTAAAGCATCACTAGTTAATGGACCTGTAGCAATAATCGTAATCCCTTCTTGCGGAATTTCTGTAATCTCCTCTTCATGAACAGTTACGTTATCCATTCCGCGTAAAGTATCAGTTACGTATTTGCTAAAACTATCACGATCGACAGCTAATGCTCCACCTGCTGGCACTTGCGTCTTATCAGCAGCCTTCATAATCAACGAATCTAAATGACGCATTTCTTCTTTTAAAAGACCAACTGCATTTGATAATTGATTAGAACGCATAGAATTAGTGCAAACTAGTTCTGCAAATTCACCAGTTTCATGAGCAGGAGTTTCTTTCTTTGGACGCATTTCATACAGATCTACATGAATTCCACGCTTAGCTAATTGCCAAGTTGCTTCGCTTCCTGCAAGTCCTGCCCCAATTACAGTCACATTTTTGGGCATTTAATCACCTATTTTTCTTTTTTAATTAAGAATAGCACGTTCAGCAAATATTTATTTTACTTTCAGCTATTCTTAAATATTACTTATTGCTTTCGCCTTCTTGAGGTTCTTCACGATAATCGCCATTAGGACATAAGACAATTGGTCCCTTCTTAGAACGCTTTTCAACTAAGAAATGTCCATCATTAGGACAATTTCTGCCAATTGGCTTATCCCATGAAACAAAGTCACATTCTGGGTAACGAGAACAGCCATAGAACTTACGGTTTCTTCTTGACTTCTTTTCGACTACTTCACCCTTGCCACATTTAGGACAAACTACGCCAATTTTCTTTACAATTGGCTTGGTATTACGACAGTCGGGGAAGCGAGAACATGCATAGAACTTCCCGTAACGTCCCATCTTGATTACCATTGGGGCACCACAGATATCACAATTGAAACCGGCAGGTTCATCCTTGATTTGGACTTTTTCAATTTCACTGTCAGCTTTGTTCAATTCTTTCTTAAATGGTTGGTAATATTCATCAACTACATGAGCCCATTGTTTTTTACCGTCTTCGACTTCATCCAATTCATTTTCCAAATGAGCAGTATAGTCGACATTAGCAATATCTGGGAAAAATTGTTCAATCAAAGTATCAACAATTTCTCCTAATTCAGTTGGTACAATAGAACGACCTTCAAGTTTCACATAATAGCGCCGTTGAATAGTATCAATAGTTGGTGCATACGTTGATGGACGACCTACGCCATTTTCTTCCAAAGCATGTACTAAACTAGCTTCAGTATAACGTGCAGGTGGCAAAGTAAAGTGCTGCTTATTATCTGACTTCGTCATTTTTACCTTGTCGCCTTCGTTTAATTCTGGCAAATCAACATTTTTCTCCTGTTGATTATCATAAACTTTGGTAAAACCTGCGAATTTCATCTTAGAACCAGTAGTTCTAAAAATCACACCATTTTGAACGATGTCAGCTCTTACTGTGTCATATACTGCTGGAGTCATTTCACTAGCTAAGAAACGTGACCAAATCAGTTTATACAAGCGATATTGTTCTGTGGTTAAAACGCTCTTTAATGATTCCGGCGTGCGATAAACACTAGTTGGACGAATTGCTTCGTGGGCATCTTGAGCGTCCTCCTGATTCTTAAAGTGACGTTGACTCTTAGCTGCAAACTCGGCACCATACTTTTCATGCAAGAATTTAGAAGCTTCTTGTTGAGCTACAGGTGAAGTACGTTTAGAGTCGGTTCTCATATAAGTAATCAAACCTACAGTTCCCTGCTTACCCAAACTGATTCCTTCATATAGTTGTTGGGCAATGCTCATTGTCCGACGCGTTCTGTAGCCTAAACGTTTATTGGCTTCCTGTTGCATAGTTGAAGTAGTAAATGGAGCAGCCGGTTGACGACGACGTTGTCTAGAA
This sequence comes from Lactobacillus ultunensis DSM 16047, assembly GCF_001436305.1. Lineage (GTDB taxonomy): Bacteria > Bacillota > Bacilli > Lactobacillales > Lactobacillaceae > Lactobacillus > Lactobacillus ultunensis. The sequence continues at coordinate 6,861 of NZ_AZFO01000028.1, read as the reverse complement.
ACAACTTTTTCAACTTCGAAATTCTTTCGTTTGTCAATTTTTGCCAAAACATCTTTTACAGCATCAATATTTGGTAATTCTTTCTTCTTACCATCTACGCCATAAAAGGCTGACTTAAAGTTTTCTTTGCCCTTGCTGAATTCAGCATCAATTGACCAATATTCTTTTGGCTTAAAGTTTTTAATTTCTTTTTCGCGATCAATTACTAACTTCAAAGCTACTGATTGAACACGACCAGCGCTTAAGCCTTTCTTAACTTTAGCCCAAAGAATTGGAGAAAGAGAATAACCAACAATTCGATCCAAGACACGCCGAGCTTGTTGTGCATCTACTGTATCCATATCAATCGTACGAGGATGCTTGAAGCTTTCTTTAACTGCATCCTTGGTAACTTCATTAAAAGTTACACGATTTTTAGCTTTCTCATCTAAATTCAAGGCATGAGCTACATGCCATGCAATAGCTTCCCCTTCACGATCGGGGTCGGATGCTAAATAAACTTCTTTTGCCTTCTTTGCTTCACTCTTCAACTCTTTAATCGTGTCGCCTTTACCACGAATAGAAATATATTTTGGCTTATAGTTATCGTCAAAATCTATTCCCATTTGTGACTTCGGCAAATCCCGAATATGACCCTTGGAAGCAATAACGTGATAATTTCTTCCTAAATACTTTTCAATAGTTTTGGCCTTTGCAGGTGATTCCACAATGACCAGTGTTTTTTTACGTTTTTTAGTTTTTGATTTACTTTTCGCTTTAGTAGGCATTAAATGCCTCCTTATTTAAATATTATTTTTACAATATACAGTCCACAGATTAAATAATACTTTATGAATTGTCAAATCTTTCCTTTGTCAAATTTTAAAATCTATGATTGGTATTGCTCCATCTTCAATTAATTGATTGGGCCCCGCTGAAAGCTGATTGGTAATTGGTCCAGGCACTGCATAAACATCTCGATTTTCTTGCATTGCCAAATTAGCTGTGATTAAAGAACCAGATTTTTCTTTGGCTTCGGTAATAATTACTCCTTTGCTCAAACCAGCCAAAATCCGATTTCTTTCTGGAAACCTAAAGGGTCGCGGTGGAGTATCTGGTAGATACTCGCTAATTACTACACCATTTTGAATAATCTCTCTTTGCAGATCAAAATTTTGACGTGGATAAGAGTGATTAAGTCCATTACCAATAACTGCTATTGTCTTTCCTTGATTTCTTAAGGCAGCTTGATGAGCCAAAGAATCAACTCCTTTTGCTAGACCACTAGCTATAACTATCTCTTTTTTTATTAAATTAGGAACTATTCGATTAATTACTCTTTCGCTATAATTTGTCGGATATCGTGAACCTACAATAGTCATCGTTTCTTTCGCCAACAAAGAAATATCTCCCTGTACAAATAAAATTATTGGCGGACGATAAATCTGACGCAACTTTTGAGGATAAGCTTCATCAAAGAAGCCCACGACTTGACATTGCTGATAAATCTGTCTTACCAATCGATCTAATTCAGAATCACGAAAAGCACGAACACAGGCATCTAACAGCTTTTGTGATAAATCTAATTCTCGCAGATCACTAATTTTAATGCTTCTTTCTTCATTAAGCTGATTAGCAATTTTTAGTAATTTGACGTAGCCGATGCCCTTTTGCAATTTTAATTTTAATAAAAATTCTGTTTTATTCATAAAAAAGCCTCCATTGTTTATTACGCAAAAAAAGGCTTTTTTCTCTTCAGAGTTTTAAATTATTTAAAAAAATCACTTACTGGGGCAAAGGTTTTTCTATGAATTGGTGTTGGACCATACTTTTTCAAGGCCTCAATATGTTCTTTTGTACCATAACCAGCATTATTAGGAAAACCATACTGAGGATAAATTTTAGCATAATCATCCATCAACTTATCTCGAAAGACTTTAGCCACAATCGAAGCAGCAGCAATAGAATTCGACTTAGCATCCCCTTTAATTAATTTAACTTGAGGCAAATCAACCGATACATCCATTGCATCTACTAGCAGAGCATCAGGCTTGATATTTAACGCTCTTACGGCTTGAGCCATCGCCTGACGGTCAGCTTCATATATATTAATTTGATCGATTACGGCTGGACTTTTGACGCCTATCCCAACACTAACAGCCTCTTCTAAGATTTTAGGGTAAAGTTTTAACCGTCTTTCAGGACTTAATTTTTTAGAGTCATTAACATCTAGCAAATCAAAATCTTGATCAATAATTACCGCTGCCGTTACTACAGGCCCAGCTAAAGGTCCACGGCCTACTTCATCAACACCACCAACACACTGATTTTTTTGCCAAAATTCCTTTTCATAACTGAATCTCTTAAGAAAAGATTCTTTTTTCTCCAAAACTTTTGCTTGTCTCTTATGGTAGCTTATTAACAGTTTTTGTACGCCAGCTCGTGGATCTTGCTTTAAAGAATCAAGTTCTTCTTCTGAGACCGTTTTTTTGAGCATCTCTTTGATTTCTTTGATTGTCATGGTCTATCTAACGTAATCCTTCCAATTGCTCCTTTACGCAGACGCTGGAGCATGAATAGTGAAAAACGGTCATAATCATCGCGCATCCCGTATTTTTCTGTCATTGCCAATAAAATATCAGCATCTGCCAAATTCTCAATATCACTTTGATTTAACTTAGAGAATTTAACTAAATTCTTTAAATAATGTTCACGCAGATTTTCCAAAACAAACAAAGCAACGTCATCCGCATGAAAAACGCTATCTTTAATTGCACCAAACGCAGCGAGTTTATAGCCAACTTCTTGATCAGAGAATTTAGGCCAAAGTATACCTGGTGTATCCAAAACCTGAATATTTGCACTAGTTTTCAGCCATCTTTGCCCTTTAGTCACACCAGGCTTATTACCTACCTCAGCCACATTACGACCTACCAGTCGATTAATAACAGTAGATTTACCACAATTAGGTATTCCTGCTAAAGCAATTCTAATAGTAGGATTGGAAGCACCACGAGCTTCTAGCTTTTTAGTTTTTTCAGCCGAAGCTTTTTTAACCAAAGAAATCAACTTTTGCATATTAGTATTGTGCAGAGAATCTAAAGCTAAAACATATTTATTCGCTCCACTTAGCTTTTTAGCCCATTCCTTAGTCAAATTAGGATCTGCTAAATCCGCTTTGTTCAAAATAATAATGTGTGGCTTGTTACCAACTAATTCTTCAATCATCGGATTTCTAGATGATTCAGGAATTCGAGCATCAAGCACTTCAACTAAAACGTCAATTAAATTTAACTTATCCTCCAACTGATTACGAGCTTTATTCATGTGACCCGGATACCATTGAATTGTTGCCATAAAATCTCTTCTTTCTTTATATCTAACTAATTTTCTTCATCACCTAAGAAAATTACCTCGGCAATTTTCCCTAAATAGTTTCGTTCCTGTCTAAAAGCATAGCGATATACTTCAGCTCTAAATTCTTTTTGATCTTCTGTTAATTCTTTCTGCTTGACAGTGTATTTTATTTCTTTCATAAAATCCCTAATCGAAGTTTGATTCATTTGCGCGCGTAAATCAAATTCAAGCTGTTTTCTAATCTTCTTAGGCAAATAAATTTGGTTCATTTTTTTCATCGCATATTGAACCATTTCAACACGAACTCGTTCAACTTCTTTTTTCTGTTCAAGATCAGGTTTATCTTCTTCTAGCATAAATCTAAAAAGAATTGTCGGGACTATCATACTAAGTAAAATTAAAGTAATCCCACTAAGCAAAATTAAATGATAGTCTGCTATGCTTACTCTTAATTCACTTAGAGCATATGCCAAAGCAAAAGTTACCGCACCGTGAATACCACCCAGACTAAAGATCCACGCATCTTTACTGGTTATCTTATTTTTAACTGATAATAAAAAACGACAATAAATAAATCGAACAACAAGATTGACTACATATAAAATTACGCCAATTAGAATTGCGTCAATTGTTTGTTGATTAAATACATCCTCTTTCATGGCACGAATCATAATAATCCCTAACAATAAAAAGACGATTCCATTAAGTATAGCAATAATTAAATCTGAAAATTGAATACTATTATACGAAATGGCAGAATCTGTCAATCTACTTCGTTCAAATTCAACATTATGAACTAATCCCGCAGCAACCACAGCAATAATTCCTGATACTTCTATGGTTTCCGCTAAGAAATAAATAATAAACGGTGTGAGAAAAAATATAACCTCTATCGGCATAAACACACTATTAGCTAGATGATGCGTAGATCTTAAACTAGCTTGACGTAAAAATACTAATAGCGTGGCAATTAAAAATCCCAAGATAATGCCACCGCCAGCAGAGTACAAGAAATTGCCAATTGCTCGTCCCACATTTAGTTGTTTATGAATATACCAATCAACGGCCATATTTAACAAAATAATACCTGACGCATCATTAAAAAGTGATTCATCCTTTAAATAAAAGGCTATCTTTTTAGGTAATTTTAAACCATGAATAACAGATTCTGTAGCCGTGGCATCAGTTGGTGTTGAAACTGCCGCCAGAATAAACGATAAAGGCAAAGAAATTCCCACACTGATATAAACAGCAAAACCACCAGCAACTGTGGTTAAAATAATCATTACCACGGTCAAACCTACAATAGCACGCCAACTCCGCAAAACATTGTGTAGTCTCGTTCGTTGTCCCTCAAAAAACAATAGAGGTGCAACAATTAATCCCATAAAAACTTCAGAATTAAAGCTTTCAATCAACGTATTCGTTTGAGGTACTAATGCAATCGCTATACCGATTAACATAGCAACATAGTTGACCGAGATTTTCTTAAAAAAACGCTGTTGGATAATTGTAGCTGCAGCAACTGCAAATACAATAAATCCAATAAAAATCATTACTTTCATATTATTTTCTCATTTAATAAAAAAGCCCAGGCATTTTAGAGGCTTGGACTTAATACATCATTTTATCTTCATACATTCTGTATGCGCGATCAAAAATGGACATGCTTGGTAAATAACTAGCGTTGAGTTCTAAATAATCTGAGAGTTTCTCATAATTTTGTTCTTGCTTAGGAAAACTTAAATCATGTTGAGCATTATTAGCAAATTGAGCCACCTCATCTGCAGAATCAGGATCTCTTTGCGTCATTAAATAGCGATAAAAACTTTCTCGATAGGCCATAATTACTCCACATAAAACAAAATCGCATAAGCTCCATTACCTGCATGAGTAGCAATAATTGGACTAGTTTCTGCAACTAAGACATTGATATCTGGATTGATCTGCTTGATCTTATCAGCCAATTCATGCATCGGTTCTGGAGTATCTACATAAGAAATACCAACTTCTTTAATGCGATCCTTATTTTCTTCGATTTCTTTTAAAACTCGTTCGTCAAAAGCACGGGTAAATTTTTTACCTCTACCTTTTTTAGCTACTTTTAATTTTCCATGTGGCATTTGCAAAACAATTCTAATATTCAACATTGTTGCAATTCGTCCAGATAAAGCTCCTAAACGACCACCTTTAATTAAGTTTTTCAGATTAACAACCATCATCTCAAGAGTTTGATTATCTCTAATCTTTTTGACATGAGCCACGATTTCATCCATACTCTTGCCAGCTTGACTATCTTTAGCTGCAGCTAAAACCTGAAAACCTTCTGCTCTGTCTGTCAGTTCGGAATCAATAATAGTGACATTATCTGTTTGACCAGCAATTTCAGCTGCCTGACGTGCCGCATCAATTGTTCCACTTAAAGCCTTGGCTAAAAAGATACCAATTACCTGACTACCATCAGCGGTTAACTTCTTGATAGTATCTACAAAACGGCCAATTGGTGGTTGACTCGTCTTAGGTAGGTTTTCTGCCTCATTCATCTTTTTAACGAAATCACTTCTTGTGATATCTTCTCCATCAATATAGGATTTACCATCAATAGTAATAGTTAAAGGTACGACAGTAATATCATATTTTTTAATTTCTTCTGGTGTTAATTGGACGGAAGAATCCGTCATTACTTTTATTTTTGACAACGTATTCGCCTTCAATTCTAATTTGTTTACCCATTTTTATGATAAAATGTGAGCAACATATATACTGTATTGTATCAAAAAAATTACTTAAGAAAAAAGGAATGATTGGATTGTTGCGTAATGAAAATTAGCAAACTTTGGCAAGAACCTAAACATAGATCCGACAAGTATTACCTTTTAGATAATATTTTTAGTGCAATTACTCATGGTATTGGCTTTGGCCTAGCAGTAGCTGGATTAGTTATCTTAATCGTCAAAGCGGCCCATACTGGAAGTCCAATGAGAATTGTTACTTTTACGATTTATGGATCATGCTTAGTTCTACTCTATTTATTTTCAACTCTATATCATAGTTTAGTTTTCACTCGTGCTAAACATGTTTTTCAAATTTTTGACCATTCATCAATTTTTCTATTAATTGCTGGTTCCTACACCCCTTACTCTCTAGTAGCCATAGGTGGTGCGTGGGGATGGACTCTATTCGGTCTAATCTGGGGCCTAACAATTTTTGGAATTATCTACTACATTTTCAATCGTGGTAAACACGTAATCTTCGATACGATTCTTTACGTAGCCATGGGTTGGTTAGTTATTCTTTCCGGCTCCTATTTATACGTCCGACTCAGTCCTACCGGATTCTGGCTATTAGTTGGAGGTGGCGTTGCTTACACGGTCGGAGCTATTCTTTTCAGTATGCGTAATGTGCCTTTTATTCATACAATCTGGCATTTATTCGTCATGCTGGGATCAATTTTAATGTATTTTTCCGTTTTGCTTTATGTCTAAAAAATGCGACAGAACTTTTGATACAATCCCACTAAAGTGG
>NZ_AZFO01000027.1 GCF_001436305.1 Lactobacillus ultunensis DSM 16047 | reverse complement strand
CAGCTGCTCCACAAGGCGGTGCAGGTGCTTCAGGAATGTGTAATTGTAGTTCTTAGAAATATTGCTACTAGTAAGAACTCTCACTCTAGCTCAAATCCAAATAGATATTTAAAAACTTCGAAGTTGAAGAAAGTTCAGCTTCGAAGTTTTTCTTTGCCTCAATATAGTAGACGTGATATATTTTCTACATGAATAAGAAAAGTTTCATTGATAAGTACATCGACAAAAGGATTAAGGAAAATCCTAAATTAGCTAAAGGCTTTGAACAACAAGATTTAAACTTAAATGCTGCTGTTATGGTACGTGATATGCGTGATGATTTAGGAATGACGCAGAAAGAATTTGCTAAGTATGTTGGTAAACCACAATCAACTATTAGTAGAATTGAATCAGGTTCTATGAACGTAACCGTAGGTTTGCTAAATGAGATAGCTACTGCAACCAAAATTAAGTTCAGTAGAAAATAAATGTTAAAAAGGCTTCAAAATTGAGTAAGGAAGTTCAATTCTAAAGCCTTTTTGTTTCTGGAACTAATTAATTAATTCTTCGTTTGCTTGTTGTTGAATATAAAATATTTGTTTGTCTAATTGGTCATTAGCCAGAGCTTTATTAATAGCATAATCAAGATAAGAATATACATCATTAAAATTCTTGAATTTAGGTGTAGACCAACCATTTCGCATAATTTTGTCTAGCTTAGTTGTGGTTAAATTACTTTGCTTATCATTATTTAAAACTCTTTGCATTTTAGGATTTAGTACTACTGATGGTAAAGCTGAACAACCTTTATTGACAGTCATAGCTTTTTGCTGAATTTTTTTGTTAATACATAGCATTTTAAGTAATTTCCATGCAAGATTAGGATTATGGGCTTGTTTAGCAATAGCAAACATTGCAACATCTACATGTGTTGCTTTGGCTTGAAAAATCTGGGGCATTTTAAGGCAATTCCAAGTAATATTCTTATTGTTAGTAGTTACGTAATATGGGTAAGAAGTATATGTACGATATTGAGCTAAAGTCATAGGGGTAAAAGCAACTTTTCCTTTATCAAATGCTTGTCTACTATTGTTTTTGTTTGTTTGCTCAATGGCTTTTAAAGATTCGATTAGGTTAAATCCCTTGATAGCAGATGGACTAGTTAATTGAATAGGATTATCTTTATTCTGATTAAATTTAAAATTGTAACCTAAAATAGCATTACTCCAAGTATAATTTGAAGTTATTCCTAAATCAGAGTTTTTCTTTTTAGAATTAGATAAAGAAAGACAGATTCTTTTTAGGTCTGATGGTGTCCAATTAAAAGATGGAATTTTTATATTGTTTCTAAGAAGCACCTTTTTATTCATAACCATAAATTGCGGATTTGTTTGAAAAGGTAAAGCATATTGTTCATTGTTTAATTCTCCAGCTTTAAGTGCTACGGGATAAAATATTTTATCTGATATTTTATCTCTATTCATATATCCGGCTAGATCTTTAAATTCGCCATTGTTAGCTAGTAAATTAAATGAATCATCAGGTACTATCATTAAATCAGGACTATTGCCTTGCACAATTTTTTCGCTTAACCAATTACGGTAATCTGCTTTTGAAATTCCATTTTCATAGTTAATTTGTATATCAGGATGTATCTTTTTGAACTCTTTAATAGCATAATCGATTACTTGATACTGATGGTTATCAGACATATTCCACATGCTACCAGTATAGATACCAATAGTTAAAGTATGATTGATTTTCCATATATGATAACTGAAGCCAATTCCGGTACCTAGCAATAATAGTGAAATACTTAAATAAAAAATAGTTTTTTTTATCTGCAATTTCATGAATCAAAATCCTTATTAATTACACCTTTTTGAACAGCCCAAATTGCTAACTGAGTTCTGTCTCGAAGTTGAAGACAGCTAAGAATCTTAGAAATATAATTTCTGACGGTACCTTCTGATAGAAATAACTTTTGGGCAATTTCTTTGTTAGTACGTCCTAAACCAACTTGCTGAATAACTTGCCATTCACTTTTGCTTAAATTTTTAACTTCATTAGTATTTACAGAAATAGCATAATTGCTTTGAGCCATTTTGGAGAATAATTTAAAAACTTTTCCTGCAATATTTGGATTAATCATTGCTCCACCGGCATTGACGGTGTCGATTGCTTTATAAAGTTCTTGTGGAGATGCTCCTTTCAATAAATAACCAGATGCTCCATATTTTAAGGCACTAAAAATAAAATCATCATCGTCAAAGGTGGTTAAAATAATAACTTTGATATCAGGGTATTTTTCTTTAATATGTTTAGTACATACTGTTCCATCCATTACTGGCATTCGAATATCCATTAATACAATGTCGGGTTTGTTCTTTTTAATGCTTTCTAATGCTTCTTTGCCGTTTTTTACTGTATCAGTAACAGTATATTTAGGATTAACTTCAAGAATAATTTTGATTGAATCTTTTATTAATTCTTGATCATCAGCTATTAGAATTTTAATCATTTATATTACTCTCCTTGGGAATTAATACTATAGTTGTAAATCCTACTTTACCATCAAATTTAATTTTTCCGCCAATACTAGAAACTAAGTCCTGTAAGTAAGTTAAGCCAATGCCAGGTTTAAAATCGGGAGCATTACGACCATTATTGTGAATAACTAATTGATAATAATTCTCTTTCATACTACATATGACAGTTATTTCTTTAGCATGACCATGCTTTAAAGAATTAGTAATGGTTTCTTCAATGATATGAAAAATTACGTCTTCCGTAGTTTTTTCTAATTTTTCTGCGTCCCAATTATATTCTAAAGTAATTTGTAAATGGGAAATGGTTTGAAATTCATGAAGTAACTCTTCTAAAGCTGCTTTGAAAGTATAGTTGTCCAATGCGCCAGGGCGAATTCTGTTTAAAGATTTGCGAATATTTATTAATCCATCTTTAACGGATCCTGACACTTTAGTTAGTTGCTTTTTAGCAGCATTAGGATCTATATCAACTAATACAATCGCAGCATCTAAACCAACGGCAAAACCAGTTAGTGTATGCCCAATTGTGTCATGTATATCTCGTGCTAATCTTTCGCGATCTTTGTCGTGAGAGATATGTTCAGTTAAATCAGCCATTGACTTGAATTCTTTACTGATTTCAAGCTTGTTTTTAAGTTCTTGTTCACGTGAGCTTAAATATTGAGCATAGAAGAGCAGAATTACAATAAAAAGCATTAGGTTTGTAAGAGAAAGAAAACTCCTAATAAAAGAGAGCATAGAACCAGTTGATTGAGGTAAAAAAGCAATGTAAGAAGATAAACTAGGTGCTTTAATGAAATCATTAATTAAATTTTGATCAGATAAAGAAAATAAAATTAACAACATAAAACCGGCTAGCAACCAAAATTTATATTTATTAAATTCCACTTCGTCTTTATTAGTAAGAAAAAGGTTAATGAAAACTAGTAAAAAAATTCCATTGTACGACATGTTTAGTATGAAAAATATTGCAAGAGCTAAAATTAGTTCAAATATTAATATGCAATTATTAGCTAATTTTGAAAAAGCTTTAATTTGTCTAACAATAATTGTTGTAGCTAGGACAAAAAATAAAATTAAACTCTTTATAAAAACTGACATAGGGTTTGAAGGAATAGAATTCAGTTTTGTTAAAAGCTGATAATCTAATTGATTTTCGCTAATATAACGACTTAAAAATAGGAATAAAGAGCTGTTAAATAAAACTGCGATAAAATTAATTCCTAACAATAAATTTCTTAATTTAATAATTTGATGGAATGTCATTATTGCCACCCACTTATATTATGTTGAGTCAAATTCTTTTGATTGATTAAATCAACTGGAATAATAATTTTCTTGGGAACTTTCTTGTTTTCGATTAATCGATAAACAACTTTAGTCGTAACTTTTCCCATTTTTAAAGGCGATTGAGCAACAGTAGCTTTTATATTAGGATTGATAGAAAACATTTTTTTCATATTTTCGGATCAATCAACACTATATACAAAAACGCGGTGAGGATATTTAGTAGAGTCAAGAGCAGCAAGTGCTCCAATAGCAGCTCGATCGTTTAAAGACATAATTATATTAAAGCTTGTACCTTCTTTTATTGTTTTAGTTACGAGTGGTAGGGACGTTTCTGATTGTCCATATGTATTGAGTCGTTTAACTATCTTGAAATTTTTAGCATATTTACTTTTGTGAATTGTATCTGTAAATCCTTTGATTCTTTCTACTCCAGAGATAGCAGATTTATGTTCTAGAAGTAAAATTTTGCCGTGTTTTCGTTGGGATAATAGATATTTAGCATCAAGTTGTCCAGCATGATAATTATCAGATTCGATAGTACAATCAATATATTTTGAATTTTTAATAGGGCTGTCTACTACAATGATTTTTATCCCAGCCTCTTTGGCTTCTTTAAGAGCTTTATTTAACTGTGAAGATTTTCCATTAACTGGATTAATAATAATAGCTTTAACGCCTTTTTGAATAAAAGAATGAATTTCCTCAATTTGTTTTCGTTGATTTAATGCTGGATCTCGGCTTAATAAGAGATCATTTTTATTATTAATTTTATTAGCTATTTGTTCATTTAGAATGGGATAAAATTCATTGTTCATTGTCATATAAGTGGCACCAATTTTTATCGGTGTACGGTGCCCTATATGAAAAAAGTAGAAAAATAGTGTAAGAACTATAAGGGCTATTGTTGCTAGTAGTTCGATAAATAAATATTTATTTAATGTATAGTGTTTCTTTTTCATAATCATTCTCTTTTTTTAATTTTACTACGAAAAAATATATCAATATTATAGTTAATCTTTGAAATGTGACAAATGTCATATAAAAATTTCAAGTATGAGTTACATTTGACACTATGTAAGCGCTTGTTTAAATGATAAATTTACATTGTAAACAAACGAGAGGAGAAAAAGTATGAAATATCTAATCATGGTTTCTCATGGTCGCTTTGCAGAGGGAGTCAAAACTTCTTTAGAAATGTTTGCAGGGGATGCCAATGATCGAGTATTTGCTTTATGCTTGCATAATGGTAAATCTGCCGATGATTTCAAGAAAGAAGTAGAAGATTTTCTCGATAAACACAGCTTTAAAGATAATGATGAATTTATCGTATTGGCTGACATTATCGGTGGAAGTCCTTTGACTACTTTCCTGAATGTCTTTTCAGAAAATGGTCTTTTAAATAGAGCTGTTGTCTTAGGTGGCATGAACTTTACAATGGCTTTAACTGCTACAGTTTCTCTGGACACAATGGATAAGGAAACAATTGCTAAAACGGCTTTAAGTGAAGCTAAAACCGCTGTTCAACAATATGAGATTCCATCATCTGAAGACAATGATGATGACGATGATATTTAAATCTTAGGGGGTAAAAATTATGTCAGTTTCATTAGTTAGAATTGATGATCGTATGATTCACGGTTTAATTACCACTCGTTGGGCAAAGGAAGTACCCTGTGATGGTATTATCGCTGTTAATGATAAAGCTCATAACAATGCTATTTTGAAAGAAGCTTATAAATCAGCAGCTGAAGGTCAAGGTAAAAAATGCTTTGTTTGGACAATGGATCATTTTAACAAAGTAAAGGATAAGGTATTAGCTTCTAAAACCCGTTACTTCTTAATTACCAAGAATCCACTTGATATGAAGAAGATTTTGGTTGATTGGGATTTTGTCCCTAGTGATGTAAAGGAAGTAGTTGTTGGGCCAGGTAACGATCGTCCTGGTGCAATTAAATTAGGAGATAACCAATCCTTTACTAAAGAGGAAGGTGCAGCCTTTGAAGCAATGGCAGAAAAGGGTTATAAGATTCACTTTGCTCTTCTTCCTGATAAACAAATTGGTTACTGGGATAAATGCAAGAGTAAGTTTGGCTATTAATTAATAATCTTTTTGAAATAAAAAAGAGGGAGATAAAAATGACAATAAGTTGGTTACAAGCCTGCATTTTGGGTTTATTTGCTTGTTTATGTTCCAACTCATGTATGGCCGGTCAAGCAGTAGGTAACTACACTATCGGACGTCCTTTAGTTGGTGGACTCGTATGTGGTTTGATTTTAGGTAATGTTCCTTTAGGTATTGCTTGTGGTGTTGCTACGCAGCTTGTTTATATTGCTTTAGTTACCCCAGGTGGTACAGTTGCTGCTGATGTTCGTGCAATTTCTTACATTGGTATTCCTTTAGCCATGGTTGCTATTAGTTCACGTGGACTTAATCCATTTAGTAGTGATGCTGCTAATATGGCTAAATCATTGGGTACATTAGTAGGTACTGTCGGTTCAGTATTGTTCTACGCCGTTGCCTTTATGAACTTGATTTGGCAAGCCTTTGGTTGGAAAGATATTGAAAGAAACAAACTAAATAGATTATATGGCGTTGACTTTGGTTGGCCATGGATTTCACACCTTTGCTTCTCATTTATTCCAACTGTAATTATGACTCACTTTGGAGCTCAAGCTGTTACTGCTTTACGTACTGCTTTGCCTATGGATGGTATTCCAATGAAAACTTTGTTCACTGTGGGTGCTATGCTTCCTTGTGTTGGTATTGCTATCTTACTTCGTCAAATTGTTAACACTTCAGTTGACTTTATTCCATTTTTAGTTGGGTTCACTTTAGCCGCTTCATTACACCTAAACTTAGTTTCTATCACTATTATTTCATTGCTCTTCGCAATGATCTTTTATGAAATTGAAATGTTTGGTGCTAAGAATGATAATCACAGCGGTGAAACTGCAAACGCTTCAGCCTCAGACACCGATGATGATGACGATGAAGAAGAGGAGGATATCTAATTATGGACACAGGTAACGAAAAAAAGATTAGTAAGAAAACATTAAATAAATCTTTTAACTTGTGGTTCTGGGGAGCTTTAACTTGTTTCTCACAGGAACACATGCAGACATTTGGATACTTAGCTTCAATGCTTCCAATTATTAAAGAGCTTTATCCAAATAAAGAAGAACAGCAGAAAAACATTCATGCTTATACTGCCTTCTTTAATACTAACCCTATGTTAGGTTCAGTAATTATTGGTACCACTGCTTCAATGGAAGAGGCTCGTGCTAATGGTAAAGGTATTGATGGTGAAACCATTAACGATATGCGTGCCGGGTTGATGGGACCTATTGCTGGTATTGGTGACTCATTAATTGATGGTACTTTAATTCCTATTTTGCTTGGTTTGGCATTAGGTATGTCACAAAAAGGTTCACCGATTGGAGCAATTTTCTACATCGTTGTTTGGGATTTAATCGCATACTTCGGTCAACGTTTCCTTTACTTCCGTGGCTATAAATTAGGTGATAAGGCTGTATCAATTTTAATTGGTAAACAAGGTAAAGCTATTCGTCATGCTATTTCAATTATTGGTGGAATGGTTGTCGGTGGTGTTTTGGCAAGTTGGGTAAATGTTACTACCTCACTTCAATTAAAAGATTCTACTGGTAAGGTTTTCTTAAACTTACAAAAACAGTTAGATAGTATTTTCCCTGGCTTGTTAACTGTTATTGTAACTTTGCTTTGCTGGTGGTTAATGGCTAAAAAGCATGTATCAGCTATTTGGACAATGATTATTTTAATTGTTGTTGCACTTCTAGGTGTATTAGTTGGATTCTTCAACCCAGGTTTGAAATACTAATTTTAGAAAGGATTATCTAAAATGACAATTGAGGAAATGCAAAATGGATATAAAAAAGAAGTAGCTTATCAAAAGCATATGCTAAGAAACTTGGGTTATTGGTTTCAACTTTTCCTTACTACCAGTGCGATAGGTTTAGTATTAATCTATTATTTTTATAAATCTACTTTGCTACTCTTTGTCATAGGAATAGTTCTTATGATTGTTGGTGTACTAGGGATGCTAATCTTTGGTTATGCTTCCTGGCGAGGACGAAAAAATGTTTCTCTAGTCATCAAAGATTATGAAAATAAAATAGCTGAAATCAAAAAAATTAATCGGAATGCAGGTGGTACAGCGAAAATTAAATATAGATAAAAATGAATCATCTAATCTTTCTCTAGATATAAAAAATTAACGTAGAATAATTTATTGTTGAATTATTCTTATTCTCATAAATCTAACGTAAAAACTTCGAAGTTGAAGAAAGTTCAGCTTCGAAATTTTTCTTTTATCTTCCTTTATAGCGTATAATATTTAACAGTTACTCTAGATGAAACATAGAAAAGAGATTACATGGCTAAAGCAAGTACGACTCCTATGATGGAGCAATATTACGAAATTAAAAAGCAATATCCAGATGCCTTTCTTTTTTATCGCGTCGGAGATTTCTATGAACTTTTTGAAGACGATGCGGTTAAAGGCGCACAGATTCTTGAATTGACTCTAACACACCGTTCAAATAAAACTAAGAATCCAATTCCAATGGCCGGAGTTCCTCACTTAGCTGTGGATACCTATGTGAATACTTTAGTTGAAAAGGGATATAAAGTTGCCCTTTGTGAACAACTAGAAGATCCTAAGAAAGCCAAAGGTATGGTTAAACGGGGAATCATTCAACTGGTAACTCCTGGGACTATGATGAGCGAAGGTCCTAATGATGCGAAGGATTCTAATTATTTAACTTCTGTAGTCACTACTAAAAGTGTCTTTGGTTTAGCTTACAGTGATTTGTCCACAGGTGAGATTTATGCTACTCATTTGAAGAGTTTTGAAGCCGTTTCTAATGAACTCTTGTCTTTGAGAACACGGGAAGTTGTGTATAATGGGCCGTTAACTGAACAAAATAAAGACTTTATGCACAAGGCAAATATTACTGTTTCTGAGCCTACGCCAATTGAGGGTGAACATGCAGAAATCTCTTATGTTGAACAAAATTTGACCAATAAAGCAGAAAAGGAAGCAACTAAGCAATTAGTTGGTTACTTGCTTTCCACCCAAAAGAGAAGTTTGGCCCACTTGCAGATTGCTAAGAGTTATGAAGTAAATCAATATCTGCAGATGTCACACACCGTGCAGAATAATTTGGAACTAATTGCGTCTGCTAAGACTGGCAAAAAGATGGGTTCGCTTTTCTGGGTGCTTGATAAGACTCACACCGCGATGGGTGGGCGTCTACTTAAGCAATGGCTTGCTCGACCACTACTTAATGTTGATGAAATCAATCATCGTGAAGAAATGGTGCAAGCTTTGCTTGATGGCTACTTTACGCGAGAAAACGCTATTGATGCCCTTAAAGGCGTCTATGATTTGGAACGGTTAACTGGTCGGATTGCCTTTGGTAATGTTAACGCGCGTGAGTTATTGCAATTATCACGTTCTTTACAAGCTGTACCGGTTATTTTGGATGCTTTGAATCAATCAGATAGTGATGTGCTTGAAGATTTTGCCAAAAAGATTGATCCATTAAAAGGCGTTGCTGAAATGATTTCCACGACCTTGGTAAAAGATCCACCATTGTTAACCACTGAGGGTGGTTTAATTCGTGATGGCGTTGATAAACAGTTGGATCGTTATCGAGATGCGATGAATAATGGTAAAAAGTGGCTTGCTCAAATGGAAGCTGATGAACGTCAAAAGACCGGTATTGAGAACTTAAAAGTCGGCTACAATAAAGTCTTTGGTTACTACATTCAAGTTTCTAACGGCAATAAGAGCAAGGTGCCACTTGATCGGTATACTCGTAAACAGACCTTAACTAACGCTGAACGTTACATTACTCCAGAATTGAAAGAGCATGAGAATCTGATTTTGGAAGCGCAGACGCGTTCAACTGACTTGGAATATGACTTGTTTGTTAAATTGCGTGAAGAAGTCAAAAAGTATATCCCGGCTTTGCAAAAATTAGGCAGTCAGTTAGCTGCTCTAGATGTTTACTGTGGTTTTGCGACAGTTGCCGAGCAGAACAATTACTGCAGGCCGCACTTCCATACTGATAATCAAGATATTGATGTTGTTAATGGTCGTCACCCGGTTGTGGAAAAAGTAATGACTGCCGGTTCATACATCCCTAATGATGTCAAAATGGATACCGGTACCGATATTTTTCTAATTACCGGACCAAACATGTCAGGTAAAAGTACGTACATGAGACAAATGGCATTGATTGCGATTATGGCGCAGATTGGTTCTTTTGTTCCTGCTGATAGTGCTGATCTGCCTGTCTTTGATCAAATTTTTACTAGAATTGGTGCAGCCGATGACCTGATCTCTGGTCAAAGTACTTTCATGGTCGAGATGAGTGAAGCTAATGATGCCTTGCAATATGCGACTAAGCGTAGTTTGGTTCTGTTTGATGAAATCGGTCGTGGTACTGCCACTTACGATGGGATGGCTTTAGCTGGTGCGATCGTTAAATATTTGCATGACAAAGTTGGCGCTAAGGCACTCTTTGCGACCCACTATCATGAATTAACAGATTTGGATGAAACCCTGGACCATTTGAAGAATATTCACGTTGGAGCTACTGAAGAAAATGGTAAGCTAATTTTCTTGCACAAAATTTTACCAGGTCCAGCAGATCAAAGTTACGGTATTCACGTTGCTCAATTAGCAGGATTGCCACGTGCAGTTTTACGGGAAGCTACTAAGTTATTGAAACGATTAGAAGCTCAAGGTAGTGAATTAGCTCCAGTGAGTCAACAATTAGATTTATTCGCAGAGCCTGTGGAAAACACTGACAATGAAGAACAAACACAAAATGACAAGCCAGCAATCACTGATGCCGAACAAGATGTGTTAGATGATATTTCTAATCTCTATTTAGCCGACAAAACGCCACTCCAAATTATGCAAATGGTAGCGGATTGGCAAAAAGATCTAAAGGATGACAATTAATTATGCCCAAAATTCATGAGTTATCTGAGACATTAACCAATCAAATCGCAGCGGGGGAAGTTATTGAACGTCCTGCCAGTGTGGTCAAAGAATTGGTAGAAAACTCGCTGGATGCAGGTGCGACTCGAATCAGAATTGACTTTGTAGATGCTGGTTTAAAGCAAATTGTAGTCCAGGATAATGGAACGGGAATTGCTCGAGATCAGGTAGATTTAGCTTTTACTCGGCATGCAACAAGTAAGATTAGTAATGAACATGATCTGTTTAAAGTAGCGACATTAGGTTTCCGTGGTGAAGCTTTGGCTTCAATTTCTGCAGTTAGTCATGTGGAAATTTTAACAGCAACTGAAGGAGCAATTGGTGTTAGAGCAACATTTAGTGGTGGCAATAAAAAAGGACAAGAGGATGCTGCTGCTAGAAAAGGAACTAAGATTACTGTTCGTGATCTATTCTTTAATACGCCGGCACGGCTTAAATATTTACGGAGTCCACGGACTGAAATTATGAAAATTGTGGATATTATTAACCGACTAGCATTGGGTTATCCACAAGTTTCCTTTACCTTATCGAATACGGGCAAAATTTTGCTCAGAACGACAGGTAATGGCAATTTAAAGCAGACTGTTGCTAATGTTTATGGTCGTCATATTGCTGAAGGGATGGAAAATTTCTCTACTAAAGATAATGACTTTAAAGTTTCTGGTCTGATGTCGAAGCCTGAATTGACACGATCTACACGTAATTTTATTTCAATTTTGCTTAATGGCAGATATATTAAAAACTTTCAACTTAATACAGCTATTATGGATGGCTACGGTTCCAAATTAACGGCTCGGCATTATCCGATTGTAGTTGTGTCTATCAAAGTGGATCCTTTATTGGTTGATGTCAATGTGCATCCCACTAAACAAGAAGTTCGTCTGTCAAAAGAAAAAGAGTTAAGTCGTTTGATTACCACTGCTATTAGTAATGCACTTGTGGAAAAAGTTGAACAAACTGATGCTTTTGCTAATTTAGAGAATAAGCGTGAAACATTGGTTGATCAATTGCAACTTAATCTGAATCAAGATGTGGTAAATACAGCACGTAAAAAAATACCAGAAGTGCATGATCAGGCAGATAAACCTGAATTTTTAACCACAAAGCCTGAAGAAAACAAAGCAACTGAAACTAAGTCAGATGCACAATATGTTGATCTCAATAAACCACGTGAAGATGATAAATATATTATTACGAAAACTTGGGATCAAAATGTATCACGGCAACAACAGTTAACGCCATTTAGTTCTTCGGTGGCTGATCAAGAAGTAATTTCAAATGGGGATGAAACTTTAGCCAATAACTTGCCTAGATTAGCTTATGTTGGGCAAACCGATACTTATATCATTGCAGAAAACAATGGCGATCTATTTTTAATTGATCAAGTAGCTGCGCGCAGACGATTGCAATTTGAAAAAACTTATCAAATGATTGCAGCTAAGAAGATAGTTCAACAAGGTTTGCTGACACCGATTGTGCTAGAATTTGGTAATTTGGATTTTATTCAAATTAAAGATAAGATTGATCAGATCAAGCAAATCGGCATTCATTTAGAGGATTTTGGTCAAAATAGTTTTATTGTACGCTCATATCCTACTTGGATTCAGAATAATGTTGAAGAGACCATTCGCCAAATTTTAGATGGTTATTTAAATTTGGATAAAGGTAAATCAAATAACTTATTTAAACGAGTAGCGGCTTTAGAAGCAAAAAAAGCGATTAAGGGTAAAATCCAATTATCAGCCGCTGAGGCTAAACAAATTTTGACAGATTTGCGTAAAACTACTGATCCATATCATGACGCATCTGGACGCATTATTTTGGTACGAATGAGTCAAAATGAATTGAGAAAAATGTTCAAAAAGGATGATTAAATGTACGAATATTTTGAAGGCGTAATTTCTGTAATTACGCCTAGTTATGTGGTAGTTGATGTTAATGGCGTAGGCTATAAGGTTTATAGCCCAACGCCTTTTGCCTATAAACAAGGACAAAAGGCTAAGGTTTATATTGAACAGGTTGTGCGTGATACTGGCATTACTTTGTATGGTTTTCAAAGTCAAGATGATAAAGGGCTGTTTCTTAAATTATTAAGCGTTAGTGGCATTGGTCCTAAAAGTGCAATGGCTATTATGGCAGCTGAAGACAGCAATTCCTTGGCTGAGGCCATTGAGCAGGGAGAAGTCAAATATTTAACGCGATTCCCAGGTGTTGGTAAGAAAACTGCTTCACAGATTGTTTTAGATTTGAAAGGCAAGCTGGGTGATTACGTTGCTCGTCTTGATCGAACGGATAGCGGCGAGGAAATTTCACCGGCATTAAACGATGCACTTTTAGCTTTGATCGCTTTAGGGTATACACAAAAGGAAGTAGATCGTATTACGCCAAAACTTGAAAAAGTGGATGCGGATACTGCTGATCAATATATTAAAAAAGGTTTAGCATTACTGCTTAAAAAGTAGTTCTTGTTATAATAGTAAAGATACAAGTTCAATTGATGATTTAGTAAGGAAGTGAAACTGTTGACGCAGCAAGATGATGCAGTAACTTCAGGTCAAATTGAAAATCCTGAAGAAGAAGAAATGGAATTATCTTTAAGACCGCAAACTTTGAGCCAATATTTAGGCCAAGAGCGCGTCAAAAAGGAAATGTCCATTTATATTAAAGCCGCCAAACAACGTGATGAGGCATTAGATCACGTTTTGCTTTATGGGCCACCAGGTTTAGGTAAAACGACTTTAGCATTCGTAATTGCTAATGAGTTAGGTGTCCATTTAAAGAGTACAAGTGGTCCAGCTATTGAAAAAGCGGGCGATTTAGTGGCGCTTTTGTCTGACCTTGATCCGGGGGATGTCCTGTTTATTGATGAAATTCACCGTTTGGCTAAGCCGGTTGAAGAAGTACTTTATTCTGCAATGGAAGACTATTATATCGATATTGTAATTGGCGAAGGACAAACTACGCACGCTGTGCATGTGCCGCTTCCACCATTTACTTTAATTGGTGCGACGACCTTAGCAGGGCAATTGTCAGCTCCATTGCGTGATCGTTTTGGTATTGTTGAGCATATGCAATACTACAATGTAGATGAGCTAGAAAAAATTGTTCAACGATCAAGTGACGTTTTCCATACCTCAATTGCACCGGAAGCTGCTCATGAACTAGCTCGTCGCTCTCGTGGTACTCCCCGTGTAGCCAATCGTTTATTGAAACGAGTACGTGATTTCGCGGAAGTTAAGGGAGAAAGAACAATTTCTTTAGCCACTACCGAAAATGCACTTAAGCAATTACAAGTTGATGATGAAGGATTAGATCAAACTGACCGTAAGCTCTTAAGGACAATGATCGAAGGCTATAATGGTGGCCCTGTCGGCATTAGAACTTTAGCTGCAAATATTGGTGAAGATATGGAAACAATTGAGTCGCTTTATGAACCATATTTACTTCAACATGGCTTTATTTTGCTTACGCCACGTGGGCGGATGGTAACGGATAAAGCATATTTGCAGTTAGGTTTGCCTGTTCCAGATGATAAATAGTGTAATTTTCTGTATAATGGATATATTAATTCAAGATATCCAATAATTTTATGAGGTGAAAAATTTGAATACTTTATTTTTAGCAAATGCTGGCGGTGCTGCTGGTAACAACTGGTTAATGATTCTTTTGTTCATTGTTTTGATTGGTTTTACTTACTTCGGCATGATTCGTCCTCAAAAGAAGCAACAACAACAAAGATTGCAAATGATGGACAAATTGAAGAAGGGTGACGAAGTCATTTTAGTTGATGGATTACACGGTAAGATCGATAAGATTAACAGTGACAAGACCGTAGTTATCGATGCCGATGGTATTTACTTAACTTTTGAAAGAATGGCTATTCGTCGTGTAATTCCATCTGCTGCACCTAAGGCTGAAGAAACCACAGCAGAAAAGACAGAAAAACCAAAGCCAACCGATGAAACTAAGACTGATTCTTCTGCAGATAAAACTAACGAGGACAAGTAGTCTAAATATCAAATGGCGCCAATTTTGGCGCTTTTTGTTTTGCTTCAAAACAGCTTGTTGTAAAATAAAAATGATTACGATATGAAGTTAAAGAAAAGGAAACTGCTATGAAAAATATTCCTGTTGTGATGATTATTTTTGGTGGTAGTGGTGACTTGGCTCACCGTAAACTCTACCCAGCTTTGTTCAATCTTTATGAACAAGGTTTGATTCATGATAATTTTGCTGTTATTGGTACAGCTCGTCGTCCATGGTCGCATGAATATTTGCGTGAACAAGTTGGGGATGCGGTTCATGAAACTCACGATCAAGTAAATGAAAATGATTTAAAAGATTTTGCTAGCCACTTTTATTATCAATCTCATGATGTAACTAACGTTGAACACTATGTAACTTTGAAAAAGTTGGCACAAGAGCTTGATGATCGTTACTGTGCTCATGGCAATCGTCTCTTTTACATGGCCATGGCGCCAAGATTCTTTGGTACGATTGCTACTCACATTAATGATCAACATTTAACTGGCAGCGGTTTTAATAGGATCGTGGTAGAAAAGCCATTTGGTCATGATCTTGCTTCAGCGGAGGAATTAAATAAAGAAATTACTGCCTCATTTGATGAAGATGATATCTTTAGAATTGATCACTATCTTGGTAAAGAAATGGTACAGAATATTATGCCGATGCGCTTTTCTAATCCATTGATCAAAAATATTTGGTCTAGCGAATATATCAAGAATATTCAGGTTACTTTAGCTGAACGTCTTGGTGTAGAAGCCCGTGGTGGTTATTATGATACTTCTGGTGCTTTGCGCGATATGGTACAAAATCATATTTTCCAGATTATTACTTTGCTTGCCATGCCTGAACCTAAAGATATTGCCTCTACTAGCATTCACCAAGCTAAACAAGATTTGCTAAATAGCTTAATTATTCCATCTCCAGAAGATGTGAAAAAGGATTTTGTACGTGGGCAGTATTTAGGTAGCGATACTACTTTTGCATATAAACAAGAACCTAATGTTGATCCTAATTCTATGACTGAGACTTTTGTTGCTGGTAAAGTCAAATTTAAGAAAGGTCCAATTGCAGGCGTTCCAATTTACTTTAGAACTGGTAAGGAATTTAAAGAAAAGAAGAATCGCATTGATATTGTATTGAAACATATCAATAATCCATATGGTCAGGCTCACTCTAACAACATTACTATTGAGATTGACCCAACTAGCAAGATTTATATCACGATTAATGGTAAAAAGATTGATGTACCAGGTATTCGTCGTGAAGATTTAACTTATGCTTTCTCCAAGGAAGAAATGGCTAAAGTACCTGATGGTTACGAACGTCTTTTGCATGATGTTTTTGTCAATGATTCAACTAACTTTACTCATTGGAGTGAATTGAAACGTTATTGGGAATTCATTGATGCTGTAGAAGAAGCTTGGCAAATAGAGAATAAATCAGATAATCCTAATGTTGTTCAATACTTGCCATATAGAATGGGACCAAAGGAAGCTAACAATATCTTTGAGTCACCAACTGAACATTGGATTTATGAATAGAGAAAATTTATTGCCGCAAAATGACATCCATCGCCGGATTATTCATCTGGATATGGATGCTTTTTACGCTTCTGTAGAAACTAAACGTCATCCGGAATATCGTAAAATGGCCTTGATTGTTGGCCAAGATCCGCGAAAAAATAATGGTCATGGGGTCGTGGCAACCTGTAATTATGAAGCACGCAAATATGGCGTCCATTCTGCGATGGCTGGAATTCAAGCAGTACGTTTGGTTCCGAAAGAAAAACTGGTCTTTGTTAAACCTGATTTTGCTACATATCGTGCGGTTTCAGCGAAGATTCATTCTTTTATGCATGAAATTACTGATCAAGTGGAGTCTGTTGCGCTGGATGAGGCTTATCTTGATGTGACGCATAATAAAGTGGGACAAGAATCCACAGTGCAATTAGCTTTGGATTTACAAAAGAAAATCCGCCGAGAAGTCGGGCTTAATTCTTCTTTTGGTGTTTCTTACAATAAGTTTTTAGCCAAAATGGGTTCAGAATATGCTAAACCGTTTGGTCGAACCGTGATTTTGCCAAGCGAAGCTAAGCGATTTTTGGGGATGCAAAAAATTGAAAAATTCCCAGGTATTGGACCTAAAACGCAAGAAGAACTACACAAAATGGGAGTTTATACTGGAGCTGACTTGCAGAAAGTCGATGTTTTAGTTTTATTGAAGAAATTTAAAAAGATGGGTTACTTTTTAGCTCAACATGCACGTGGCATTGATTTGCGTCCAGTAATTACTGATTCTGAGGTTAATCGAAAATCGATCGGAATAGAGCGAACTTACGAACCAGCAATTTATTCACGCGATGAAGCTTTAAGTAAAATGCGCAATTATTGTAACTATTTGGAGACAAAATTAAAGAAGCGTAATTTTCGTGCGACTACCGTAGTTTTAAAGTTACGTGATAACGATTTTGTGACAGTTACTAAGCGACGCAAGCTGCATCATCCTAGTGATGATCAATTGGATTTTTATGATGTAGCTAAGGATCTTTTTGATAGCACAAATGGCTTTTTAGAAAAAGGTATTCGTTTGCTAGGAGTGACTGCAACTGATTTTGAAAAAGAAAATTATCAGCCAATTAATTTGTTCGATTATTAATCAAGCGGCTTTTTCTGTTAAACTAGATACAGATATTTTTTAGAAGACGAGGGAAAAACAATGAGTAGTTTTGACGATATTTATGAAAAAATCTTACAATACCCAACTATTATCTTGCACCGTCATACCAGTCCAGACCCAGATGCAATTGGTTCACAAGCTGGTCTTGCACGTGCTTTAATGGAAAAATTCCCAGACAAGCGCGTTTTATGTGCTGGTGAAAATGACGAAGGCGACTTAGCTTGGATCAATCACATGGATGAAGTTAAAGCAGCCGATTATCAAGGCGCATTAGTAATTACTACTGATACTGCTAATACACCAAGAATTTCAAACAAACTTTATGATCAAGGTGACTTTTTAATCAAGATTGATCACCATCCAGATGTTGATCCATACGCAGATATGAGCTATGTAGATCCAGATGCTCCTGCTGCAAGTCAAATCATTGTAGACTTCTTAAATGAAGAAGGCTTCAAGATCACTAAGGAAATCGCCTACCCACTTTATGCCGGAATTGTCGGTGATACTGGTCGTTTTATGTATCCAGAAACTTCAGAGCATACTTTTAAGGTAGCTGCACAATTGGCTGCAACTGGCATTAATATTACCGAAATTGCTAGAAATATTGCGGATGTAACATTTGACGAAGCTAAACTGCAAGCTTTAGCAATGGATAAGATGGAAATCAACCCAGTTGGTGCAGCTTACACGATTATTACTCAAGCTGATTTGAAGAAGTTAGGCTTGACTGATGATCAATCTAACTGTGCAGTTTCAACTCCAGGACGTATCAAGGATGTTTTGGCTTGGAACGTATTTGTAGAAAAGCCAGATGGCACTTACCGCGTACATTATCGTTCAAAGGGTCCAGTTATTAATGAACTTGCTGCTAAGCATGATGGTGGTGGTCATGCATTAGCCAGTGGTGCTAACGCTAAGGATTTGGACGAAGTAAAGCAAGTATTTGCTGAAGTCGTTGAAGTAACTAAGAAGTATAAAGAAGAACATGAATAATATTTTTGAAGATTCCAGAATTAAGCCTGCTATTCAAGAAGGTCTAAAGAAGATTCATTTTAATAAGCCAACAAAGGTACAAGAAAAAGTTATTCCTGCTATGCTTTCTGACTTAAGCGTGATAGTTCAAGCTGCAACTGGTTCAGGCAAGACGCATGCATACTTAGTGCCAATTTTTAATGAAATTGAAGAAGACGCTCATTACGTACAGGCAATTATTACTTTGCCTAGTCGAGAATTAGCAGATCAACTTTATCAAGTAGCACGTGAATTGAGAAATGCGTCGGGGATGCACTTTTCGATTGCCCACTTAGCTGGTGGTACTGATCGTGAAAGACAACTAGAAAAGTATGAAAATCGTACCCCTCAACTAGTAATTGCGACTCCTGGTCGTCTGCTTGATTTTGTACAAAAAAAGGTCTTTGCCGTTGATCAAATAAAGACTTTTGTCATTGATGAAGCTGATATGACGCTGGACATGGGCTTTTTGTCTGATATTGATCAGGTAGCTGCTAAAATGCCTAAAGAAGTACAAATTGCTGCCTTTTCAGCTACAATTCCAGTTAAATTGGCTAACTTTTTACGTAAGTACATGGCTCACCCAGACGAAATCGTCATTGATAATCCAGCAGTTATTGCGCCAACAATCAAGAATGATTTGCTCGATATTGGTTCTAAAAACCGTAAGAGCGTGCTTTACAAGCTATTAACTATGGGTCAACCATACTTAGCTTTGGTTTTTGCCAATACAAAACAAACTGTTGATGAGTTAACTAGATATTTGCAAGATCAGGGCTTAAAGGTAGCCAAGATTCATGGTGGCGTAACTGAAAGAGAACGGAAGCGGACTCTTCGTCAAGTTGAACAGGGACAATTCCAATACGTAGTCGCCAGCGATTTAGCTGCGCGTGGTTTGGATATTGACGGTGTCAGCTTGGTTATCAACTATGAGATTCCAAGAGACATCGAATTTGTGATTCACCGGATCGGTCGTACTGGTAGAAATGGTTTGTCTGGTCATGCCATAACTTTGATTCGTGAAGAAGAAATGAACCGTATCGAAGATTTGGAAAAGATGGGCGTTCATTTTGACTTTGTTGAAGTTAAAAATGGTGAATTAGTTCCGCGTAAGCATTATCGCAGTCGTGAAAATCGTCAAGGTAAGAATCGCAAACTTGATACTAAGTTGGTAGGCTACGTTAAGAAAGAAAAGAGAAAACGTAAGCCTGGCTACAAGAAGAAGATCAAACGAGCAATTCAGGAAGATAATCGACAAAAACGCAAGCTTGAACAACGTCATGAAATCAGAAAGGCTAAGCGTTTAAGAAAACGTCGTCGTGAGCAAGGGCGTTGACAGACATTAATTTTGTAGTACAATTATTTTCAGCTTAAGATATGTTTTTTAGTTAATTATTTCAAAGAGAGAGCCGAATAGATGGGAAGGCTTAATAATGGCTAAGGAATGCTCCTTTAAGTTTAATAATTAAGAATATTAAGAGGTAACAAACACTGTTGCAATCAAGGTGGTACCGCGCGCGGAGCGTCCTTGAATATCGCAATGGTGTTTTTTATTTGTTTTCTAGGGAGATAAAGGTTAATGAAGAAACTAAATAGTTCAGAGTTTCGTCAAATGTTCTTAGACTTCTTCAAAGAACATGGTCACATGATTATGCCAAGTGCATCACTTATTCCACAAGACGACCCAACTCTTTTGTGGATTAACTCTGGTGTTGCCACTATGAAGAAATATTTTGATGGTTCAGTTGTGCCAAAGAACCACAGAATTACTTCTTCACAAAAGTCAATCAGAACTAATGATATTGAAAATGTTGGTAAGACTGCACGTCACCAAACTTTCTTTGAAATGTTGGGTAACTTCTCAGTAGGTGACTACTTTAGAGATCAAGCTATTCCTTGGGCTTGGGAATTCTTAACTAGTCCTAAGTGGTTGGGCTTACCTAAAGATAAGCTTTACTGTACTGTTTATCCAAAAGATGTAGCTTCACAAAAGGTTTGGGAAAAGGCAGGTATGCCAGCTGACCATATTGTTAAGCTTGAAGATAACTTCTGGGATATTGGTGAAGGTCCATGTGGTCCTGATACTGAAATCTTCTACGACCGTGGTCAAGAAAACAACGATGTTGCTGAAGATGACCCAGAAAACTTCCCAGGTGGTGAAAATGCTCGTTACCTTGAAATCTGGAATATCGTATTTTCACAATACAACCACTTGCCAAATGGTAAATATGTTGATCAACCACATAAGAACATCGATACTGGTATGGGTCTTGAACGTGTGCTTTCAATTTTGCAAGATGCCCCAACCAACTTTGAAACCGACTTGTTCTTGCCAATTATTCACGCAACTGAAGAAATGACTCCAGGCAAGAAGTATGGCGTAAACAAGGAAGACACCACTGCCTTCAAGATTATTGCCGACCACGTTCGTGCCGTAAGTTTTGCCATTGCTGATGGTGCTCTTCCATCAAACTCAGGTCGTGGTTATGTTTTACGTCGTTTGATTCGTCGTGCTGACTTGAATGGTCAACGTTTGGGCATTAAAGGCGCATTCTTATACAAGCTTGTCCCAGTTGTTGGTAAGATTATGGAAAGTCACTACCCAGAAGTTATGGATCAACGTGGCTTTATCGAAAACGTAATTCAAAACGAAGAGGAAAGATTCCAATCAACTCTTGATACTGGTTTGTCATTGCTTGCTGATTTGATCGATAAAGCTAAGAAGTCTCCAGACAAGACTATCTCAGGTAAGGATGCCTTCAAGATGTTCGATACTTATGGTTTCCCATATGAATTAACCTTTGAATCAGCTCAAGATGCTGGCCTTAAGGTTGATAAGAAGGGCTTTGATGCAGAAATGCAAGCTCAAAAGGAACGTGCACGTAAGGCTCGTGGTGACTTGCAATCAATGGGTCGTCAAGACGTAACTTTGATGAACATCAAGGACAAGTCAGAATTTGAATATGGCGTTTACGAAGAACCACATGCTAAGTTGGTTGACATCGTTGTTGACGATAAGTTAGTTGACAAGGCTGATGGTGAACACGCAACTTTAGTATTTGATAAGACACCATTTTATGCAGAACGTGGTGGTCAAGTTGCCGATCATGGTAATATTTACAACCAAGATGGTGAATTAGTAGCTAAAGTTACTGATGTTCAACATGCTCCAAACGACCAAAACTTGCACTTCGTTGACCTGATCTTGCCAGTAGAAAAGGGTCAAGAATATGTCTTGAAGATTGACAAGGAACGTCGTGAAGGTTTGCGTCACTCTCACTCAGCAACTCACTTGTTACATGCTGCTCTTCGTCAAGTATTAGGTGAACACACTCACCAAGCTGGCTCATTAGTTGATCCTGACTATTTGAGATTTGACTTCACTGCTATGGAACCAATGACTCCACGTGAAATTAAATCAGTTGAACAATTAGTTAACCAAAAGATTTGGGAAGCAATTCAAGTTAAGACTACTATCACTACTCCAGAAGAGGGTGAAAAGATGGGTGCCTTAGCATTGTTTGACGGTAAGTATGGCGACAAGGTTCGTGTTGTTCAAATGGGCGACTTCTCATCAGAATTCTGTGGTGGTACTCACGTAGATAACACTAACCAAATTGGTATCTTTAAGATCACTTCAGAATCAGCTGTTGGTGCCGGTATGCGTAGAATTGAAGCCGTAACTTCTAAGAAGGCTTACGAATACTTAGCAAATCGTTCAAGCTTGCTTGATGATATTCAAGAAGACGTTAAGGCAACTAAGCCAGACAACATTATTGATAAGATCGATTCACTTGAAAGCGACTTGCACGAAAGTCAAAAGCAAGTTGAAGCATTAAACAAGAAGATCAACCAAGCTAAGGCTGGTCAAATCTTTGATGATGTAAAACAAGCTGGTGACTTAACTGTTATTGCTACTATTGCAGATGTAAACAGCATGAACGATTTGCGTGAACTGGCTGATAACTGGAAGAGCAGCAATAAATCAGATGTTTTGGTATTAGCTGCTAACAATGATGGCAAAGCAAATATGATCATCAGCTTAGATAAAAAGGCACTAGACAGGGGTCTTAAGGCCGGCGACTTGATCAAGAAGGCTGCTCCAATCTTTGGTGGTGGCGGCGGTGGTCGTCCTAATATGGCTCAAGCCGGTGGTAAGAAACCTGAAGGTTTGAATGACGCTATCAAGGCAGTAATTGACGAAATTTCTAAGAACTAAGAATTAATTAATTGTGTTTAAGCTTTTTTTCAAGTAAAATTGTTGACAGGAGGAATAAATATGAGTTCGCTAGATAAGACGATGCATTTTGACTTTAATCAGAATAAAGGGAAAAATGTTTATGACACTCTGCAAGATGTTTACAATGCGCTTGAAGAAAAGGGCTATAATCCTATCAACCAGATTGTAGGTTACTTACTTTCTGGCGATCCTGCTTATATTCCACGGCATAATGATGCCCGTAATTTGATTCTTAAGCACGAACGTGACGAGATTATTGAAGAACTTGTTAAGAGTTATCTTGGTAAGAATAAATAATGCGCTTATTAGGTTTAGATGTAGGTTCTAAAACTGTGGGAGTAGCCGTTAGTGACGAACTAGGGATTACTGCGCAAAAATTAGAAACTATTCATATTGATGAGACCAAATATAATTTTGGAATGCGTCCATTGAAGAAATTGGTTAGACAGTACGATCCAGATGGTTTTGTATTAGGCTTACCTAAGAATATGGATGGTACTTCTGGAGCTTCGGTTGCTCGAAGCAAAGCTTACGGCAAGCGTCTTGAAGATAAATTTGGTTTGCCTGTGCATTATTCTGATGAAAGATTGACAACGATTGAATCGCGGCGAGTACTTGTGGAAGATGCTGGTATTCATGACCGCAAGAAACGTAAACAAGTGATTGATCAGATGGCAGCGGTGCTCATCTTGCAAAATTATTTGGATTTACACCGAAAGGATTAAAATGGCAGCACAAGTTAATGGTGACGATGAAGATCGTCAAATTACTTTGATCGATGATCAAGGTAACGAAGAATTGTATGAAGTATTATTTACTTTTCATTCAGATGATTACGACAAGTCATATGTGCTTCTTTATCCAGCCGCTGTTGGCGATGATGAAGATATTGAGGTACAAGCTTTTAGTTACGATGCCGATGATGCTGGCGATGTAACAAGCAGTGACTTGCATGAAATTGAATCTGATGACGAGTGGAACATGGTTCAAGGAGTTTTGAATACTTTCTTAAACGATGACCGCTTGAGTGGTAAGTAATAAAAAAAGGACTGGCTGTGGCTGGTCCTTTTTATTAGTTTTGGAAAAATAGAAATAACGATGAATAAAAAGATTTTAAAAATTTTAGAGTTTGGCGAAATTACTAAACGCTTGAGTGCTTTAGCGATTACCGAACCTGCCAAGAGGGAGGCTGAGGCGTTAAGACCAAGTGGTGATTTCGACCAAGTACAAGTAGAATTGAAGCAAACTTTGGCATTGGCTGATCTACTTAGAATTAAGGGGCAGCTTCCTTTAACGGATTTCAAAGATGTTCATCCTAGTACCAAGCGTTTAGGGGTGAAAGCTAACTTAAATGCTAAAGAATTAGGCAACTTATTATTGGTCTTAAGTTTGGCTAAGGAAATCAATAATTTCTTAGAAGATCTTGATGATGACAAAATTAATTTGTCCGCAATTGAGCCAATTCTGGATCAATTAGATGTTCCTGATCTTCTTTATAGGGAATTAAAAAAGTCTTTAGACTATGATGGTGAAGTATTGGATACCGCTTCTAATGCTTTAGCTCGTTTGCGTCATGATATTGCCAGCAACGAGGAAGAGATCAAAAATAAAATGTCTGCTTATACTAAAGGTAATAGCAGTAAATATTTATCTGAACAGATTGTGACCATTCGTGATGACCGCTATGTTATTCCGGTTAAGCAAGAATATCGGGCAAAATTTGGTGGAGTTGTTCATGATCAAAGTGCAAGTGGGCAAACTTTATTTGTCGAACCAGAAGCAGTTTTAAATTTGAATAATCGTCAGCAAAACTTAATTGCTCAAGAAAAGCAGGAAATTCGTAATATCTTGAAGCACTTGTCTAGTTTAGCTAGGGAAGAAATTGAAAGCTTGAACAATATTGCGACTGCTTTAACTAAGCTGGATTTCTTGCAAGCTAAGGCTAAATTGGCAAAGGAAATGAAGGCAAGTGAGCCACAATTAACTCACGATCATTCTTTGAATTTGCGTAATGCACGGCATCCGTTAATTGATCCTGAGAAAGTTGTACCTAATGATATTCGTCTAGGTGGCGACTTTGATACCATGCTGATCACGGGACCTAACACTGGTGGTAAGACTATAACTTTAAAAACAGCAGGTTTATTGCAATTGATGGCTCAATCGGGCTTATTTATTCCTGCAGAGGAAGGCAGCAAGGTTGGGGTCTTTGAAGAAGTATATGCCGATATTGGGGATGAACAGTCAATTGAACAATCATTGAGTACATTCTCATCACATATTAATGACATTATTGCCATTATGAAAAATGTAAATAAAGAGACCTTGGTTTTAATCGATGAAATTGGTGCCGGAACTGATCCAGAAGAAGGTGCAAGTTTAGCCATTAGTATTTTGGACTTCTTGCGTAAGAAAGATGCCAAGATTATGGTTACGACGCACTATCCTGAATTGAAACTTTATGGTTATAATCGTCCACGAACCACTAATGCTTCGATGGAATTTGATTTAAAGACCTTGTCACCAACATATCATTTACAAATTGGTATTCCAGGTCATAGTAATGCTTTTGCGATTGCGCGTCGGTTAGGGATGCGTGAAGATGTAGTTAAAAATGCACAAAATTTGATGTCAGATGAAGATTCTGACATTAATAAGATGATTGCTAAGTTAAATGCTCAAACTAAGGCAGCAACAACTGCACGTAATCATTTGGAAACTAGCTTAGATCGTAGTGAAAAACTAGAGCAAAAATTACAACAAGCACTTGATTGGTACAATCAACGTGTACAAAAGCAACTTGATTTTGCTCAAGAACGAGCCAATGAAATTATTGCCAAACGTCGTAAAAAGGCTGATCGAATTATTGAACAGCTTGAGAAACAAAAGAATGTTGGCGTAAAAGAGAATAAGATTATTGAAGCCAAGGGTGAGTTAAATACTCTAGAGCGTCAAGCTAATAATTTGGCTCATAATAAGGTCTTACAGCGTGAAAAACGTCGGCATCATGTAAATGTAGGTGATCAGGTAAAAGTCCTCTCGTATGGTCAAACTGGGACGATTACTAAGAAATTATCTGAGCACGAATATGAAGTACAGATGGGGATTATTAAAGCTAAGGTTAGTGATCGTGATATTGAAAAGATTAGTCAAAATAATTCCAGTTCTAAACCTAAACGTTTAGTTCGAGCTACTAGCGCAGTGAGAAGAAGTAATGCCCATAGTGAACTAGATTTACGTGGTCAACGTTATGATGAAGCGATGACTAATCTAGATCGTTACATTGATTCAGTTTTACTTGCTGGTTTGGGTACGGTAACTATTATTCATGGTATTGGTACCGGTGCGATTAGAAAAGGCGTATGGCAATACTTGCGTAATAGCAAGCATGTTAAGCGATTTAATTATGCACCAGCCAATGAGGGTGGTAATGGTGCCACGATTGTAGAATTGAAATAAGCAATTCACTTGCAAAAAGTAAGTAGACCTCATATACTTATAATATAAAGATTAAGAAAAACATTTATGCGAGGTAATAATATGGTTGATGCAATTAATGATCAAAATTATGAAGAAGAAACTAAAGACGGCGTGGCTTTAATTGATTTTTGGGCAACCTGGTGTGGTCCATGTAAGATGCAATCACCAGTAATTGATCAATTATCAGAAGAACGTCAAGACGTTAACTTCTATAAGATGGATGTAGACCAAAACCAAAATACAGCTAAGAATCTTGGAATTATGGCTATTCCAACTTTAGTAATCAAAAAAGATGGTAATATTGTTGACCGCCTTACTGGTTACACCCCAAAGGAAAAGTTGAACCAAATCTTAGATCAATATGCTGGCTAATTAAATTTTTTAAGGCATTTATTGAATGAATTCATTCGGTAAATGCTTTTTCTATTATATTTGTGCATAAGCATGATAGATATCTAGTTTCTTTTCATTTTTATCTTCTTTGATGCTTAATAAATATTTACAGATAATCAAATTAGTAGAAAATCCCTCTTGGTTAAAAAATTTTAAAATGGGTCGCAAATTATTGTTTAAAGGATGTGCGTGTTCCGCCTTGAATAAAAAACTAATCCATTTAGATTGAAGAGAAGTTGAATAGAGAATATCATTATTGGCTTCTTTGCTATTTAATATTATTCCTTCTTGAGTTAAAAGAATTTTTTGCTTTTTTATTTTGAATATAATTACATAATCTAAATTATCCTTAAGGTATTTTTGCATTAAAATTGGGTTCGTATTATTAAAATTCCTGACCTGGGCAAAGTCTGGTTGCGAATAGGTAAAGCTATTTGTGACCAGATTTTTATATTCAGCAATAATTTCTTGTTGGTGTTGGATTCGTTTTTTAGCATCGTATAAATAGGCAATTTGTTCTTCAATGGATTTATTTGCAAGTTTTAAATTTTTTTGTAATAAATCCGTTTGCCCAGTTTGAGCATCTTTGATCATAGATAGAGAAAAATTCATTTTTTTTAAGTTAATGACATTACTAATGGTAATGATATCTTTAACATTATATTGACGATAACCGTTCGGCAAACGATGTGGTGCGATTAATTTTTGTTCTTCCCAGTAGCGAATCTTAGAAGTATTGATGTTGAATAAATCACTTATATACGCGTGGTGCTAGTTAAA
>NZ_AZFO01000026.1 GCF_001436305.1 Lactobacillus ultunensis DSM 16047 | reverse complement strand
TCCACTTTAGTGGGATTGTATCACAATGTACGCTTTTTTTGTGTCCTTAATCATGCTCTAGTTGACTATGATGATAACCATAAAGGAAGTAAATGATTGTTCCCAAAATTAACCAGATAATAGCCATTAGATAAACTTCTGAACTTAAATGACAAATCATGAAAATGCAGATTAATCCAGAAATAACAGGCAAATATGGATAACCAGGTACTTTAAAACCATCATTAACAATATCTGTTCTTTTTCTTAACTTGAGGATACCGAAGGAAACTAAGGTGAAGGCAAATAGGGTACCAAAGTTAAC
The DNA here is from genome assembly GCF_001436305.1 of Lactobacillus ultunensis DSM 16047. Lineage (GTDB taxonomy): Bacteria > Bacillota > Bacilli > Lactobacillales > Lactobacillaceae > Lactobacillus > Lactobacillus ultunensis. Next base: position 30,615 of record NZ_AZFO01000026.1, on the reverse strand, counting down.
TAAGTTAGCTAATTGATCTACGGAGAAAAAGGCAGCGCCTAGGGCGATGATAATTGTGACGGCTACTAAAGAGTTTTGAGGTGATTTATGTTTGGAATCTAGTTTGCTAAAAGTTGTAGGCAAGAGACCATCACGAGCCATAGCATAGATTAATCTGGAACTAGAATAAATCATTGTTAACATCATAGTTGCCATGCCTAACATAGCTCCAAAGGAAAGTAATTCTGCGACCCAATCTTGATGAACATATTGAAGTGCAAAGGCGACCGGATTAGATACGTCAAGTTTTGTGTAATTAACCATTCCAGTTAAAACAATTGATACACCAAAATAAAGTAGAGCAGCGATTGCCAAGGTGCCGATAATACCCAGTGGCATGTTCTTTTTTGGATTTTTAACTTCAGCAGCTGAAGATGAAACAACATCAAAGCCTAAGAAAGCAAAGAAAACAGTAGTAGCACCTTTAATCACGCCTGGAAAATGGTAAGGCAGGAATGGGTGGTAGTTGCTAGGCTTAATAAACTGTACGCCAACAAAGATAAAGATCAGAATAATTGCAATTTTAATGAAAACAGCAACAACATTGATCTTAATTGAATTCTTCATTCCTCGCGAAAGTAAGATACTAATAACTAAAATAATTAAGACTGAGACTAAGTCAAAGTAAACTCCATGAGATAGATTCATTGGTCCTGAAATTGCTTTAGGAATTTTTAACCCAAATGGACTGATGAAGGAACTAAAATATGAGGACCAACCAGCTGCAACCGTGGCAACTGAAAGCATGTATTCAAGAATTAAAGCCCAGCCAATAATCCAACCAGTGAATTCGCCATAAACGATATTTCCGTATGAGTATGCACTACCAGCAACAGGAATAGCAGAAGCAAATTCCGCATAACACATTCCTGCTAAGGCACAAACTATTGCGGCTACCATAAATGAAAGACTTACTCCTGGGCCGGCAGAAGTAGCAGCTACCGTACCTGGAAGAATGAAAATACCTGTTCCGATTACTGCCCCTACGCCAAGCGATATTAAATCCAAAGCATTCATTGTCTTAGAAAATTTAATATCTTTTCCGAGATAATTTTGAATGCTTTGTTTTCTGAAAATATGAAATTTCATTGCAATCATCCCTTTTTATAAAGTATAAAGATAGATTAATTTTACATGATGTTTTTAATTTTTTGAAGAAGAAAAAAGTCCTGTTCCGAAGAACAGGACCTAATTTAATCGATCTTAAGCTTTAATTTTTTTCTGATACCATTTGAAAGATCCATAGATCATGATTAAGAGAAGTAGTAGGGCAATAATGAAAGAGTATTCTTCAAAAATTGTTACGATCATTTCCCATTTTTCTCCCATATATGATCCTAGAGATACTAAAACCGTATTCCAAATTAAACTACCTAGAGTGGTGTAGATAAGAAACTTGGAAAGCTTAACCTTAGCAGTACCGGCGGGAATAGAAATCAAGCTTCTGATAACAGGGATGCAACGACCATAAAAAATCGCACCTGTGCCATACTTGTTAAACCACGTGATTGCTTTTTGAACATCTCCTTTTTTGAAACCAAGCATCTTAAACATTCTGTGATCAAAAATCTTTTCAAGACGTTCTTCGTTTAATAAAGTACCAATCCAGTACAGAATAAGAGCTCCTAGAACTGCTCCAATAGTAGACGAAATTACTACCCACGGAACTGTCATCTGTGAGTGATGTGTGGCAAAACCGGCAAAAGAAAGAATAACTTCCGAAGGAATAGGAGGAAATATATTTTCAATTGCAATTAATAGACTGATGGCTAGATAGCCAAATTGGTTGATTAGATCAAAAACTATGTTAGTCATCGCTTTTCTCCTAAAGTTTTTCTTTAAATATAGCAAGTTTTGGTCTAGATAACTACTTCTTGTAAGCAAAGTTAATATCTTCTTAAAAAAGCTGTGTTAAACTATTAAATGCAAATTTTTATTGGGATGCGATTAGATGGCGACACAATTAATTGAAAATAAATTAAAGCTTTTGCCAGAAAAACCGGGCTGTTATTTGATGAAAGATATTAACGGAACGGTTATTTATGTGGGTAAATCTAAGAACTTAAAAAATAGGGTACGTTCCTATTTTAAAAGCAAACAGGTAGGTCGGCGTGCTGAATTAGTACGTGAAATCAGAGATTATGACATTATAACTGTTTCTACTGATAAAGAAGCTTTTTTGCTCGAAATCACTCTGATAAAAAAATACCAGCCATATTATAATGTTCAATTAAAACAAGGAACGGGTTATCCATATATTGAGATTACTCGGGAACATGACCCTCAAACACGATTAACTAGCATTGTACATAAAGATGGGGGCTATTATTTTGGTCCCTATCCTAATGTCTATGCTGCACAAGCAACTTTAAAGTTTATTCAAAAGGTATTTCCATTACGTCGTTGTCATGGCTATCAGGGAAGACCATGTCTTTATTATCATATGGGACAATGCTTGGGAGCTTGTTTTAAAAAGGTCCCTCAAAAAGAGTATGAGGAACAAATAAAGAAGATTAAAGGCTTTTTAAATGGTGATATTGGTTGGGTTAAACAAGATTTAACGCAGAAAATGGAAACAGCTTCGCAAAACTTGGAGTTTGAACGAGCTGCGGAAATTCGTGATCAATTGAAATATATTGAAGAAACTGTTGAAAAGCAAAAGATTATTTCCAATGATAATACGCAGCGAGATATTTTTAATTATTACGTTGACAAGTCATGGATCTCTATTCAGATTTTCTTCTTGCGTCAGGCAAAATTGTTGAGACGAGAGACAAGGATGTTTCCTTTAACCGATACAACTGATCCAGAAGATACCTTTACTTCTTTTATTGTGCAGTTCTATGGTCAAAGAAATAGGGTTTTACCTAAAGAAGTATTAATACCAGATGGCTTTGATAATGCTACTTTAGCTGAAGTATTAAAAGTTCCTGTAAGAACACCACAAAGAGGGCAAAAAAAGTCACTTTTAGATATGGCAAAAGACAATGCTAAACTGAAAATAGAAGATAAGTTTAGGTTGCTGGAATTAGGGAATCGAAAGACTAAAGGCGCACAAAAAGAAATTTTTGATGCGCTAGGTTTACCGTATGGTCATATTATTGAAAGTTTTGACCACTCTCACATTCAGGGAGCTGATCCAGTTTCAGCCTTGGTCGTTTTTAAAGATGGAGAACCTGATAAAACCTCTTATCGTAAATATAAGCTTAAGGGTGAAGTTGAACATCAAAATGGTGGAGATGAAGTTAGAAATACCCGAGAAGTAGTTAGAAGACGGTATGGTCGACTTCTGCGCGAGCATAAAAAAATGCCTGACTTGATCCTAATGGATGGGGGACAGATTCAGGTTGATGCTTGTGAAGATGTTTTACGCAATGAATTAAACTTAAATATTCCTGTTGCAGGGATGGTGAAAGATGACAAGCACCGCACTAATCACTTGCTTTTTGGTGATCCGATTAATGGCATTCCATTAAAATTGATTCCTTTAAATCCAAAATCAGAAGGTTTTTATTTGATGACTAGAATACAGGATGAAGTCCACCGTTTTGCTATCACTTTTCATAGAAGACGTCATGCTAAAAATGCTTTATCCAGTCGTCTCGATTCAATAAAAGGTATTGGTCCTAAGAGTCGTAATAAGCTTCTACGTAATTTTGGATCACTGAAAAAGATAAAAGAAGCATCAATTGATGAATTGCGTGCAGCAGGGTTAACTTTACCTCAAGCACAAACAGTAAAATTAACGCTCTAAAATATAGAAAACACGCAAGCAAATGCGTTTGTGTGGTATAGTATTAAAAGTTAGATTAGACGGAAGGAAGAGAAGAGCATGCCAACATTTGTTGATCAAACTAAAATTGAAGTACAAGCCGGAAAAGGCGGCGATGGCATGGTGGCTTTCCGCCATGAAAAATTTGTCCCTAATGGTGGACCAGCTGGTGGCGACGGCGGTCGCGGCGGCAGTATCATTTTTGTCGCTGACAGTGGTTTGCGTACATTAATGGATTTTCGTTATCGGCGCAAGTTTAAGGCTGATAACGGAGAAAACGGCAGAATTAAGTCACAATATGGACGAGCTGCTAAAGATCTTTATTTGAAGGTACCAGTTGGTACAACAGTTTATGATTTTAATACTGGCGAATTAATTGGTGACTTAGTTAAAAAAGGACAAGAATTAGTTGTAGCTAAAGGTGGCCGTGGTGGTCGTGGCAATATTCACTTTGCAACCAGTGTTAATACGGCTCCTGAAATTGCAGAAAATGGTGAACCAGGTGAAGATCGGGTTCTTCGGTTAGAATTAAAGCTTTTAGCCGATGTGGGCTTAGTTGGTTTTCCATCAGTTGGTAAGTCAACTTTGTTATCTGTAACCACAAAAGCTAAACCTAAGATAGCAGCTTACCAGTTTACGACTTTAACTCCTAATTTAGGGATGGTTATTTTACCCGATGGTCGTGATTTCTCGATGGCTGATCTTCCAGGATTAATTGAGGGTGCCAGCAAGGGTGTAGGACTTGGAATTCAGTTCTTACGACACGTTGAACGGACTAAGGTCATTTTGCATTTAGTTTCTATGGATCCTAATAATGGACGTGAAGCAATCGATGACTATCATACTATTAGAAAAGAACTGAAGAATTATGAAAATGACTTATCTAAAAAACGAGAGTTAATCATAGCTTCACAAATGGATATTCCAGGTGCAGAGGATAAATTAGCAGAATTTAAACAGGCTTTAAAAGTTGAAGGTAACGATGAACCTGTTTATGAAATCTCTAGTGTGACTCATCAAGGCGTTAATAAATTAATGAATGACACTGCAACTTTGGTCGAAAAAGTTGAACAAGAACGTGCTTCAGAAGAGCCTAAGGTCACTGAAAAGACGAAGCAATACGTCTACAAAGCACCACAAAGAAATGAATTTACAGTAGAAAAAGTTGGGGAACACGAATTCATCGTCAAGGGTGAAGAATTGGAGAAGTTGGTTCAAATGACTAACTTAGATCACCAGGATGGAATCATGCGTTTAGCTAGACGTCTTAAACGATTGGGCGTAGATGATGCCTTGCGTGATAAAGGCGCAGTTAATGGTGATGATGTCGCTATTGGCAAGTTTGTTTTCGAATTCGTACAATAAAAAGTAGAGATAGATTATGAGAAAAAATAGGTTTATTACAGGATATTCTGGACTTAGAGCATTAGCAGTTATCGGGGTAATTCTTTATCACCTTGATCCTAATTCATTTATGGGAGGGTATCTAGGAGTGCCGATTTTTTTAGTACTCTCAGGTTACCTGGTAACAGATCATATGCTTACGTCATATGATAAGACTGGTTATTACAATAATCGTCATTTCTATTTAAGTAGAATTAAGAAAATTTATCCGCAGCTATTATCAGTCTTATGGCTCAGTGCGGCCTATATTTTTGTCTTTCAGCGAAATTTATTAGTTAAGCTGAATCAAATTGTATTGGCTAACATCTTGAATGTATATAATTTTTGGCAAATACATAATGGTCAAAGCTATTTTGAACGTTTTGCATCTAATGAATCGCCGTTTACTAATCTTTGGACGATATCAATTGAAGGTCAATTTTATATTTTATGGCCAATTATTATCTACATTTTGGTGAAATTAGTTAGAAAAAAGAAGACTATTTTCTGGATATTAATGGGTCTTTCTATGGCTTCAGTGATTGCAATGGTTGCTTTGTACTTACTGAAAGCTAATATTAATCGTATTTATTACGGTAGTGATACTCGTTTCTTTTCATTAGGATTCGGTGCTGCATTAGCAGTCATCTGGCCAATTGAGGAACTTAATCCTAATGTTCGTAAAAAAGAGGCGTTCATCCTCGATGTAGTGGGATTGATATCATTTGTATTGCTTTTAGTAATGTTCTTCTCGAAAGCAATGGATCCACAACAAGCTTTCACTTATTGTAGAGGGATGTTCCTATTTACGCTTGATGTCTGCATTTTTGCTGGAGTAGTGGCGCATCCAGGTAGTCACTGGAATAGAATTATGACTAATAAGATCTTTGATTGGATCGGCTCAAGAAGCTATGGTATTTATCTTTACCAGTTTCCAATTATGATCTTCTTTGAGGACAAGTTTACTAATATAGGCGATCATCCGCTTCTTTATCATGTAATTGAAGTGGTTTTAATTTTGTTAGTTAGTGAGATCACTTATCGTTTAATTGAAAAGCCAATGAGTAAGATCACTTGGGATAAAACTAAACGTTACTTTGCTCGTATTTTTGATTTAGAAACCAAAGATTATGCTAGGAAAGGTCGGGCTGCTTTTGCGGCATTAATCTTTATTGTTGGTAGTGCTGCAATTGTTGTTTCTCCTCACGTTAAAGCGGAAGATTTCAATAAAACACAGTTAGCAGAACGTATCCATAAAAATGCAAAAAAGCAAAAGAAGGATAACGCTAAACTGATTAAAAAGTTGAAGAAGCAAAAAAAGAAGAAAGAAACTAAATCAAAAGTTATGCAAGAGGCTATTGCAAGTGCTAAAAAGCATCCTGTCAATAAGGAATATGTCAAGTACGGCATTTCTCAAGTTGACCTGCAGTTAGCTCATAAAATTCAACTTACGGCAATTGGTGATTCAGTCATGGCCGGTTCTAGTAATAATTTAAAGCAATTAATGCCCAAAGCTTTGATTGATGCCGCTGTCTCTCGTCAGTTGGTTGTTGCTTTTGGTCTATTGAGCAATTATAAGAAGCAAGGTGTTTTAGCTGATAACGTATTGCTCGGCTTAGGAACTAATGGGCCATTCACTATGGATGATATAAATCGAATTATGCATTTGGTTGGACCAAAGAGAATGGTTTTCTGGATTAACGTCCATGTTCCAACTAGAGATTGGCAAAATCCGGTTAATAATTTGCTAAGACAAGGTGCAAAACGGTATCATAATCTTATAATAATTGATTGGTATTCATATTCTAAGAATCATCCAAATTGGTTCTATGGCGATCATACTCACCCTAATATTAAGGGGTCAAAGTATTATAGTGCCTTTATTACCAAATCAATTGTTAAACATTCAAAATTTTAGTATAGAAATAGGATTTTCATGGAATTAGAATTTTTAGGCACCGGAGCAGGGCAACCATCTAAGCAGCGCAATGTTTCTTGTGTTGCATTAAAGCTATTGGATGAGCTAAATGAAATATGGCTATTTGATGTGGGAGAGGCAACTCAACATCAAATTTTGAGAACAAATATTAGACTCCGCAAGATTACCAAGATTTTTATTTCGCATAATCACGGGGATCATATTTTTGGTTTGCCAGGTTTATTGTCAACTCGTTCATTCCAAGGTGATGTAGGTCCTCTAACGATTTACGGTCCTGCAGGTATTGAACAATTTGTTAAGACTTCTTTGAAAGTATCAAGAACGAAAGTTTCATATCCAATCAAGTTTGTTGAATTATCTAAACCAGGTTTAATTTGTCAGGATAAAAGTTTTCGTGTTTATACTGATCGCTTGGATCACCGAATACCTAGTTTTGGTTTTCGAATAGTTGAAGATTCTCATCCTGGTGAATTATTAATTGATAAACTTGCAAAATATAATGTCCCGAATGGACCACTTCTTGGTAAACTAAAGCAGGGACAGCAAATTGTCTTGTCAGATGGTACTGTCTTAAATGGTAAAGACTTTTTGGGCCCTGAGAAACCAGGCCGGATTGTTACCATTATTTATGATACCCGTTCAACTCCAAGTATTGCTCGTTTGGCTAAGGATGCAGACGTATTGGTACATGAATCGACTTTTGCAGGGGATGAAGCCAAGATGGCACATAACTATTATCATTCTACTTCCGTTCAGGCGGCACAGATTGCTCGCCAAGAGAATGTTAAGAAGCTATGTCTAAATCATATTTCTGCTCGCTATATGGGTGCAAAAGCAAAGAAATTAGAGAATCAAGCTAAAAAAGTATTTCCTAATACTATTTTGGTTAATGATTTTGATCGGGTTAATATTCCAATGAAAGGTTCAGAAGAATGAAAGATTCATTAAGAAATAAAGTTGTTGTTATTACAGGAGCTTCAAGTGGTATAGGACGTTCAATTGCACTTGAAAGTGCAGGTCGTGGTGCTACTGTAATTTTAATTGCTAGAAGAAAAGAACGTCTTGATGAAATTGCCGCTGAAGCTAAGGAATTGTCTGGAGCAAAAGCATACGTTTTCCCAACAGATATGGGAAAGCCTGAAGATATTGAAAAAACTTTTGATGAAATTACTAAGCAAGTGAAGCATATTGACTTCTTAGTTAACTGTGCTGGTTTTGGCAAATTTGAAGAATTTGTTGAACAAAAAATGCAGGACATTATCAATATGTTCCAAGTCAATGTATTAGGTTTAATGTACTTTACCAGATTGATTGGCCGTGTAATGATGGAACAAAAGACTGGTCAAATAGTTAACTTTGGTTCTATTGCTGGTAAAGTGCCAACCACTAAATCAGCTGCTTACAGTGCATCTAAGGCTGCAGTCATTCAATTTTCAAACGTATTACGACTTGAATTAAAGCCATTTGGCGTGAAAGTTATGACCGTTAACCCTGGTCCGGTTTACACTAATTTCTTTAATGTAGCTGATAAGACCGGCAACTACGTCAAGAATGTTCAGGAATTTATGCTTGATCCAGATGATGTTGCTTGGCAAGTAGTTCACTTCTTTGGCAGCGACAAACGTGAACTTAATTTACCACTAAGCTTGGCAGTATTAGCAAAGCTTTATAATCTGTTCCCAACAATTGGCGATAAGCTTTCTTTGGAATTTGCTTCCAGAAAGTAGTTGTTTATGGAAAAACAAAGAAATTTAATTCTTGGTTCAATTTGCGCATTAATTGCTGTGATTTTTGTGATATTGAATACCTCACCAGTAGCTATTAATTTTGGCTTTTTTAAAGTTAAATTGCCATTGATCGTGGTCTTGGTTGTGATGGTCATTATTGGTATGGTAATTGAATGGCTATTTGGTCGTGATCATAAAGAGAATAAAAAGCCAGCAATTTTAAACAAAACTAAGAAGAAAACTGAATAAATCTTGATTTATTATTAATTGAATAGTATGATTGAATCACGTGAGTAATTCAGGGTGCGATAATCCTGAAGCTTAAGACTACAATAAAGGAGATCAAATTAAATGGCAGTTCCTGCAAGACATACTTCTAAACAAAAGAAACGTTCACGTCGTGGTCATATTAAGTTGAGTGTTCCAGCAATGCACTATGATGCAACTACTGGTGAATACCGCTTAAGCCACCGTGTATCACCTAAGGGTTATTACAAGGGTCGTCAAGTTGTTAAGAACAACGATAACGGCAATAACTAATTAAAGGACACCTGTAATGATGGTGTCTTTTTTTATGCCTCAGAAAAGGAAATTAGCAAATGAAATTAGTATTTTTACATTCTAGCGATACGCATGGTTTTTTATTGCCCACTGATTATCAAAATAAGACGGATTATAATGCACCGTTTAGTTTGAGCAGGGTCAGCTCTGTTATTAAGGCTGAAAAGAAAAAATACGGGGCTGATCACGTTGTTGTGACTGATGCGGGTGATTGCCTACAGGGGTCTCCTCTAGCTTCATATACGCATTCAACGGGCAATTATGATGATTTATATAAGTTTACCGAAGCATACAACGCAGTTGGCTACGATGCACGTTGTTTGGGAAATCACGATTTTAACTTTGGTCTTGATTATTTAAGCTTCTATGTTGATCATAATGACGCTCCGATAATTAATGACAATGTTTTGGATGCTAATACTGATGTACCATTCTTTGGGCGTGAATATACCATTGTTGAAAGAAACGGTCTGAAAATTGGTATTTTGGGTATTACAACTCAATATATTCCTCATTGGGAACCTAAGGAAAATGTTGCGGGTTTAAAATTTGTGTCTGCTTTTGACAGAATAAAGCATTATGCTAAGATATTACGTCCAAAGGTAGATGTTTTGGCAGTCATGTATCACGGTGGCTTTGAAAGTGATCCAGAAACAGGTAAAGCAACTGAACCTCATCGTGGTGAAAATGAAGGTTATAAAATTTTAACGGAAATTCCTGAAGTAGATGTTTTCTTAACTGGTCACCAACACCGTCGTTTGAATTTAGTAGCTAAAAATACAGCACTTGTTCAACCGGGATATCGTGGTGAAGCTGTAGCAGAAGTTGTTGTTGATATTGATGATCAGACTAAGAAGATTACCAATATGTCAACTAAGTTGATTGATACAAAGGATTATGATCCGGATCCTGCAGTAGTTGAAAAAGTTGCAGATCTTGATAAGAGAACACAAGCTTGGCTTGATCAACCAATTGCTTATTTGGATAAACCTGCTCGAATTGAAAATGCAATGAAGGGAAGAATTGAAGGTGCACCTTTCATTAATTTGATTCAACAAATGCAGCTATGGTTTACTAAGGCAGATGTTTCTGCCACAGCGGTTATGAGTGAAACAGCTAAAGGTTTTGATAAGACAGTTACTATGAGAGACGTTTTATTGAATTATCCTTATGCCAACCAACTTTGTCGGGTTAAATTAACGGGTAAACAATTGCGCCATATTATTGAACATAGTGCTGGTTTCTTAAAGAAAGACAAGGATGGCAAGATTAGTTTTATTGATCGTTGGATTAAACCTAAACTAATGCTCTATCATTTTGATGTCTTCTATCCAGTTGAATATGAAGCTGATCTTTCTAAGCCAGTAGGTGAACGTTTAACGAAGCTAACTTTGCATGGCAAGCCGATTGAGGATGATAAGATCTATCACTTGGCCGTTAACAATTATCGTGCAATGGGTGGCGGTTTTTACCCTGAATATAGCATGGACAAGATAGAAATGACGTTGGATAAAGATTATGTTCAAATGTTCAGCGAATATTTGACTCATGGCGATGTTCAAGTTGATACGAAGAAAAATTATAAGTTCTATTAAAAATAAAAAGACACGTGAGAATTATCACGTGTCTTTTTTGATCAAATAATAAATTTGGTTACTTTAAATTGCTGTATTTACTCTTATCTTTGTGTGAACGAGCAGTAATAGTTGCAATAATTGCTGAGAAAAGAATACCAAAGATAACGCCAACGATTAAGCAAGTCTTAACGTCGTTTGCATTAAATGAAGCACTTTGGGTTAAAGGACCAGCAATAAAGCCTACAACAAACATGTAGATTACGCTCCATACGATTGTGACGATATAACGACCCATATTGATTCCTTCTTTCGTGTAGAATTTTATCAAAAATAGAAGCTAATTTCAAACCAGATTAGTGCAATTTGTTATACTTAATTTAATAGCAATAAGTACTGAAAGGTGGTTAAACTATGCAACTAGCAGCACTTCAAAACCTGAGTTCATTTACGTTGCTTGATAGTCCAACTAAGATTGTTGATCTGCTTAAAACAGCTAAAGAAAAGGGCTATCAGGCTGTAGGACTAACTGATGTGAATGTTACTTATGGTTTGGTCAATTTTTATGAACTGGCTAAAAGAGCGGGAATTAAGCCACTTTTAGGGATGCAGGTAAGACTGAATGGTTTAATTGATAGTACGCAAAAATATGATCTGATTGTTTTTGCCAAAAACAATGCTGGTTATCATAACTTGTTGCGTTTATCTAGCGCGATCAATTTATTAACTGATAATGGTCAAAATGATAAGATTCTAACTTTGACTGAACTGACAAAGTATCTAGACGATCTATTGGTGATTGTGCCGGCTAATACTCATAGCGAATTGCTAAATCTATTTGAAACGAATCAACAGTTGGGAAGCGATTATATTCGTGATCTCAAGAAATTAACTTCGGAACTCTATTTGGGAGTTTATGCTTCTAACAGTAGTGAAAGTTATGTAGATTACGTTCATGCTCTGGCCAAACAATTTGAGTTGCCTTTAGTAGCCACAGAAGATTGCGAATATTTGCGGCCGCGGGATCAGTTTTTGCAAAAAACGCTGCGAGCTATTCGTAGTGGGCAAAAAATGCAGGATACAATACCATTAGCTAAACAGGATGGTTCGCATTTCTTAGCAAATGCTGAGGAAATGCTTGAGCGCTATCATCGTTTCAATTTGGATGATGCTGTTAATAACACTTGGAAGATTGCAGAAGAATGCAATGCAGAAGTGATTTTCCAAAAGCCAGTTTTACCTAAATATCACCAGGATAAATTTGCGACTTCAGAAGAATATTTGCATCATTTAGCCCAAACGGGATTGCAGGCTAGATTTGGCAAAGGAAAAGTTCCTGCAGAATATCAAAAAAGATTAAATTATGAATTACGTGTCATCAATCAAATGGGGTTTGATAATTATTTCTTGATTGTTTGGGATGTAATTAATTATTGCCACCGAGTAAAAATTACTACAGGCCCGGGACGTGGTTCTGCTTGTGGATCATTGGTTTCATATGCTCTTCGGATTACTGAAGTAGATCCATTAAAATATCATCTGCTTTTTGAACGTTTTCTTAATCCTGCTCGTCATGAGATGCCAGATATTGACTTGGATATCCCTGATATTCACCGTGATACGGTTATCAAATACATGTATCAAAAATATGGAATGGATCATGCAGCACAAATTTTGACATTTGGCACGCTTGCAGCCAAGCAAGCATTACGCGATGTTGGACGTGTTTTTGGTTTAACTATGGTTGAAGTTAATAAATGGGCACGTGCAATTCCATATTCTAAAGACAAGATGACTTTGAAGCGTGCATATGAAGAATCGCGTGAATTACGTTTGCTGGTAGATGCTACGCCTGAGAATAAGCTGCTTTTTAAAACCGCGATGGAACTAGAAGGTCTACCAAGACATTATTCAATTCATGCTGCTGGCTTGGTTATTAGCGATGACTCCATTGCTGGAATTTCAGGTTTGCAAGCAGGTCCATTAGGAATTCCTGTAACGCAGCAAACTAAGAAGTATGTTGAATCACTAGGTCTATTAAAGATTGACTTCTTAGGTTTACGAAATTTAACAGTTTTAGGGAATATATTGGATTTGGTTCGACAACAAGGAGTAAATATTGATCCTAATAAGATACCTTTAAATGATCAGGCAACTCTGAAATTGTTCCAGGAAGGCAAAACGGATGCGGTATTCCAATTTGAATCAGGAGGAATCCGACAGGTATTACGTAAGCTGCATCCAGATGACTTTGAAGATTTAGTTGCCGTTAATGCATTGTATCGACCGGGTCCAATGCAAAATATTGATACATTTATAGCTCGAAAAAATGGGCAAGAACCTGTTAAATATCCGGATCCAAGCTTGAAACAGATTTTACAGCCAACTTATGGGATTTTAGTTTATCAGGAACAAGTTATGCAGACAGCGCAAATTCTAGCAGGCTTTTCTTTAGGAGAAGCCGATATTTTGCGACGGGCCATGTCTAAGAAAAAACAGGATGTAATTGAACAAGAAAGAAGCAAGTTTATTACAGGTACTGTGAAGAAGGGCCACCCTAAAGAAGTCGCTGAGCGGGTATATCACTATATTGAGCAATTTGCTAATTATGGTTTTAATAGATCGCACGCGGTAGCTTATACTAAGATTGCTTTTTGGCTTGCTTATCTAAAAGTACATTATCCTGCAGCTTTTTATACTGCTATGCTTAATTCTTCAACTGCAGTTAAGGCACAAGGTTATATCATGCAGGCTCAGGAAGCTGATATTCATATTTTGGCTCCAGATATTAATCGTAGTCATTTAGATTATTCACTCGAAAATAATGATATTCTTGTTGGTTTGAAGGCTATTAAGGGACTAAGAGTAGATTTTGCTAAGGAAATTGCTGAAAATAAAAAGCAATATAAATCATTGAGTGATTTCTTGCGTAGAATTGATGCAAAGTTTTTACAAGTTGATGCAATTGAAGCTTTGATAATGGCTGGGGCGTTTGATCAAATTGAAGATAATCGTAATGAATTGTTGGCTAATTGCAAAGAAATTATTGCCAATGTTCAACTAACGGGACAAAATATTTCATTATCTGAGATTTTAGGGGATGCACCGCTCAAACCTGCTGAAAAGCCAACGAATGCAGAAAAGGCTGAAATGGAAGAAAAAGTATTAGGCTTTGCCACGACCACTACGCCCTTAGTTGCTGTGCAAAAATATGCTAAAAAGTTTGATGCTCGTGCTTTAAATCAGTTTCAAATTAATGAATCTGGTATTAGTGTTGGTAAATTGATGAAGTATAAGCAGATACGAACAAAGAATGGCAAAACTATGGCTTTTGCGACTTTTGCGGATTCATCAAGTCAGCAGGAAGTAATTATTTTCCCTGGAGTATATGAAAAATTTAGTGCGGCATTGAAGACAGGAGACATTTATCTGTTAGGTTTACGAACACAAGGGGACCGTTTTGATCAAAAAAAGATTCAGTATTTGTTAACCAATTTACGAAAAGTGAACTTTAAGGAATAAATATCATTTTGTAAATACTTGAGTGGTTCAAAGATGTAAGAGCTTCCATCTCTAAATAATGGAAGAAAGGTTAATTTATGCCAATTTTTGTGAGCTTTTTATCCTGAAAAATGTTAATATTTATTTGATGTGAGAAATTACACAAAATAATCATGATGAGGTGAATTCATGAAACGGATTGGTATTTTAACTAGTGGTGGAGACGCCCCTGGTATGAATGCAGCAATCAGAGCTGTCACAAAGACTGCCATTCATCATGGCCTTGAAGTCTTTGGAATTCGTTATGGTTTCGCTGGTTTGGTTGCGGGCGACTTTATCCCTCTTACAACGGAAAATGTCGACCACAAGATTAGTGAAGGCGGTACATTTTTGTACAGTGCTCGTTACCCTGAATTTGCACAAGAAGAAGTGCAACAAAAGGGTGTAGAGCAATTGAAGAAACATGGGATTGATGCTGTTATCGTTATTGGCGGTGACGGATCATACCATGGTGCTTTAGCCTTAACTCGTCACGGCGTAAACTCAGTCGGTTTACCAGGAACTATCGACAATGATATTCCTTATACTGACTATACAATTGGCTTTGATTCTGCTTGTCGTACTGCTATGGACGCAATTGATAAGATTCGTGACACAGCAAGCAGTCACCACCGTGTATTCGTTGTTAACGTAATGGGTCGTGAATGCGGTGATATTGCTATGCGTGTCGGTGTAGCAAGTGGAGCAGATGCAATTGTAATTCCTGAACGTCCATATGATATTAAGGAAATTGCAGAAACTCTTAAACGTGGATTTGCAGATGGCAAAGATCATGGTATCATTGTCTTAGCGGAAGGTGTTATGGCTGCCGATAAATTTAAGGATGAATTACTTAAATACGGTGACTTTGATGCCCGTGCTAATGTCCTTGCACATATGCAACGTGGTGGCTCACCAACTGTCACAGATAGAGTAAATGCTACTAAGATGGGTAACTATGCTGTTAAGTTACTTCTTAATGGTAAGGGCGGTTTAGCTGTCGGCATTAAGAATAGTGAACTTGAAACCCACGACATTCTTGATCTGTTTGACGGAAAGCACCATGGCGATTATGCGCTTATGGATGTAAATGAAGAAATGACTAAATATTAATTTAGTTGATTTTTGGAGAGGATTTTTTTAATAATGAAGAAAACTAAGATTGTTAGTACTTTAGGGCCAGCTTCAAACGATATTGAAACTATTACTGCTTTAGCTAAAGCTGGTGCAAACGTATTCCGTTTCAACTTCTCACATGGTGATCACCCAGAACACCTTGCTCGTATGAAGATGGTTCGTCAAGTGGAAAAGGATACTGGTTTACTTCTTGGTATCGACCTTGACACTAAGGGTGCTGAAATCAGAACCACTGAACAAGAAGGTGGTAAGTTTACTATTAACACTGGTGACATGATCCGTGTATCAATGGATGCCACTAAGAAGGGTAACAAGGACATGATCCACGTTACCTACGATGGTTTATACGATGATACTCACGTTGGTGGTCACGTATTAATCGATGACGGTTTGGTTGACCTTTTGATCAAGGAAAAGGACGACTCAAAGAGAGAATTAGTTTGTGAAGCTCAAAACACTGGTGTTATTGGTTCAAAGAAGGGTGTTAACGCTCCTGGTGTTGAAATCCGCCTTCCAGGTATCACTGAAAAGGATACTGATGACATTAAGTTTGGTTTGAAATTTGGTATTAACTTCATTACTGCTTCATTTGCACGTAAGGCTCAAGATATCTTAGACATCCGTAAGCTTTGTGAAGAAGCAGGTGCAGACTACGTTAAGATCTTCCCTAAGATTGAATCACAAGAAGGTATTGACAACGCTGACGAAATCTTACAAGTTTCAGATGGTTTGATGGTTGCTCGTGGTGACATGGGTGTTGAAATTCCATTCATGGAAGTTCCATTCGTACAAAAGAGCTTGATTCAAAAGGCTAACGCACTTGGCAAGCCAGTTATCACTGCTACCCAAATGCTTGACTCAATGCAAGAAAACCCACGTCCAACTCGTGCCGAAGTATCAGACGTTGCTAACGCTGTTCTTGATGGTACTGATGCAACTATGCTTTCAGGTGAATCAGCAAATGGTCTTTACCCAGTTAAGGCTGTTAAGGCTATGGCTGAAATCGATGAACGTACTGAAAAGCAAATGCTTAAGCGTAACACTTTAGCACTTCAAAGATTTGAAGCTTACAAGGGCTCAAACGTAACTGAAGCTATTGGTGAATCAGTTGTACGTACTGCTCAAGAATTAGGTGTTAAGACTATCATTACTGCAACTAACTCAGGTTACACTGCACGTATGATTTCTAAGTACCGTCCAAATGCAGACATCATCGCATTGACCTTCGACGAAAAGATCCAACACTCATTGGGTATCGTTTGGGGTGTACAACCATTATTGACTGAAAAGCCTAAGTCAACTGATGACATGTTTGAAGTAGCTGCTAAGGTAGCTAAGGAAAAGGGCTTTGTTAAGGATGGCGACCTTGTAATCATCGTTGCTGGTGTTCCAGTTGGTGACTCAGGTACTACTAACTTGATGAAGTTACAAATTATCGGTAACAAGCTTGTTCAAGGTTTAGGTGTTGGTAACGGTTCAGTTATCGGCAAGACTGTTGTAGCAAACTCAGCTGAAGAAGCTAACAGCAAGGTTAAGGAAGGCGACATCTTAGTTGCTAAGACTACTGACCCAGACTACAACCCAGCTATCAAGAAGGCTTCAGGTTTAGTTGTTGAAGCTTCAGGTTTAACTTCACACGCTGCAGTTATCGGCTTATCATTAGGTATCCCAGTTGTAGTTGGTGCTACTAACGCAACTGAAAAGATTGCTGATGGTACTACAATTACTGTTGATGCTCGTCGTGGTGCTATCTACCAAGGTGAAATCTCAAACCTTTAATTTAAAAAGATAGAAAAATAAAGATTAGCTAATCAAAAAATAGTCAGCTTTCGAGCTGGCTATTTTATTTTGCTCAAATATCTCTTATACTTATATTATAGAATATGTAAAGTAGGAGAGTCTGATAATGCTTGGTACAGTCGAAAAAGGAAAAATAATTGATGAAAATGAAAATGCTTATTATGTTCAAATAGATGGCATTACTTATGAATTGAAAAAACATGAAATCACGCAAGATGATATACCAAAAATTGGTGATGAAATTGAAGGTTTCATTTATGATAATAAACAACATGATCGAGAAATGACTCAATTTTTGCCTTTTGCTCAACCAGACCAATATGGTTGGGGTAAGGTGACAGAAGTTCGTCCAGGTTTAGGTGTATTTGTAGACGTTGGCTTGCCTGATAAGGACGTTGTTTTGTCAATGGATGATCTGCCACGTGATAAAGAAAGATGGCCACGTCGAGATGAT
Organism: Lactobacillus ultunensis DSM 16047; assembly: GCF_001436305.1. Classification (GTDB taxonomy): domain Bacteria; phylum Bacillota; class Bacilli; order Lactobacillales; family Lactobacillaceae; genus Lactobacillus; species Lactobacillus ultunensis. Next base: position 12,689 of record NZ_AZFO01000026.1, on the reverse strand, counting down.
CGTCTTTTAGTTCGCCTAGAGACAGATTACAAAGATCGAATTTGGGCTAAACTAGCTGATGAGAATATTTTTGATCAATTGGCAGCTAATTTTCCAAGAAATATGGAAAATGAGAATGTTTTTGCTACAGTTTATGCAAGTCGTGAAATTGGAGCTTTTGTCTTAACTAATGATTATTATTTAGGCTTTGTTCATGAATCTCAAATGCCAAGAGCTATGCGATTGGGTGAACAATTTAAAGGACGAGTAATTGGAATTAGCCAATATGGTCGTTTAAATCTGAGCGCATTGCCACGTGCTTTTGAAGAGATTGATGATGATGCTCAAATGATTTTGATGAGTTTACGTAGAAGAGAAACAAAAACTTTGCCATTTTATGATAAATCTGACGCGCAAGAAATTAAATCATACTTTGGTATTTCTAAATCTGCCTTTAAACGTGCAGTAGGTCATCTTCTTAAAGCAGGACTCATCGAAGAAGATAAAGAAGTTGGCACAATTACTTTAATTAAAGATCCGGAAGAGAATGGCAATGGTGAACAGTAAATTACAGGATCAAATTGATGATTATTTGCGCTATAGTCAAGTTGAACGAGGATTGAGCAGTAATACGATAAGTGCTTATCGGCAGGACTTGGAAGAATACTTATCTTTTATTGAAAAAGAGGGCATGCCTTCTTGGCCAACTGAGGCTAGTGATGTGGATGCCTTTCTAGCTAGACAGCGTGATTTGAATAAAGCTACCAGTTCAATTAGTCGTCTCATTTCTAGCATGAGGAAGTTTTATCAATGGTTAGCTCGGCAAAATATTCAGAAGTTAAATCCAATGCTTGAAATTGATTTGCCTAAAAAAGAACGTCGATTACCTACGGCTTTAACTCAAGAAGAAGTTAATAAATTACTTGAGCAACCTGACGTAAAACGCAAATTAGGTTTAAGAGATCGAGCAATTTTAGAGACTTTATATGCAACTGGTATGCGTGTGAGCGAATTAATTAATTTAGAATTGCAAGATTTGCATGATGATTTAGGGTTGGTAAGGGTAATTGGTAAAGGATCTAAAGAACGGTTGATTCCAATTAGCCCAGTCGCATTAAATTGGATTAAAAAATATGAAAAAGAAGTACGTGATCCTTTAATTCTGCATGTCGGCCAGAATGATGAACATATCTTTCTGAATAGTCGTGGCAAAATGCTTACAAGACAAGCAATTTGGCAAATGATTAAAAAATATTGTCAAATGGCAGGCATAGTTAAGGATGTAACACCGCATACTCTGCGTCACACTTTTGCAACTCATTTGTTAGAAAATGGTGCAGATTTGCGAGTTGTTCAAGAAATTTTAGGACACTCTGATATCAGTACGACACAAATTTATACTAACTTATCTCAGAAACATATTTTACAAGTATATCAAAAGACGCATCCCCGTCTTTAGGTGAGTAATATGCTAATACCATATAAAAAAGATTATGAAAAAACGGCAATGGGATTACTCTCGTATATGCCAGATTTTAAAAACATAGAAAACTTAAAAGAAGAGATTGCATTAAACCAAGAGGACAATGATTTTTTGCTTTATCTTTATCGTAATGATCAAAGCAACATTGTTGGGGTCCTGGGTACGCAAATTTCTAATCAATTTGTGATAATTAGGTATCTCTCTTTAGCCCCAGGTTTTAGAGAGATTAGCTATGAAAAAGAGATACTTGCGGATTTAAAAAATGAGTATCCAGATAAAAGGATTACAGCTGTACCAGAATACACGAATTTATTAAAGACTGTTGAAGAAAATGGATAAAAGAAATTTAACGCTTGAATTGCCTAATTTTGAAGGACCACTGGATTTATTGTTACATTTGATTCAGTCACAAAAAATTGACATTTATGACATTCCAATTGCGCAGATTACGAGTCAGTATTTGGACTATTTAAGACAAATGCAACAATTAAATCTGCAGATTGCAGGAGAATACTTTGTTATGTCTTCTACGCTTTTGCGAATCAAATCTCAGTATCTTTTACCACAGAATGACTTTGTTGATGACGTCGAGCCAGAAGAAGATCCACGAGATGAATTGGTTCAACAGCTGATACAGTATTCCGTTTTTAAAAAAATTTCTGCTTATTTTAAAGAACGAAATGAGGAAGTGCCTATTACTGTTTCTAAAGAGGCTAGTGTGTCCAAATCAATTAAGGTGCAGCCTTTACCAAAAGGACAGATTACTTCCAAGGAATTGGCAGCTACATTTTCGATGGTACTAAAACGGCTAAAAATACGGAAACCGAATACTGCCTCAATTAAAATTGCAGAAACTCCAATTAATGATATGATTAATTATTTGAATCGACGTCTTAAGCGAAGGAAACAAGTAAGCTTTTTTAGTTGCGCTGATCAGATGCAGAATATTTCTGATGTAATTGGATTGTTTTTGGCAATGCTTGAATTATGCAAAAAACATGAGATTCATATTATTCAGGCAAGGGAATTTGGCGATTTAGATTTAGAAAGAATTGATGGAAATGGCAAGTAAAGAAGCAAATTTAGAAGCGCTTCTCTATGCAGCTGGCGATAATGGACTTGATGAACAAAATTTAGTTGAATTACTAGAATTAGATGGTGAGGAGCTAAGTCAAGTTGCTGAAAAATTAAAAAAAGACCTGGCCTCAAATACTGATTCAGGTATTCAATTAATTCATGTTTCGCATACTTATAAGTTAACTACAAGTCCACAAACAGCAAAAATTATTGAGAAGTATTTCCAGAAGGATTTAACCAAAAATTTAAGTCAGTCTGCTCTTGAGATTTTGGCTATTGTAGCTTACCGTCAACCAATTACAAGAGTTGAAATTGATGATATTCGTGGAGTAAATTCATCAGGTGCTTTACAAACTTTAATTTGGCGTGGATTAATTGAAGCAAATGGCAAAAAGGATGCACCAGGTCATCCTAAACTTTATGTAACCACTGATTATTTCTTGCAGTACTTTAATTATCAAAGTCTTGCTGATTTACCATTAATTGAAGACTTTGAAGATAATGCAAAAGATGATGAAGAAGTGGATTTGTTTGATGCGAAGGGCAAAGCTGATTTGAATATGCAGAAAGAGGGACAATAATGGCAGAGAGACTGCAAAAGGTTATTGCTGAAGCAGGGATTGCTTCAAGAAGAAAAGCAGAAAAGATGATTACTGCTGGTAGAGTTAAAGTTGATGGTAAAGTAATTACTAAATTGGGAACCAAAGTAGATACTTTTAGTAATATTACTGTTGATGATGAACCAATAGAAAGAGAAAGTTTGCATACTTATCTTTTTTATAAGCCTCGTGGTGTTGTCTCTACAGCTAGTGATGATAAAGGAAGAAGAACAGTAGTAGATTATTTTGAGGATATTCCCTATCGTTTATATCCAGTAGGTCGACTTGATTATGATACTTCTGGTTTACTCTTAATGACTAATGATGGTAAATTAGCTAATTTGTTAATGCATCCTCGAAATGAAGTCCAAAAAGTTTACGTTGCGAAAATTAAGGGAATTTTGACTCCAGAAGAAATTGAAGGGTTGACTCATGGGGTTAAGTTGGATCGTTTTAAAGCTGCTCCTGCTAAGGTGAAAATACTTAAGACGGATAAGCGTAAAGATACTCAAATCGTGCAACTGACTATCCATGAGGGTCATTATCATCAGGTTAAGCGAATGTTTAAAGCTGTGGGTCATCTAGTTGAAAAACTTTCACGTGAAAAATATGCATTTTTGACTTTAGATTCGCTAACTTCAGGTCAATATCGAGAATTATCGAAAAATGAAGTTGACAAACTTATGCGTTTGGATTAATTTATAGTTGTTAATTGAATATTGAGGTTATTGTCTTCAGGGCAGGGTGAAAATCCCGACCGGCGGTTAGAGTCCGCGACCCACGCAAGTGGTTGAATCGTTAGATACCGATAGTTACAGTCTAGATGGAAGAAGACAGACTAATAAAATCTTACTTTACTTTTAAAGGTCTGTTGCTGAGGCAATAGACCTTTTGTTTTGGAAAGGAAAGTAAGTTATGGATCGAACCAGAACAAACTTTGGTAGTTTAACTAATATAATTGCTTATGCCTTAATTGGTTGTATTGCTTTTGTAGTAATGAAATTTGAATTTCCAATTATGCCAGGTGTTGGCTTTTTGAAATTTGATTTTTCAGATGTAATTATCACAATTGGGATGTTTATTTTTGGCCCTTGGCCAGGAGTAATTATCGCTTTAATTAGGATGGTTTTAAGCTTGATTTTTAGTGGCTTCGCATTGCCAAGCGTAATTGGTGAAGCTGCTGCATTTCTTGCTTCAATGTCTTTCTCATTGCCATTTTATTTCTTCAGTAAGAGTGTTACTCCAGAAAAGAGAAATACTCTTGCTGGAAGATTAAGACCTGTATTTGGTTTAATTATTGGAATCTTGGCAATGACTTGCGTTTTGGCAGTAGCCAATGCCTTTATATTGACACCAGTTTATGCAGTTACGGCTGTACCTAATTTACCAAGCATTAATAGTTATAATGCACTTTATCACTTTACTGAAAATGTGTATTTAAAACAGCTATTGCATTTGCCTTCTATGAAAGCTTATATTTTTAGCATTATTGTTCCTTTCAATTTATTAAAAGGCGTGATTAATAGTGTAGCTGTTTATTTACTCTTTGAAGCGACAATCAAGACCATTAAGCCATTTGTTCGTAAGAGATTTAATTTGAATTAAAAAGATTTCCCATTGACTTTTAAGTTGATGGGATTTTTTATATTCAAATACTTATAAAATATGCTAGAATTAATCCGTTAAGTGAATGGAGGAATTTAGAGATGGATAAAAAATCAACCGGGCCATATAAACACTATGAGCGTCCTACTGAGAAAAGAAGTTCGCAGGATAGACCATCAGGTGGATCAGCACGTTGGATAGCAGTAATTGTAATTCTGGCAGTTATTTTGATTGCCTTAATCCCAATTGTGCATCGTTTGGCTGTGAACCATTCTGAAAAAGCTGATGAAGTACAAACTGTCAAGAAGGTTTCTTCAAATTCAACCAAGTCTAAGAAAACTTTATCAACTTCTTCATCTAAGAAAAACTCAGTTAAGACTAGTTCAAATGTGTCTTCTAGCTCTTCAAAGAAATCATCAGCAAAGACTTATGTTGTTAAGACAGGTGATACTTTGACCAGCATTGCACAGAAGCATGGCTTGACAGTTGATCAATTAGCCAAATTAAATAATATTGAAGACTCTTCAAATGTCAGAATTGGCCAGACACTTAAATTGAAATAATCTTTCAGAAAGGATAAAAGAGGTCGACGGTAAGATCTCTTTTTTGATGAAATGCAAGTAGCAGTAGATGGTCCTGCATCAGCAGGAAAGAGTACGGTAGCTAAAATTATTGCAAATAAATTGTCATTTGTATACATCGATACAGGTGCGATGTACCGTGCATGTACAGTTATTGCCCGTAATCATAAGTTGGATTATGGGGATGAGAAAGGTATTTTGGAAGCCATTGATAAAGATGGAATTGAATTAAGATCCGAAAATGGCGAGCAAAAAGTTTATGTAGCTGGTAAGGATGTTTCTAAGGAAATTAGAACACCGGAAATTTCAGCTAATGTATCTCAAGTATCAGCTTTACCAAAAGTACGTGAGAAAATGGTAAGTTTGCAACGTCAAATGGCAGGTAAAACTAACGTGATCATGGATGGTCGTGATATTGGTACAACCGTTTTGCCAAATGCTGAAGTTAAGATCTTCTTGGTTGCATCTGCAAGATCACGTGCACAACGCCGACTATTAGATTTAAAAGAGCGGGGAATTAAATCTGACCAAACTGTTGATGAGATTGAAAAAGATATTGCAGCTAGAGACTATAAAGACTCTCATCGCAAAGTTTCACCACTAAAAAAGGCAGATGATGCTATTGAAATTGACACTACTAATATGTCAATTGACCAAGTAGTAGAGTCAATATTAGCTCAAATCGAAAAAAGTCAAAAAAATTTTAAAAAATAAGCACAAAATAGTAGAAAAATATCTAACTTTCCTTTAAAATGGGACATGATATTGGGAGGTACATATGTCAGAAAACAGTAATCAATTTTTAGACGCATTAAAGCAAATGCAAGGAGTTGAGGTCGGAGATATTGTCGATGTCGAAGTATTAGACGTTGAGGACGGCCAAATCGATGTTGGTGTTGAAAACGCTGGTGTCGAAGGTGTTATTACTCGTCGTGAATACACTTCAGATCGTAACGCAGACTTACGTGATTTAGTAAAGCCTGGTGACAAGTTTAAGGCCTTAGTATTAAGAAGAGCCGGTGGCGACAAGGAAAATGGTGAATTCTTCTTCTCAGTTACCCGCTTGAAGGAAAGAGAAGCTTACGACAAGTTACAAAAGGACTTCGAAGAAGGTAAAGCTATCGAAGGTACTGTAACTTCATCAGTTCGTGGTGGTTTACTTGTTGATGTTGGTACACGTGGTTTCTTACCAGCTTCATTAATTTCAAATCGTTACGTTTCAGATCTTAAGCCTTACATTGGTAAGACTATGAAACTTAAGATCACTGAAATTGATCCTAACAAGAACCGTTTGATTCTTTCACACAAGGACTTAGTTGAAGAAGAACGTGAAGAAGCATTCGACAAGGTTGCATCACAATTAGTTGTTGGTGATGTTATCGAAGGTAAGGTTTCACGCTTAACTAACTTTGGTGCATTCATCGATGTCGGTGGTGTTGACGGTTTAGTTCACATTTCAGAAATTTCTTACAAGCACGTTGACAAGCCAAGCGATGTTTTAAAGGCTGGTCAAGACGTTAAGGTTAAGGTCATTGGTATTGACAATGACAGACATCGTATTTCCCTGTCTATTAAGCAAACTGAACCTTCTCCATTTGAACAAGCTACAGCTAACTTAAGCGAAGGCGATGTTTTCGAAGGTGAAGTTAAGTCATTAACTAACTTTGGTGCATTTGTTGAAGTTGCTGACGGTATTCAAGGTTTAGTACACGTTTCAGAAATTTCAAACAAGCACGTTGACAAACCAAGCGATGTTTTAAAGGTTGGCCAAACTGTTAAGGTTAAGGTTTTGAACATTGACCCAAGTGACAGAAGAATTTCACTTTCAATCAAGGCTGCTGACTCAAACGCTTCATCAGATAACCACAATTCTCGTCCACGTCGTTCACGTAACGAAAATTCAGTTAACAAGAAGTACATGGGTGACAACGACAACGGCTTTGCTTTAGGTGACATCATTGGTGACCAATTAAAGGACCGCAAGTAGTCATTTCTAATAAAAAAGCCGACAAATGTCGGCTTTTTTATTTTCTATATTTGTAAAGGAGGGTGCAAATGGTTTTACCAGTAGTCGCAATCGTAGGGCGACCAAATGTTGGTAAGTCAACTTTATTTAATAGAATTATCAATCAACGTTTGGCGATTGTGGAAGATAAGCCAGGTGTTACTCGTGATCGAAATTACGCACAAGCCGAATGGATGGGTCATAAATTCGATTTAATCGATACTGGGGGTATTACCTGGGAAGGCGGTAAAATCGAAGAGGAGATCCGCGCACAGGCCGAGATAGCGATTGAAGAAGCAGATGTAATTGTTATGTTGACCAGTGTTGTAAATCATATGACTGATCTTGATGAAAGGGTTGCTCATCTTCTTTACCGTACTAAAAAGCCGGTGATTTTGGCAGTCAATAAAGCAGATAACCCAGAGCAAAGAAATGATATTTATGATTTTTATAGTCTTGGGCTTGGTGATCCAATTCCAGTGTCAAGTAGTCATGGTACCGGTATTGGTGATTTGCTGGATGAAATTGTCAATAATTTCCCAGAAGATAAAGATACGCAATCAGAAGATGTTATCTCTTTTAGCGTAATTGGTCGACCAAATGTTGGTAAATCTTCAATTGTTAATAAATTACTTGGCGAAGATCGAGTAATCGTAGCCAACGAAGAAGGAACTACGCGTGATGCCGTTGATACACCATTTACTAAAAACGGCGTTAAGTATAAAGTGGTCGATACTGCTGGGATTAGACGTCGTGGAAAAGTTTATGAAAAAACGGAGAAGTATTCTGTTTTACGTGCTATGAGCGCTATTGAACGCTCAGACGTGGTTTTACTTGTCCTTGATGCAAGTACAGGCATTAGGGAACAAGATAAGCACGTGGCCGGATATGCCCATGAAGCTGGACGTGGAATTATCATCGTAGTTAACAAATGGGATTTGCTTAAGAAAAATAGCACTAGTGCAAAAGAATTTGAACGTGAAATTAGAGCAGAATTCCAATATCTTGATTATGCTCCTATCTTGTTTGTTTCAGCTAAAACTGGTCAACGCCTTGACCAGATTCCAACTCTAGTTAAAGAAGTATATGATAATCAGAATCAACGAATTCAATCAAGCGTTTTAAATGATTTGCTGCTTGAAGCAAGTAAATTAGTACCAACACCAATGGTAAAAGGTAAGAGATTGCGTGTTTACTACATGACTCAAGTAAGCACTAATCCACCAACATTTGTGGTTTTTGTAAATGATCCTGAATTGATGCATTTCTCTTATGAAAGATTTTTAATTAATCAATTACGTCAAAACTTTGATTTTAAGGGAACACCTATTAAAATTATCCCTAGAAAGAGAAAATAACGAAAAAATCTGAATTTTTCGTAAAAAACCTTGTTGTAATAAGGGTTTTGTGATATTTTGGTTTCTAGGAAACAATGATTAGTCGTGATCATTATTCCTTGTTTTTTTAAACAAAGAACAAACTTTGGACTTCGGGTTCAAATTCAGGAGGTGAATTATTCATGGCAAATAAAGCTGAATTAGTTTCTGAAGTTGCTTCAAAGACTAAATTAACCAAGAAGGAAGTTGCTGCTGCTGTTGATGCTATCTTTGGCTCAATCCAAGACAACCTTGCTAAGGGCGAAAAGGTACAATTAATCGGTTTTGGTACTTTTGAAGTACGTCACCGTGCAGCACGTAAGGGTCGTAACCCACAAACTGGTGACGAAATTCAAATCCCAGCAAGTGAAGTTCCTGCATTTAAGCCAGGTAAGGCTCTTAAAGAAGCTGTTAAGTAGTTTACTTAACTTTCTTAATGAAAAGGCGTTGGATTTTATTCCGGTGTCTTTTTTTAGTACAATAAAAGTCTGATTGGAGGGAACGATGAGTTATTCAGAACAATTGCTTGATGCAATTCAAAATCACGATTTTTCACAGGACAAACATTTGTTAAAAGAAGCTTTAAATAATGATGATCCAGAAATGCTTGCGTCTTTGGCTGAGAATTTAACTGGTCTAGGTTTTACTGACTTGGCTAAAGAAATTTATCGAGCTTTAATCTCAGAATTTCCGAAAGAGGATCTTTTTAAAGTTTACTTAGCTGAAATTCTCTTAAATGATGGCGATGAAGATGATGGCCTATCATTGCTTTATAACGTTTCTAAGAGCTCTTCTGCTTATCTTGATAGTCTATTAGTGCAAGCTGATTATTATCAAACTAACGGCTTAATAGAGACTGCTAAAGATAAATTATTACAAGCACTCAAACTAGCACCAGAAGAAGATGCTGTAAAATTTGGTTTAGCTGAATTGGATTATTTAAGCGGTGACTATGAACAGGCACTTGCTTTATATGAAGATTTAATCAAGCGCCAAGAAACATTTAGTGAAGTTAATTTGAATCAGAGATTGTTTGCAACCAATGCTAAACTGGGTAACTATGAAGAAGCAGCTCAAATTATTCGTAAGCATAGTGATAGCGTCTTTGATATTGATAGTAAGTATGAGGCTGGTTTAGTCATGTTGTCGGTAGGTGATGATGATCAAGCAATTAAATTCCTGGACGAAGTAATTGAGCAAAGTCCTGATTATGTAAATGCCTATCCGTTGTTAGCGCAAGCTTATGAACACAAGCATGATAATGATTAAGTGTTACGTACTGCCCAAGCAGGATTGGCTTACAATGAGTTAGATGAAACATTATATTCAATGGGTGCAAGAGCTGCTGCTAATTTAAATGATTTGAAAACTGCAAAGGATTTACTAGAAAAAGGCTTAAAAATTGCCCCAGATAACAGCGATTTGCGCCTGCAGCTGTCTAATCTATATTTGCATGAACACCAAGATAAAGAGAATATTGCTTTATTCAAAGATTTGGATAATGAAAATATTGAAGCACAAGCTCATTGGAATATGGCTTTATCCTATGAACGTTTGGATGATAGTGAAAAAGCACAAAGTGAATTTTTACTTGCCTATCCAGATTTCAAGGAGAATCCTGATTTCTTGCGTCAGATGATTTTATTCTTTAGTGCACAAAATAATACCGACATCACCAAACAATTGCTTGAACGCTATTTGAAGTACGTTCCTGAGGATGATGAGATGCAGGATCTTTATAATAATCTATAAAAAAAGCCGACTTTTAGTCGACCTTTTTATTTGCGTATAAATAAGTGATGTCGTTTTTGCTTATACGTGAATCCTTCACCTAAAGCTTCGTGAACCTCAATGATTGAGATAAATGCATTTGGATCTTCATTTCTAATTAGTTGTTTAATGGCTGGAATTTCTCGTGGTGAAACTACAACATAGATTACACGTTTTTCATCTTGTTTATATCCGCCAAGTGCTTTTAAATAAGTGAAGCCACGATCAAGTTTTAAGTCAATCATCTTGCCGATTTCTTCATATTTATCGGAGATTATTAACAAACCACGTGCCGTGTATGCACCTTGTTGTACGGTATCCATTACTCTTGATAAAACAAAGGAAGCAAGTAAAGTGTACATCATATGTTTGATGTCAAGATAAGAAAGTGATGCAAACAAAACTACAGCATCACAGAATAAGAGCATTTTTCCCGAAGAAATCCCAAACTTAATTTGACAAATTCGAGCAATAATATCCGTTCCGCCTGAGGTACCATTGTATCTAAATACGAGACCTAAACCGACCCCAGAAAGCAATCCTGCCGAAATTGCGGAGAGGAAGAGGTCGTGTTCTAAATTGAATTGTTTTATAATAGGAACCGAGCGCCAAAACCAAAGGAAAAAGGAAAGGCAAACTGTTCCCCAAATTGTATAGGCTAATAATCGTTTTCCCATAAAACGGTAACCTAACAAAATTAGAGGAATATTCAGTACTAAAGTGGAAAGTCCCATATTGATATTCCAGAAATGTCGCAGGATCAGTGAAATACCACTGATGCCACCGTCGGCTAATTGGTTTGGGACTGAGATCAGGTCCAAACTGATCCCGTAAATGGCGCATCCAACTGCAATCATAAAGATATCAGTGATTGTCGTTTTATCGAATTTACGCATAATGGTAACCTCCTTTATGTCTTTTCTTTCATTCTAACAAACTAAAAATTAAAAAGAATAAGAATTGAGATTTTATTAATGATCAAAATAGAAAATTTACCAGAAATTTTTATTAAGGCCATGCCTGTGCTTCAAACCCTTGAAAGTGCTGGATTTGAAGCCTATTTTGTGGGCGGATCCGTTAGAGATGTTTTATTGCATAGACATGTGCATGATGTAGATATTACTACTAGTGCTTATCCAGAAGAAGTTAAGAAACTATTTGAAAAATCTATTGATACTGGAATTAAGCATGGGACAGTAACTATTCTTTATGGTGGTGAGAGTTATGAAATTACCACTTTTAGAACTGAATCCGGATATCAAGATTTCAGAAGACCAGATCATGTAACTTTTGTTCAAAATTTAGATGAAGATCTAAAAAGAAGAGATTTTACTATCAACGCTTTGGCAATGGACACAAGAGGCGAAATCGTTGATCTTTTCGATGGCCTAAAAGATTTAAAGAATCATATTATTCGAGCTGTAGGTAATCCAGAAAAGAGATTTCATGAAGATGCTTTAAGAATGATGCGTGCGGTTCGGTTTATGAGTCAGTTGGAATTTAAACTGGAAGAAAACACGGAGCAAGCAATTAAAGACAATCATGAGTTGCTTAAGAAGATTTCAGTTGAGCGTATTCGTGAAGAATTTGTAAAAATGGGTTTGGGCTCACATTCAAGACAAGCTTTTCAAATCTTTTTAGACACTGAGTTAAGCGAAGATGTGCCTGATTTTGCTGGGAAAAAAGACTTATTAGAGGTTTATCCTAAATTACAATTTAGTCCAACAACTGAATCTAATTTGTGGGCTTTAATTATCATTTTGCTTAAAGTACCAGATGATCAAATTAGTAAATTCATGCGTGATTGGAAGAATTCCAACGCTATGACCGAAAAGGTTGAAAGAATTATTAAGATGTTTGATCTGATTGCTGATCATGCGCCTAGTGATTATGAATTATTTGAAGCTGGGGAAGAGATTTTGATTAATACAATCGATATTGCTCATATTTTAGGACAACCGATATCTTCTGAAGCCTTGGTTGATCGTTATATGGCATTGCCAATTAAGAAGGCATCTGAACTGGCAATTGATGGTCGCTTTTTAATTGAACGAGGGATGCGTCCAGGCGCAAAGTTGGGCCATACTTTAAATAGGATTAGAGAGTTGGTCGTGTCTAGTAAAATTGAAAATAATCAAGAGGCAATTGGTCAATATTTAGATAATTTAGAATAAAGAAAAATGCGGCAGAAATGATACATTCCCTGTCAAGTAG
>NZ_AZFO01000025.1 GCF_001436305.1 Lactobacillus ultunensis DSM 16047 | reverse complement strand
ATTTAACTAGCACCACGCGTATTTTCATTTCATTAAACGGCCAATATCTTAATTTAACTACGCCAATAATATTTTTACGTTTAATTGTTCCAATATAGCGACTATCTTTAGAGATACTGCGATGATCACCCATCACAAAATATGTTCCTTTAGGAATGCGATTATATTTATTAATGTAACTTAGCTGTGATTGAGTGTAATATTGTTGAAACTGACGTGAACGTGCAAGAGAAACCATGGTGAAATTCTGAGTAGCTGAAAAATCAGTATCACTACCCATATCCGTCATTTTTCTTCCTTTAGTTAACCATGGTTGGGCTAGTCTTTTACCATTGATATAAATCTGGTTGTTCTTGCTGACAATCTTTTCACCTGGTAATCCGATAACTCGCTTAATATACAAAGCACCAGGTTCATCGGGTGCTTTAACAATGACTACCTCGCCTCGCTTAATTTCAGCGTGACGAACAGAGATCAAGTGCTGACCATTTTCAAAATTAGGCTGCATTGACGAACCTGATACAGTATCATTACTCAATACAAAGTGAAAGAGTAAGAAAAAGATTCCCATTAAAACAGTCCAAATAATTGCAACGTCTAGGACAAATTTACCCCATGATTCTTTATCTTCTTTTTGTTCAGACATAAAAATTCCTCAATATTTTTTACCTAGAATACCGCTAATCTAAAAAATTAGCAAAACTAAAAAAGGATATTCCCGAGGGAATATCCTTTTTAATATTAGACTAACTCAAATTAGTCTTCTTTCTTGTCGTCAGCTTTAGCTTCGTCTTTCTTAACCTTTTCTTCAATCTTTGGAGAAATGTCGTAGATTGCTTCACCGTTTAAGTACAAATGCTTGTCGTCAGCAGTGAATTCAATCTTCTTAGTGTCAGGTTTTCTCAAGATTAACTTAGCAGCTGGAGTTTCAAGGTTTTGTTCAACAACTCTTCTCAATGGACGAGCACCGAACTTCTTGTCATAACCTTTTTCTGCTAAGAATGCCTTAGCTTCGTCAGAAACTTCAACCTTAACACCCTTCTTAGCAAGTACATGAGCCATCTTCTTTAAGTAAATATCGATAATCTTGCCCATGTCTTGTTCAGTTAAGGAGTTGAATGGAACAATTGCGTCCAAACGGTTCAAGAATTCAGGTCTGAAGTAATTTTCAAGAGCTGAGATTAACTTGTCTTGGTCAACCTTGCCGTCCTTAAGCAACTTGTCAGAGAAACCAGCGTTTGAAGTCATAATCAAGATAGTATCTTTGAATGAAACTGTTCTACCTTGTGCGTCTGTCAAACGACCGTCATCCATAATTTGAAGAAGTGCGTTGAAGACTTGTGGGTTAGCCTTTTCAATTTCGTCAAACAAGATTAATGAGTATGGTTGGTGACGAACTTTTTCAGTTAATTGACCGCCTTCACCATAGCCTACATAACCTGGTGCAGAACCAATCAACTTGTTAACAGCCATTTCATCTTGGTATTCACTCATATCCAAACGGATAAAGTGATCTTTGTTACCAAATAATTGAATTGCTAATTGTTTAGCAAGTTCAGTCTTACCAACACCAGTTGGACCTGTGAGCAAGAATGATCCAGTTGGACGATCATTGTCCTTGAAGACTTGCTTACGAGCAATAGCGTCCGTAATTACGTCAATTGCCTTATCTTGGTCAATTACGTTCTTCTTCAATTTCTTAGCTAAATCAATATTCTTTTGAGCTTCGTCAGCGTGGAGTTCACTCATAGGAATCTTGGTCTTTTCCTCAATAATTGAGTAGATATCCTTTTCAGTTACTTCTGGAGTATTCTTGGTATCTACATTCTTGAGTTGTTCTTGAAGTTCCGCAATCTTCTTCTTCATGTCTGCAGCCTTGTCATAATCTTCAGCCTTAGCAGCTTCTGATTTCTTAGTTTCAAGGGCATGAATTTGGTTCTTTAAACTCTTTTCATCAGTTGGTTGAACGAACAAAGCCTTCTTAGCACCTGCCTCATCCATCAAGTCAATTGCCTTATCTGGTAAGTAACGACCTTGAATATATCTTTCTGATAATTCAACAGCCAACTTAAGACTAGCGTCACTGTACTTTACGTGGTGGTAGTCTTCGTATTTCTTCTTCAAGCCTTCCAAAATCTTAACAGCTACATCAGTAGTTGGTTCTGGAACTTGAACTGGTTGGAATCTACGTGAAAGAGCTGGATCCTTTTCAATTCTTTGATATTCACTGGTAGTAGTAGCACCGATCAACTTCAAGTCACCACTTGCAAGAGCTGGCTTTAAGATGTTGGCTGCATCACCATTGTTGTTTTCAGAATCAGTAGAACCTGCACCTACAATGTTGTGCAATTCATCAATGAATAAAACAATGTTAGGATCGCTCTTAGCTTTGTCGATGACTTTCTTTAATCTCTCTTCAAAGCTACCACGAAGGCTAGAACCAGCAACCATGTCATTAATATTTACAGAAATAATGTGCATGTTAACCATCTTAGCTGGAACATTGCCTGAAGCAATTCTTTCAGCAAGACCTTCTACAATAGAAGTCTTACCAACACCAGCAGGTCCGATTAAAACAGGATTGTTCTTCTTACGTCTTGATAAAATCTCAATTACGTTGTCAATCTGTTCATCACGACCAATTACTGGATCGAACTTATTGTTCTTTGCTTCTTCAACTAAATCCACGCCAATTGGTTTTTCATTAGGTTGTTGTGGGTTTTGTTGAATAGTTTGTGGGGTTGCTCCCATATTGCTTGAGTAATGAATTGGAATAGAACCTGAAGTACCATTGTTGTTTCTTCTATTACCAAAGTCGTCGTTAAAGAATGAGTTGTTTAATTCGTTAAATAAGTTGTCAAAATCGTTGTCAAAGTATGCCATATATGCAACACTCCCTAAAAATAAATTTAAGCCTTTAGCACTCTCACTCGTTGAGTGCTAACTCTTTACATTTATTAGTATAGCAGGTTATCCACATAATGCAAGTGAAATATCAAAAGTTTTCCACATTTTTGCGATAATTTGTGATTTTAAAATAAAAAGCACTACAAATGCTTATATATCAGCATTTATAGTGCTTCACAAATTATAAAGATTTTCTTAAGATAAGGCCAAAATACCTTATTTTTTTGGCCTAAATATCAAAGTTTTCCACAGATTTAAATTGATTTTGCTCATTTCTACCATTGCTCTTGTCTTTACTGCTACTTTGTCTAGTAGCAGGACCTTGATTATTCTTATTCTTAACCGGTTCAAGCAAATATTGCTCTATCACTTGGACTACCTGTTGGTTCTGCGGCAAGTCAGAGTGGTCTGCTTCTTCACCTGTAACAGTCATGGCAGTATAGTTCTTAACTTGATTTTGAAAAATGTACTTGCCTGCTGCTACGCTGGCTTCTGGTACAATTCCATCCGACTCATAGTTTTTACCACCAGATAATGAATAAACTACTAAATTTTGTGGAATTTTCTTCTTATCTTTAATCAGATCTTCTAGCATCTGAGTTCTATGATTAATATTGCTTTCACTAAAATTATATGGCGTACCCAGCATCATCAATCTCTTCATCGTGATTTCATCTGAATAAGTAGAATAATAATGTTCCAGCCAATACGTCCAGATCAAACCACCATTAGAGTGGCCAAACGCCTTAAAATTGTTAAATTTATAATTCTGCGAAATAGCATAAAAAGCTTGATCTAGCCAACCAGCCTGCTTCTTAATGTTGCTATAGCCATCTTTATTATTTTGAAAACCAATGATAATGAACGGTTCATGGTCATTCTTATTAATAGTTCCAGAATAAGATAAAACACCTTTAGTCGATACATTAATTTTCAAAACACTGTGTTTAACTGGCGTATCGCGATTCAATTGATTAACCAGTTGATTAAAACGCTCAGTTGTGGCACTCGATCCCGGGACCATAATTACTGGTGACAAAATTGATTTTTGTCGTTGAGCACGTGCCTTGTTGTTCCCTTTCATCCAGTTATACCCAGGTATAGCTAAGACCATCACTATAAGCGCAACTAAAACTAACCATTTTAAATTAGGATTCTTTTTTAAATTAATTTGCTTTTTGCTCATATTCTCTCAGTCTCTTCTCGATTTTTTGACCCCATAAAGTAATTGGAATAAATAAAACAACGTCCAAAATAAACAAACAAATTGAAAAGATCAAATTTATCCAATTACCATTTGAACCAAAAAAGGCAATTAGTATTCCTGGAGTTCCTTTTAATACAGGGTAAACACACGGAGGAATAAGATGACAATATATTGCCGCAGCTGCTATCACTACATTGATCAAAGGAATAATTACAAATGGTAGAAAAAGTACAGGATTCAAAATAATCGGCATCCCTACCATAAATCCCCAGTTAGCATTGAAAACTGCTGGCAATAGATTAGCTTTAGCTACATTTTCATTTTGTTTATTCTTCCGTACAAGCAAAATGATCACAATCAACGCCAAAATAATGGTGGCACCACCCATTGCACCGTAAGGATAAACTAATGAACTACCTAAGAACTTATAAGGTACATTCCAAGCACTCCCGTGTTTTAATGCATAATTCAAATTAGCGGTCGCCGCTGTACTAGTAGCTGCATTAGTCAATGAAGACAAAGGATAGCCAATTCCAATCCAACTAAGCATCATTACTAGTAATAATAAAGGAAGAATTTCCCATAAATTATTAGATCCCTGAATTTGGGCCACCAAAGTTTTAAAAGTATCAGAATTCAGGATCTTAATCTGTAATTCGTAGATGACAATTCCTAAAATCATCCCACATAGAACAGACACTGCTAAAGGCAAAAGCGCATTCCATGCTCTCTGTTGAATGTGTCTGGCATGTTCATAAGTTACAGAATGATGTTCTTTTCCCAACCAGTGAAAGATTTGTCCTACGCCATAACCTATCAACAATGCTAAGAGTAAAGCATTAACCTTAAGGATACTTGAAGAAAACGGAGAACGATCGCCCGCGCTATTGCCCACATTATTGGCATATGCACAGAACATTACAACGATCACTGCCGTCATTCCTGCTAAAGTCGAATCCCTTTTATACAACCGGGCTGTATAACGAGCAGCAAAATATGCGGCATACAGACCAAACAAGCCAAAAGTAACCCGGACAAAGCCCTTACTAATAAAAGCTCCCGCATACCAGATATGATCTGACATTGTTTCATCAAAATTCAAAATATTATAGATAAAACTGTCAGGTGAAAAAACTACATCTTGCATAATTTGAAAGTATGAACCAACTATTGCAATTGGCATCAACATTAACAAGGTTCGCTGAAATATTCTAAAGATCGATAGTCTTCTTACCCGCAGAATGAAATTTACTGCTTTATCTCCCATAGTCTTTTCCCTTTACCTAGCTTCAATAAATATGATTGAATTAAATTAGTTAGATCTATTATACATTTATGCTAGGAAGTTGGTCATTATGGCTTACATTGAATTAAAAAACAATACCAAAACTTATCCTTCTGGCGATACTACTATCTATGCCAACAAAGATATTACTTTTTCCGTTAATCAAGGAGAACTAGTAATCATCTTGGGATCTTCTGGTGCTGGCAAATCAACTTTATTAAATATTCTTGGCGGAATGGAACCTAATACAAGTGGCGATGTAATCGTAGCTGGCAAAAATATTGCCAAATATAATGCAAAAGAACTAACCACATATCGACGTAATGATGTCGGCTTCGTTTTTCAGTTTTATAACTTGATCCCCAACCTAACAGCTAAAGAAAACGTAGAATTAGCTGCGCAAATCGTACCTGATGCTATGGACGCTGATGAAGCTTTAAAACGAGTAGATTTATCCGACAGGGAGAACAACTTTCCAGCCCAATTATCAGGTGGTGAACAGCAGCGTGTAGCAATCGCACGTGCAATTGCTAAGAAGCCCGAATTGCTTTTATGCGATGAACCTACAGGGGCATTGGACTACAAAACTGGCAAGCGGATCTTAAAGATACTGCAGAATATGAGTCGACAGAACGGTTCTACTGTGCTGATCGTAACGCATAACGCTGCTATTGCACCGATTGCTGACAAAGTTATTCACATTCACGATGGCAGCATTCAAAATATCGAAATTAATCAGCATCCCGCTGATATCAGCACAATTGAATGGTAGGTGTTAATTATGCGCAAAACTATTCTTTGGAAAGATGCGTTGCAAGCAATTACCCACTCACTTGGGCGTTATATTGCTATTATCTTGTTGATCGGCCTAGGTACTTTTGCTTTCGTTGGCTTAAAAATGGCCGGTCCAGACATGCGAGCCACAGGTGCTGACTTTTTTGCCAAACATAATCTTGCAGACGTAACCGTCATGTCAAATTATGGTATTAATTCGACTGATCGAGTGACGATTCAAAATCTACCAGAAGTAAAAGAAACAGCATTCGGTTATTTTCAGGATGTAAAAATCAAAAACAGCAGCGATACTCTGCGCGTTTTCTCCCAGTCCAATAATATTTCTAGCTATCAGTTAATGAAGGGGCATTTTCCAGATAATAAACATGAAATTGCACTCAGCTATTTATTAAAGAAAAAATATCGACTAGGACAAAAAATTAGTTTTGCTAAGCCAGGCATTCTCAAAAATCACACTTACAAAATCGTGGGCTTTGTTAAATCCAGCGAGTTTTTAGACAAAAACCAGATTGGTCAAACCAGTATCGGTGATGGCCGCCTAACAGGAATTGCAATTACATCCCATAACGCATTTGCTTCACCTGTATATCAAGTTTCACGTGTAACGTTTAAAAATACAGCCAACTTAAGTCCATTTAGTGTAACTTACCGCAATCGTGTTTATCGTGATCAACAGAAGCTGCAAGATGCTTTAAATGAAAATCGTAAAGATAAGTACGACAAATATGTCTTAATGTACAAGACAGAATACAGAAAGAAAGCAGCCCAGCAATTACTAAAACGCGGTATTCCTATTAATCCTAACCAAATTAAAGTACCGAAAAATAAAATCAAAATTCCCTACCCTAGCTACACGATTAGCGGTCGAGAAGAAAGTCAAGGTTATTCATCATATCGGGCTGACTCAGAAAGAGTTGAAGTGTTAGCTAATGTCTTTCCGGTCTTTCTCTTTGCCGTAGCCGCTTTGGTCAGTTTAACGACGATGATGCGCTTCGTTGAAGAAGAACGGACTAATATTGGTACCTTAAAAGCACTAGGTTATAGTAACGGTGCGATAGCCATCAAGTTTTTGCTTTACAGTACTTCTGCAGCAATCCTAGGCGTTATCGGTGGTTCAATTTTAGGTTATACCTTCTTGCCAGATTTAATAATCAAGGCTTATCTCGCTTCCTCAACTTTAGGCACAGGTTATCAGTTGAATTTTGCTTGGATGCCATTATTAATTTCACTTGTCGTTGCTTTGCTCTCAACTACGGTTGTTTCAATGTTTACTCTATGGCAGACACTGCGTGAACAGCCTGCAGCTTTACTGTTGCCTAAGCCTCCAAAGAATGGTTCCAGAATATTGCTAGAACGCATCCCTTGGTTATGGCGCCACATGAGCTTCTTTGCTAAAGTCACAGCTCGCAATATTTTCCGTTATAAGAGTCGAATGTTAATGACTATTCTAGGCGTTGCTGGTTGTACAGGCTTACTGGTTATGGGCTTTGGTATCCGTGATTCCTTACAAGGCATTGGCAACATTCAATACAACGATCTCCAAAAAAATGACGTAATTGCGCTCAAAAGCAAGGACGTTTCTAAAAATGCCCAAAAGGAATTAGATGATCTGTTTAAAGAAAAGGCATTTACTCAAACCAATGCTGTGCAATACCAACAGTTGACCAAACTTCTTAAAAGTAACGGTTCAATCGAAAATATAATGTTAATAGCACCGCAAAATACAACAACTTTTAGGAAGTCAATCAACTTACGGCAACGACAAGACAAGAAAAAGTTGATCTTGTCAGATAATGGCGTAATCATTTCAGAAAAATTAGCTACCATTCTTCATGCAAAACGCGGTTCATCCATTTCTCTTAAAAACAGCAATGGCAAGACTTATCGTTTCAAAGTAAATGGGATTTGTGAAATGTATTTAGGGCATTATATCTTCATGAGCCCTCGTGAATACGAAAAAACAATGGGTAAAAAATACGCAGCAAATGCTTATCTAGTTACGATGAAGAAACATGATCCAGCTTTTGTAAATAAGGTTAGTCAAAAATTGGTCAAAACTGCGGCTATTGAAACTGTAGTTTCTAATTCATCTAATCGAAGTTTGCTTGGCAGCTTTACTGGTAGTTTAAACGAAGTGATTTTTATTCTAATTCTTATTTCAGGGATGCTAGCCGTAGTTGTAATTTACAACTTAACCAACATTAACGTAGCTGAGAGAATTAGAGAACTTTCTACAATTAAAGTATTAGGCTTTTACGATAATGAAACTACGATGTATATTTACCGTGAAACCATCATCTTGTCGATATTAGGAATTATTGTTGGCTTCGGTTTTGGTTGGTGGCTGCATCATTTCATTATCACCAGTCTGCCACCAGATGTGGCAATGTTTGATCCAAACATGTACCCATTGAACTTCGTTTGCTCTGCATTAATTCCGGCAATAATTACTGCCGTTCTAGCAATCGTAGTTCATCATAAGATCAAACGAATTAACATGCTTGATGCGTTGTCGTCTATTGATTAACAGTCATTATGCTATAATGACACCTATAGAAAAGGTGGAGAAAAGAATGCCAAGAAAACACTTTGAATTAAACAGCGACGTTAGTAAATTAATCGATAAATATGATGAAATTAACGATGTTAATTTCAATGAATTAGTCAATAAGGCTTTAAAATTCTACCTTATTAACAAAATGAACTATAAAGATGTCAAAGATGCTCTAAATGAAACCGACAATGAAGCTTCAAAATACGTTGACGAAACACTTCGTTCAAGCATGGGCGACATCAATCGTAATTATTAAAATTGGGTATAAGAAAACCAGCAAGTTCAACTTGCCGGTTTTTTTGTTATTCATAATGTTTGTAACGGTAATAGCGATAGCCTATCTTTTTACCAAAAATGGTCTCAGATGTTCCCATTAGGTTAGCAATCAAAACATAGATACCTAAGAAAATTAAGCCGAAAATTGCCAGATAAATAAAACTACCGAAACGACCTAAATTATCAAAGCGTTGACCCACAAATATCTGGTAGATAAACAGCAAGATAATATAAATTTCATTAGAAACAATAATCGGTAACAAACTACCCAATTTAACATCATAGGTCTTGTCCAACTTATGATAACTAAGCAAGATAACTACTAAAAATGAGATATCAGTAGAAAGGATCGCACCATCAGCACTCATCAAGAAAGTCATTGGGACCTGCAAGATGAGCTTAACTACGACGCCCCAGATCATGTAGATTACAGCTAGTTTGTTCATATTCAAGGCTAACAGCAATGTTAATGAATTCATGACTAAACCGGCTAATAGACTTTGCACGATGTTTTCAACTAGATAATAAGCACCGAGACTATCGTGCGAGAAAAGTACGGTGTATACGGGCGATGAAGCAAAAGCACCTAACGAAACAACTGGTAGCAAAACAAATAAAAGCAAGCGATAGTTCTCTAAAAGCAGCTTTCTGATGCTTTCCACGCTATCCCTAGACTTATACCTAAGCCCTGCTAAAAGTGGCAGACTCGTTTCAGAAACAGCCGTAGCGAGCGAAATAATTACCGTGGTAATCTTGCTTGGATTGGCTGAAAAAATTGTATATAAGTAACTAACATAGGTTTTACTCATATGATTGAAGCTAATCAAGATTTGCTTGAACAATAATTGATCAACCAATTGCGTAACGGTGATAAATGAGCCAAGCAAAACAAATGGAATTGAGGCATACCATAAATTAAGCAAACTTCTTGAAACGTTGTTTAACGTTCGTGGCTTGCTTTTTTCAATAAGGCCTCTATAGTGACCCCATTGCTTACGCATGTAGCCAAATAGGTACAAATAACTGGCCACAGCGCCAACACAGGCGCCGAAGACGCTAAAGTACACAGCAGTAACGTAATTATGATGAAAAACTTCAATTACTAATAGCGTAGATAAAAGAATAAAGAGAATACGGGCAAATTGTTCCCATAATTGGGAAATTCCATATGGTTTCATATCATTGTTACCTTGGAACCACCCTCTTACCATACTCATTGATGGCAAAATTACAACGGCTGGTACCAACACCCGAATAGAGATAGTTGCGCTGGCAACAGAATCTACAGGGCTATTCTTGGCAATTAGTGGAGCAGTAACGTAAAGCAAAACACCACAAGCCAAACCCATCACGAGCATGATAATTAAGCCTAGTTTTGTAATATATAGGCTGTCTTTATATCTATTTTGAGAATTTAATTGTGATACTTCCCGGGCAATAACTGATGGAAGACCCGCGGTACCAATTGATAAGAAAAGTGCATATGGCGTATATGATGAATTAAACAGCGCCTGAGCATTCAATTGGTTGTGATAGCTTCCCAACATGATCAGCCATGGAATTAAGTAAACGACCCCTAGAATTCTAGATACGATACTACCGAATGATAGCCAAAAAGAGCCGGATAAAATTTTTTTATTCAACAGAAAAGCCTCAAATCTACGTTAGTTTCTCATTGCCTTCTTATTATACGTGGATTTTTTCATTTTTGGGAATAAAGTCAGCAAAAGCACTACTTTTTTAGAAAAATTTAGCTTAATTTTGACTTTGAATAATACAATTCCGTTACATTCTTTACTATAGTGTTACCACTAGTTTAATTTCCCGTTAGTACTCTTGACCGTAGTGCTAATAATTATTATTCTTTAAATGTTTCTATAAAGGTTAGCTATTAATTTGGAAAATTTATAAATATTCGGGGGATTCAAGTTGTCATTAAAAAAGAGACTTATTACAAAATTAGCACTCGTTGCCGCACTTTCAACTACTAGTGTTGTTGCAGTTAATAATTTACATACTCAAACTAAAACTGTTCAAGCTTCAACTACTTCAGTTGCTGCACGTTCACTTGGAATTGACGTTGCCAGTTACCAAAGCGCTGACTTATCAGCTCATGCTAGATCAGGCGCTAAGTTCGCTGTTGTTAAGATCAGTGAAGGTACAAGTTACAGAAACCCTAAGGCAAGTAGCCAAATCGCTAGTGCACGTTCACAAAATATGATGCCTATGGGTTACCACTTCGCTACTTTCAGTGCCAACAGTGGTGCTGCTAAGCGTGAAGCTAATTATGCTGTAGCCTCAGCTAAGGCTGTTGGTCTTGCACCAGGTTCATACCTTGCTTGTGACTACGAATCAGGCGACGGTAACAACATCGGTATGGGTAAAGGCGCCACTGCCAATGCCATCATTGCTTTCTTGAAGCAAGTTAAGGATGCTGGTTACAAGCCACTGTTATACGCTAGTTCATCAGTTTTAAGAAACAACATTAACACTAATGCTGTTGTAAACCAATTCCCTAACTGCTTATGGGTTGCTTCATACGCTGTATCAGGCCGTATTGACAAACCTAATTTCAGTTACTTCCCATCAATGAAGGGTATTTCAATTTGGCAATTTACTGATAACTGGCGTGGTCTTAACGTTGACGGTAACATCAATGTTTTGCCACTATCATCATCAGAAGGTGCTGTTTCTCAAGCTCCTAAGAAGAACAAGGGTAAAGCTCATTTATTGAAGCGTACCTCTTACGTTTACGACAAGCATGGTAAGCGTAAGCACCACAAGGCTTTAAAGATGAATTCTTCAGTTACTGTTTACGGTAAGAAGAAGACTATTCACGGTAAGAAATACTACCGCATCGGTACTAACAAGTACGTTAAGGCTGCTAACATCTTTTAACCATAATTAAATTAGCTACTAAAAAAGACACCAGATGAAACCTCATCTGATGTCTTTTATTTTGTTCAAAATTATTTTAAGAACTTATCGCCGGCAATATTACGGTAGAACTTCGCCTTAGCAGATAAGTAATATGGACCTACCCATAAGTAGCCGATACCACAACTAATACCTGCAAGAATAAACCAACCAAGGAAACTTAAAAAGATAAATAAATCCATCTTATGACCATCCATTAATTCCCTGCTAGCTCTGATTCCGTCAGTAGCACCAACTTGCTTACCACTAGCTACCATATCATTAACAATATATGCTGACATTGAGTATGAATAACTCTTGATGATTCCAGGGATGATTAAGAGTAGACTCCATAAGAATGTAAAGATCGAAGTTAAAATGAATGTAATACATTCAGGACCAAAACGGTTTTCAGTGAAAACTGAGAAGGCTGCTCTATATGCTTTTTCATTCTCAGGAAGATTTCTATTATCAATCAAATGCAAGAATGAGATGCTCATGCTTAAAGCGATAAAGTCAGCTACCCAAATCAAAATACTACCTGTTGGGCTGAACAACTGCATAAATACGTTAGTACCATCATAGTTAATATAACTTTGGTCAATACTGTGACCACTACCGGATAAAGCGTAAACAATAGCGATGTCAATTAAGGTAAGCAAAACAGCCCAACCCCAGTTGCCACGAAGGGTTTGTTTGGCATCTCTTTTCATTTCTTTTCTAGTAACTTTCATTTAATTTCCCCACTTTCATTCACACAGAATATTTTCACCTAATTTATATTAATTAGCAACAGATATTTTTAGCATCAAAAAAAGCATAATTCCACCAACAACGGAACTAGGCTCACACAGTGTTGACCGCCACTCTGACCACATATAGAAGATAACATTTTCGCTACCGGAGAAAATGACTACTACTAGTGGTGGTACATGAAGATTTTAGCATTCAAAAAAATAAAAAACAAGCAAAATGAAACGGATTAATACAGATTGTTATTTTGATAATTACAATCCGCAAATAATTGCGATAATGCCAAAGATAATTTGTAAAATACTGCTATTGCAAGATGACCTGCGTTTTTGCCTTCTTTGAGGGGATGCTCAGCATTTACAGATTTGTGAACTTGCCAAGCGTTGTAAATTCCGATAATTGTTACGAAAATTCCTGCAACAATTGCAGTCCACTTATAGATAGCACCGTTATTTGCATTGCCAGCAGATCATAAGATAATCAGACCGACACCTATGATAATTAAAACATAACCGATTCTTCTACTATTGCGTCCAACGTTGGCAACATTATATCCTTTATTACCAGCAGTTTGCTTCATGACGGAATTACTTACCAGAATTTGAACAATACCCATTATTGCAATGAAAACAAATACACCATATGTAACTAAAGTTGCTATAATATTCGCAATTTCTAAAATCTATTTAAACAAATTCAAAAATATAAAAAACAAGCAAAAAAGCATATTCAACTATGTATTTACGATTATTCTAAAGAATCGCAATCAGACCTGAAATTACGGCCACAACAACGATTACATAGACCGCTATAACTTGCCACGAACTAACTGCCGTTTCATCATTTGTTGATTTTAGACCTTTTCTTATTTGGTTAGCTTTGATTAATGCAATAACGGCAGCGACCCAAAATAAAACAGCGCTAAAGATAGAAAAGCCACGATTAATATCTGAAGCATGGCCTGCAAATACCATTAACGGAATAATAATTAAACCAATGCCCAAAACTACACTGCTCCAGATAGCAAAGGGAGCCGTTAACACATGATTCTTAATCTTCCGGACATTCTTACAATAACGATATGTCAAAAATAATTGCAATGCACCTAAAGCCATTAATATTACGCCTATCAGAATTCCAACTATATCCATTTTTATCACACTCCCCTTTTATAATCTACAATTAAATATCTTGTTTCTTATTTCCTTTTAAAAGCATGCAATTTTTTAAACATAACTTTTCCTCAACACTACAGAGATAATCTTCTTAATTCTTTAGACAACCAACTAATTACTATTTGAGTAAACTTGCAGTGAACAAATATACCTGAATAGTCTTAAATCATTCCTCAACTAAACGAAGTAAATTATTTTGCATTACTATTTTTCTTTTTCCTGTTAGCAACCATATAGTTAATAGCATTGGTATAATTAATCCCAGACTTAATACTATTGTTTGTTCTAAGACTGGATTAATATTTTGAAAAATTGAATCTTGAGTATTAATAAATACACTATAATCTAATAGTCCGTGTAATAACATAGATAGCCATAATTTACCTGTATATAAGAATAAATCTGCATAGAACAATCCATATCCCAAAACCACTATCATTTGCTCAACAGTAATCCATAATGTTTGTGACTGTAAATTAACAATATGTTGTAAAGAAAAAATAAGTGCACTCCAAACTATGATCCAACATAGTTTGGATTTTTTTTTGTTATACCATTTAAATAAAATAATGATTGTCAAGTATCTACAAAGTTCTTCCAACACTCCTGCTTCTGTTGCCTGACATATTGCTCTAAAATTAAAACTCAACGATTTAGTTGCATTGTAAAGCATAAATATAAACGGTGAGTTACTTAAATTCATCCAAATAATATTAATCAAAGCATACCCAATTAACATCCATATGATTAGTTGCGAGAAATATTGCGAATGATTGAACTTTAGATTCAAATTTGATCCATATCCCCATCCATCACTCAAGTTACGCACAATAAATATGAAGGTAATAGCTCCCAATGCTCCTGTATTTATAATCATCGTCAAATACGGATGGCTTACTACATTCCATTTAGACAAGCCATCATATACTACAGGAATTAAGCTTAACCAAGCAATCATTTGCATCCATGGATAACTTACTTTACTAAACAATACTCTAACAATAGGTATAAACATCAAAAAATATATAATTACACCTATTAAACAAACTAAACCACTTAACCATTTAATTTTAGCTGTTAAGCCAACCCATGAGCTAAATAAATTTAGCCATATTATTTCAAGAATCCAAGGTAAGCTCAAAATACCAACCCATCTTAGTACAATTTGAACTTTAGATCTTAGCTCTTTTTCTTTTATTGACCAAATAAAAATAACATATATTACTAAGAATAAGCTCACTCCTACATTTATTGCATTAACGTCTTTATTAATAATTATCTTAATTATTGAATATAAGATACATAATCCCAGCTCTAATAGAAGTAAACTTTTCCATTGCTTATAGTTAAGTTTCATTATTTTGTCCTCTTGATTTTAAATAAATTCAATTCTGGTTGTAATTCCTCTACATCAAGAGGATTAGTTATATGAGATAATAATTGCCTTGCTTTATCATATTGTCTCATATTCATAAGTAATCTAACCATTATTAAATCCATAGCATCTTCTGTTCCTTGAGATTCTTCGTGAACTAACTCAGGATTTCTATTCATAAATTGCAATCTTTGCAGTTCTTGTCCAAAAAAATATTCATCCTCAGCATCTCTAATTTCCAACTTTAATCTAGAATATTATGATGAATATAACCTAAGATAATATCAATAGAAAAACGTTGTCCAAATATTGTTAATAAAAAATTCTGTGCATACGTAAATATTGATTGAAAAATATAAAATACAAATAATCCCATGGCAATAATAATTAAAGTATTGTGCATATTATTGGGAATATACGTATCAATAATAGTTTGTAAAAAATATGAACCTGCAATACTAATAACCGTTATTAATAGTGCTGCTAAGATAATATTAATTACAAGTTTTCGTTGCTTTAATAGCTTAGGTAAAAATGATAATAAAGTATGTCTAGTTTGCTTAATAGGTTTGTAGTCTGGTTTAGGTACCATAAAAATAGCAATCCCACTCCATTGTTTAGCGAACTTATCTTTATGCATTTTTACTACACCAATATCAGGATTAGGATCAGCAATCATTAAAGCATCCTTTTTAACTTTTAAAACGACATAATAATGTAGTAAATTTTCTTTTACTACGTGAACAATGCACGGTAACGGCAGATCTGCTGTATCAAATAAACTCATATCCGCCTTAATAGCTTTAGTTTCAAAATTAAGCTTTTGTGCCGTTTTTACTAAACCAAGAGCCGTTGTTCCTTTATTATCTGTTCGTGCTAAATTGCGGATATATGCAATTGAAACATTAGATTTATAGTGCTTCAGAATCATAGCAAGGCAAGCAGCGCCGCAATCATTTTCATCCACTTGAGGGATATAATCTTTGCTTATCATTTTCTTTAACTCCAAGCTTGAGCACAACATATTATCAATGGTAAGAGGTTAGATATACTATGACCTAGTATTGCCATTTTTATATCATCTGTTTTTTGATAAACATAGCCAAAAGCAATTCCTGCCAAGACCCTATGAAGAAAAGCAACATTCAAGGTTATATCATGTGCAGCTGCAAAAATTATTGATGTTAGAACAATAGCAAGCCATGGATTTAGTTTCCTAAATACTCCTTTTTGAATACCAGCTTGAAATAATAATTCTTCTAAAGTCGGTGTAATTAAAACCAAAGATATAATTAACGGTACAGCCATCCAAGTTCTTAATGTTGAAATAAACACGCTAGGCTTGAAATTGTTAGTAAAAGCAGAAAACATTGTTAGTATTTCAAAAATAAAACTAAATAAGCCTGCTGCTAAAGCTAAAATTACGGATCTTTGCGTTATTCTTTTTGAAAAAAAAAGTTTATTTTTTAGCCAGAAGCAAACAAACCATTCCATTACAAATGTGACTATCGTAAAAATAATCATCATAAATACATTATGTGTTAAATTAACTTGTTTAAAAGCTTCAATGAATTGTCGTTGATTATCTATTGAATAAACTGGTGTACTTTCCACCAATGGCACTTGCATAAATGCAAAAATAAGAAATAGCCATATTGCTATTCCAATTTCCTTAAACATGTTTTTAAATACTTTCATAAATTTCTTTTCTTTCATCGAAAAACAAAATAAAAAGGATGGAAGATACTATCTTTCACCCTTTTCAATCAATTAATCACGATCTCTCCATGAACGGTGATGACGGGCTCTACCTTCAAATCCGTTTTTAAAGCCCCAAAGCCAATCTCTGGCACCTGTCCATAGATCACCTAAATCTGATCCACCAACAGTTTTCCTTAAATTATCACAACTCAGGTCTTGATAACTACTTAACTTATCAAACTTCTTAGTCATTCTAATTCATCTCTCTTCTCGTAAAAAAGTGTTGATTCCACCATCTTACAATGTGATTCACTGTTCTACGCATATCTCTTCCAGTTTCATAACCCATGTTGTAGTCTGCATTGTCTCCACCAACTACTTGAGTTAATTCACTATTAGAAACAGATACAAATCTATCAAGCTTTTGCACTTTAATATATCTCCTAACCACTTCAAAGACTACTAATAATAGGTTTAAGATTGATCTTTCCGGAAAAGTTAAACCCAAGGATTTTTATTTCATTATTTGTGCTAAAACAGCTAAATACTTTGCACCTACTGCAATTAAAGCACCGTTCCAAACGAATTTAGTTAAAAATAAAGCATATCTTTTCATTATTAATAATTCCTCTTTCGCAAACTTCATGAAAATTTTACACCCATATCATCTTTAATATGATAAAATTCCTAATATTAGGAATTTTATTGGAAGAGGAAATGGAAATGAAAGATGAAATATACGGACCAAAGTTTCGAATACTTAGGAAAAACAAAGATATAACACTAGTAAAAGCTGCAAAAGGAATAACTTCAAAGTCTTCTCTATCTCTATGGGAAAAGGTAATGACAATCTATCATTTACCCAAGTTTTAACTCTTTTAGACAATAACCATATACAAACAATCGAATTCATCGAAAATCCAATTTTATCTGAATTGCTAACAATCACACATAAAATTAATACACTATATATTAATAATGATATTATTGCTTTAGAAAAGTATGTCCTTGAAAAGCAAAAAGAGACTATGAATAATCCTCAAGATAAAACTATATTTTTAGAGTATTGCTGTGCTTGTAATTTTTACCAAGATTTAAGTCAAAATATTATTTTTACAAAAAGTGATCAAAAAAGATTATCTCTTATTTTAAATCGCGTTTCAGATTGGCAGTATGAAGATATATTTTTCTTTGGCAATACACTTGGTCTATTGCCTAAAAAAGAGATTTATCAAAAATCGGGATTTATAATCTCACATGCTATTAAAGCAAATCTAAACACTAAAAGATGGTATGATGATGTCCTTGATGCCCTATTAAATGCTATCTCTGTTCTTACAAGAAAAGACTACAATCTAGCTAAAAAACTACTCTATCAATTCAAACAATTACCTTTATCAGATCGATACGCATTTGAGAAAATTTACATTAAAGCCTTTCAGTCATATATTGACTATATCGAAACCAAGAATGATACACACTTTCAATCAATTATTCAAATTACTGAATTATTAGATTTACCTGATCTTAAAGATGGATTTATAACAGGATTTAGACAAGTAAAACAAATTTATGGATAAAAAAAACGAGGCATAACGCCTCGTTTTTCCATATCTAGTTAAAATGCAACATCATCGACATGATGTGATTTACTTTTCTTCTAATCTTACCAAAATGACCAGCAGTCGTATGATTATCCTGAATAATAATCATATCCTTACCATGCTTGGTAGCACGCATAAAGGTGTAATAACCTTCACCCGCACCATTAGCAGATTTATATTTACTGTAGTTGTAAAAGCCACCATTGTAGTAAGTTGGTGCCTTGCCTGTAAACAAGATCTTTCTACTCTGCTTAGTTAATAAGTCACCATGCAGAATATATTCAATTGTTTTAGCCAAATCGTTGTTAGACATTACGATTGAGCCAGCACCTAATTCGTTATGTGCATCTTTTACTGCATCAGCATAGTTAACTTTCACATACTGACCATTTTGTTTCTCATAGCCAGGAACCCAGTTAGCTGCACGCAACTTAGCTTGGCTTGACCATAAGAATTCGGTTTGCTTTAATTTCAACGGCTTGATATAAGTCTGACGGAACATTTGCTCATAAGACTTGTGCTCAAGCTTAGCTAAAATACCACAAAGGTAGATGTAGTTCACCGAAGTATAATGCCACTTGCCTAACTTTCTACCGTCAAACAAGGTATATTTTTCATCATGCTTAATATTAGCTTCGTCAGAAATAAACTCTGGCGTGCCTAATTGCTTGCCTCGTTGTAAATCAAGTCCGGAAGTCATATTCAACAAGTTGCTAATTTTAACAGAATCAGCTCCTTGCACGTTTGGATAATACTTGGAAAGCGGATCATCTAAGCTCAACTTTCCTTTCTCAACTTCACGCATCACCATAGCGGCTGTCATTGATTTCTGAACTGAGTTAATCAGATAACTAGTGTCGGTACTATTCTCCGTCGCATAGTTAAGTATTGGCTTTCTATCACTAGTTACTAAGACAGTGCCTTTAATACCTAAATGGCTAATAGCCCGGCGCACTACTTCGCTTTTAAACGATCTTTGTTATTCACATTAATGTGCTTAACATCGTCTTTATTTTGCCACTTCTTAGAGAAGTAGTAATTAGACATATCATAGTTGTAGCGACCGTTAGGAAGTTCCATAAATGGTTTAACAACTTGGTCAACTGCAACCCAACCTCTCCAGCCAAGGTGAATAGTATCTTCCATGAAGTACTTTTCATTGCCTCGCTTAGAAAGATCAGCGATGTTTTCAAAGCCTTGATTCGTTAATTGATGTTCAATCTTAGCAACTGATTCTTGGTACATCTTTTCAGATAAACCAGTGTACTTCATCCATTTACCGTTAATTGGTGGAATGATGAATAATACGTTAGTGTGTTGCTTAGCAAATTGTTCCAGCATCAATTGGAAGTCACCGTATTCAACAGACTTAACGTAGTCGAAGTTACGTTGACTACCCTTCAAACGCTTCAAAACCTTCTTAGGTAAACGAGTTCTATAGAAAGTATTATCGATACCTAAGTTGTTTGAATTAGTATGCATAGCGGCTTGTTCTTTAGCAACCTTATTCAAGGCCTTTACAGAATAAGCACTTGGCAAAATCTTAGCTTTTTGGTGAATCTTATTCACACGATCGCGTAATTGGAATGAGCTGAAGAAGTTATCTTCGTTACGCAACATTCTGCGACGATTTTCCAAATAGAACTTTTGGAAACCAGTTAACTTCTTACCAGCCGCAATCTGCTTAAAGCCATTCTTGATTTCGCCCTTAACATCAGGCATTTCAAGGAAACGCTTAGCAGCATAACGATCGGTCTTATTATTCTTAGCACTCAACAAGAAGTTGCATGCTTGCAATGGTGAATAATACAGAGCAAAAGCATTAGGATCTTGGCCCTTCTTGGTAAACCATTGTGGTGAAATAATCACAACAGCCTTTTTGTTTTTAAGCTGTTTAGCTGTACCTTGCATCCCCAAGAATTGTGACAAAGATTGACTTCCTGGTCCACCCAATAAGAATGGACGGTAGTTTCTATGATACTTTTCTGCAATCACACTAGGGTGCAATGGATCAAATCTTGATAATTCACTTGAACCATAGAATGGCACATAACCATTTTCAAAAGCTTCTTGCTTCATTGTGCTGCCCTTAAAGACAGTAGTGTTTTGTGAAGCAGCAGCTTCATAGATTGTTTGCTTAGAAAAAGTTCTTTCCCAAGGAATTAGAAATACAACTAATAGAAGGATAAAAGCGCAAAGAACTGGGCCAAAGATTTGCCACAGCCGGCGTTTATTACTCATTTTCTAAGCTTTCCACCTTTGCAACAATCTTGTTAGGAGTGTCCCATTCAGCACGGTTGAATTCTGAAACAGGAACATCGATATTAAACTTTTCTTGTAAGCTCAAAAGCATTTGTACACTTGCCATTGAGTCCATCAAACCATTGTCAAAGATGTTTTCATCCATTTGGTCTGATAAGTCTTCACCAGTTAAATCGTTCAAAATGTCTAATACGCCTTGTTTAGTGTCCATAAATAATACCTCTATCTTTAACAAATACTAAAATTTCTTATCACTATTATATAGCTTATCGCCAACCAAACCATAGTTGACTAAGAAATCCTGAGAAAATCAAGAAACTAAAGCAAACTACATTGAAAGTCAAGAAAATAGCGAACCACTTAGTGAACTTATTATGTGGAATTTGCTTCTTATGTTTTCTCTTGAATCTGAGCCACATATCATTGATACAGATAGCACTGGCATGGAAGATACCATAAACGATATAGTACCATGTTAAACCGTGCCAGAAACCCATGATCAGGAATAACAGGAAGTAAGAAACTTGAGATAATCTAATGCGATTCTTAAACAACTTCTTCTTCATTGCGAAGAAAGTGAATCTCATGTAGATATAATCACGGAACCAGAATGACAACGTCATGTGCCAACGATTCCAGAAATCTTTAATATTCTTGGAAATGAATGGCTTATTGAAGTTCATTGGGGTGTGGATGCCCATGAAGTATGAAATTGATACAGCAAATAATGAATAACCCGCAAAGTCAAAGAACAGGTACATACTGTAACAATACATGTAAGCAAGCAACCACCATGATAGTTTCAAACCACCATTAGCGTTACCAACAGCAAGTGCTGCTGCGCTGATCTTTGGTAACCAATAAGTACCAAAGAACCAACCAATTACGAATTTATATAAAAAACCTTGGAACAAGTATCTTACAGCGTATTGCAAATCAGTAATGTAAGCATCACGCGTAGGTACTTTTTCATAATCTTTCTTAAATCTGCGATATCTATCAATAGGACCTGATGAAATAGTTGGGAAGAAAAGCAAGAATCTTATATAAGTTACAGGATCTACTTGCTTAATTGCCCCATCACGCATTTCCATAATAACTTGAACGGTCTTGAAGGTTACATATGAAATACCTAAGAAACCAATTACAAAGCCAATGGAATTATCAGGAAATGCGATCAAATACTTAACTGCAGCTAATGGGATAATTGCCAAAATTACAGCTAAGCTGAATACCCAAGTCTTATTTTTGCCATGATGGCGGTAATACTGATAAGCAAAGGTTAAAGCAAACTCATAAACCAACCAGATTAACAAGTTAACCCCTTGTTCCCAGTGATCACCATCAAAAATCAAGAACAAGAAGACAAGTGAGAAAATTGCTTCATAAGTCTTGAAACGATGACCGAAATAAAGTCCAAGAATAATTGGAATTAAAGCGATCATCAAGTATACGAAATATTGCGGATTTGAGTAAGGTTGTAAGTTAATGAAATTAAAATTCACTACTTATTAACCTCCTTAATTACCGCCTTGATATCTACCTTGCCATTTTGTGAAATAGGCAATTTGTCTTGGTAAACAAAACGTTGTGGAAGCATGTATGGCATAACGTTTTTAGCCAAGTCTTCACGAATTTCCTTAGTCAATGCGGCTTCTGAGTGTTGACGTGCTACACCGTGCTTCAATTCGATCTCTGCAACGATTTGCTTAACAGTATGATCTTTATTATATTTAGGTGCTGCAACGCCATAACGAACGTATTTGTTCTTGCTCAAGTAGAAGTTGATTTCTTCAAGTTCGATTCTGTAACCATTGAACTTGATCTGGAAGTCAATTCTACCGCGGTAGAAGAGCATATCGCCGTCATCGAAGAAGCCGGCATCCCCACTACGATAGCTACGATACTTATCACCATCGTTACGGAAGAAAGCAGCTTCTGTCTTTTCTGGGTTATTCATATAACCCTTAGAAACGCTAGGACCACTGATAATAAGTTCACCTTCACCAGGCTTATCGCCCTTAGAAGTATCAATGGTAATCTTAGTATCTTCCTTAACTTTACCAATTGGTAAACGATCGTACTTCTTAAGAATCTCATCAGTAATTTCAACTTGCGTTACAGCAACTGTTGTTTCAGTTGGGCCATAAGTGTTGAAAATGTGACTATCTGGGAATCTCTTCTTAAGCATATCTGCTTCGCTATGTGGTAATTCCTCGCCACAGAATAAGAAGTGACTCAAATCTGGATGATGTTCACTATCAAAAGTCTTATCCAAGAAGCACATTTGTGCAAATGATGGTGTAGATACCCATACATTAAATTGCATCTTTGGCAAAGTTTGGAATAATTGACCAAAGTTTTGAGTAACATCGTGTGGCAATACCACTAACTTACCAGCTGAAACAAGAGCTGGATAAAGACTCATTACAGATAAGTCAAATGAGTAAGGAGCTTGAGCTAAGAAACTTGGATTTTCTGGCAAATTGAAATCTGACAGTTCCCAGTTTACGAAGCTAAGCAAATTGTCATGACTAATTTGCACACCTTTAGGTTTACCAGTAGTACCTGAGGTAAAGATGATGTAGTAATTGTCATCACCTTCAACGAAGTTGTTTTCATCAACTGTAAAGTCGCCATCTTCAACTTCACTAGCCTTAAGTACCTTTACACCATCTAAATCAACGTCTGGCAATGGGTCAATTTCCAAAACCAATTGTGATTTTGAAACATCTTGAATCATTGTCAATCGTTCAGCGTTTGAGTAGCTAGCAATTGGAATATAAGCGTGACCTGATTTAACACAGCCAAGGAAACTAGCAATCATTTCGAACGTTTGACCACCCCAGATCATAATTGGATCATGATCAGGGATATCCATGCTAGCAATCTTGTGTGCCCAAGCATTTGAGCGCTTTTGAAGGTCACCGTATGTATTGGTTTTACCAAGATAGTCATAAACAACCCGGTTTGGTTCTTTTTCAGCTATCTC
Organism: Lactobacillus ultunensis DSM 16047; assembly: GCF_001436305.1. Lineage (GTDB taxonomy): Bacteria > Bacillota > Bacilli > Lactobacillales > Lactobacillaceae > Lactobacillus > Lactobacillus ultunensis. The sequence goes on along the minus strand of NZ_AZFO01000025.1, from coordinate 11,175 downwards.
GTCTATTTTTTTAATAACGTCTTGAATCATCTGACAGCACCTACCTTAAAATTCGTTGTAAATGAAATGAACTGACGTAAGTCCACTATATTCATACAAATAAATCAGGGCCATCAGGATTCCGAAATAAACAATTGTCTTTAAGACAAACATACCGATGCGTTTGCCTCGAGAGTCAATCTTGGTTTTCTTATCCATTTTCTCTCCCTCAAGTAACTTTATTCTTACTTCGCCTTATCTTACTACAAATAGCGACGCTAGACGCACTATCGACATACATTTTAACAAATTTAAACTTTTTCTTAAATCAAAGTTTTTTTGAAAGAAATTTAAAAAGCGCTTTCTTTATTGTATTCTCTTGCAATCACGGTAGGCAAAATATAAAGGTACAGAAATTATAAATGCCACAAAAATTAGGGCAAAAATCATTAATCGCATCATATTTTGCGGCTTAGTCCAGCGCTCGCTCTTAGCAGTCGTCAACAAATATGCTGCAAAAAGGACAATGACAACTAATTCACCAACGCAAAATAGCGAATGTGTCATTTGATAAAGATATAAATAAACTGTTGCTGGAAATAAGCAAAACCAGCCTGAGAAACGTAAAAGGAAGATTTCTCTTTTGCGATAATTAATATTCATTTTCTTTTCCTTTCATTAATTACCAAACAAGGCATTAATGTTCATCGATAAAATTCGATCCATTACTGTAATTCCAGGACGCGCATAAATGCTAGAAGCAGATTCAAATACGCAAAGAAGCTGTCCTTTATAAGCCGTAATTTGTTCCAAATATGGTGGCATCTCTATTACTAGCTCCGCATTTTTTTCGTCCAATGCATTTAAAGCTGTAGTAGGAAAAACATACAGCTTGGAATTTCCACTACCATAGGACTGACTAAGGAATATTTTATCTTGATAAATCGCTATTCCTTGAATCTGCTTGTCCATTGAAGTTTCTCCTGTTGGGTCTGACCATTGCAAGGTTCCAGTAACAGATTTAATTTCATTATTAGTAATAGAACCCTTATTTTTTCCACTGCGGGCAATGGTATAAGCTGCAACTTTGCCTCGACCATACATGTTGAAGAAGCCTACAAATAGTTGACCATCATAATAGGTAACAGTAGAAGCTTTTTCTACCGCAGGAATAGCAATTTGGTGATTGTATTCAATTGGCGTATGCGAACCTACCTTATAGTCTTTCATAGTCTTAAGTGAAAATGAAGCAAGTGCAGATGACTTGCCCATGCTCCCAGTGATCCAGATATTTTTTGCCACCGGATCATAAGCAATTCCACCTAAATGCGGTCTACCAGGAACTTGGATCGTCTTTATATATTTGCCCGTTTTCTTATTAAGCACATATATCACGGAAGCATGCTTGTGTTCGCCATCATATGCCGTTAACAAAATATACTTGTTGGCGACAGCTATTCCCTGAGGAGTCATCGCTGTTGCAGTATTGCATTTTTTTGCAGAAAAATCATAGCTTTTAGTTGAAATTAAACCAGGTATAACAAAATCTTTTCCATCCCATGTCCTTGGAGGAACATAATTCGAAACTTTGTTAATGAAAGAATAATTTTCTCTCAGGGTCTTTTGATAATTGTCAAAATTATGCCAGGCGGCACTAACGCTGGTTCCATCCTTAGCTTTTTGCACTTTAGGACGTTGCTGCAGCATCTCTTGTTTTTGCCACCATTGATAGCCAAAATAACCACCTGCTCCTACTCCTGAAATTATCAGCAGTGCCAACAGCAGATGCAAGATCTTTTTGCCTATTTTTTTCAAGAAAATGCTCCTTTCCATTTTTGGTTGATAACCATGTCTTTCATTATAACCAAAAAAGATTATGTTTTCGTTTAACGCACTCAGAATGGACTATTTTCAACAAAATATAGTTTTTTTAAAAGAAAAGTGCATTTCGTCACACTTTTTTCACAATTTCAGGTTATACATAGATGATGTAGTAAGTCGGAAAGTGATTTCTACTTACTGCAACTCAACTTTTTTGTTTTTCATTCATACTCCTCCAAGTAAATAATGAAAATAAAAAGAATTGACTTACTCCAATTAGTCAATTTCATATCTATCCCTTTCGGCTCACGTGCGTTGCGTGAGCTTTTCTTTTGCTCAAAATTCTCCTTAAGTACTTCTCAAACAAATCTTTACCTTTTCATAATAATCTGTACATTTTTAATTCACATTTACTCTGTAGTATATAAATCGTAGCAAGGCGGTAGAAACTTGCTACATACTCCCACTTTTTTATTTCATTCATTCTTACTCCTCCAAAGTAGATGAAACTAATAAGGTCCGCAAAAACTTGCGGGCCTTTTCCTTTTGTTTTCCTGTATAATTATAGGTAGAAAGGGAGGCGCTTACATGTTTTCGCCATCGATTAAGCATTTAATTCAAGAAAAATCAGGTTCATTTTTAATTCCAGCCAGTCGGATTGCCTTCGTAGAAGCGGACAATCCTCTCTACCACGCATTTTTAATTTTGACCAAAGTTAAATATTCTAAGATTCCTGTATTAGACAAAGATAGAAAAGTTGTTGGATTATTAAGTCTAGCCATGATTACGGATAAAATGCTCACTAATGAGGCAATTACGACCGCCCCTTTAGATGAATTAAAAGTAAAAGACGTAATGCAGACAAAATTTGATAAAATAAATTTCGTCCAAACTACTTTGGAAACACAACTGCATTTACTGATTAATAATGCTTTCTTACCGGTAGTTGATGATCGCGGCGTCTTTCAAGGCTTGCTTACAAGACGTGAATGGATCAAGGCTTTCAACTACGTCGTGCACACTTACGACAAGCACTACGAATCTAAAAGAATAAAATAACCGAAAAGCAATTTGAAGTGGTATTTTCAAATTGCTTTTTATTATCTTTAAATAATAATTCTCTTTGCATATTTAACTGATTAAAGAATGTTAGAATGTGGTGAGTAAGTAATATACATATACTTTTGGGAGGCAAAATTATGAAACGTCAATGGAAATTTGTTGTCGTTTTAATTGCCGGGGTAATAAGTTTAATTTTGGAGTTTGGCTTACATACGTCTACTTTATTTACAACGCCACTTCTAAAATTAGAAATGAACCCACAAGCAATTATTATCGACATTCTGGGTATCTGGATTTCCATTTTGTTATTGATGGAAATATTTGAGGATTGGAAATCCGGACGTTACGGTGTTGACATTCTTGCTGTTATTGCCATTGTTTCTACCATTTTAATTAACAATTATTGGGCAGAATGGATGATCTTGGTAATGTCCACTGGTGGTGAAACACTAGAAGATTACGCTACAGGTCAAGCCAGCAAGGAACTGCGTTCACTTTTAAACAATACGCCACGTATTGCTAATAAATTAGTGAATGGCACGATTACAGAGGTTAAGGTTGATGAACTGAATATTGGTGATATCGTTTTAATCAAGCCAGGTCAACAAGTTCCTGTTGACGGTGAGATTGTCAAAGGTGATTCTAGTTTTGACCAATCATCACTTACTGGTGAATCCGTTCCTGTAGCTAAGAAGCCTGGCGATAATTTAATGTCAGGATCTGTTAACGGGGATGCCGCAGTACAAATGAAGGTTACTAAGGCTGCGAAGGACTCTGAATATCAGTCAATCGTTGCTTTGGTTAAATCATCACAGGCTCAACCTGCTAAATTCGTTAAGATGGCTGACCGTTACGCCGTTCCGTTCACCATTATCTCCTTAATTATCGGTGGCGTTGCATGGGCCGTTTCAAAAGATCCAACTAGATTTGCGGAAGTTATGGTTGTTGCTAGTCCTTGTCCTCTTCTAATTGCTGCACCTGTTGCATTAGTCAGTGGGATGAGTTCAATGTCAGCTCACCATATTATTGTTAAGTCTGGTCCAACTTTGGAAAAATTAGCACGTGCTAAGACATTTGCTTTTGATAAAACCGGTACTTTAACTGAAAACCAATTGGTAGTTGATCAAATCGTTCCTGCAGATGCTACGATCTCTCAGAACGAATTACAAGGTTTAGCTGCCAGTGTTGAACAACAATCAAGTCACGTTATTGCCAGTTCATTAGTTAAGGCAACTAATAAGAATCTGATTAAACCAGTTACTAACTTGAAAGAAACAACAGCACAAGGTGTTGAAGGCGACGTTGATGGTAAACATGTCAAGGTCGGTAAATTAAAGTTTGTCGCACCTGATCATGAAAAGATCGATGTTAACTCTACTGCTGTCTTCGTATCAATCGATAATAAGTTTGCTGGTTATATTACCTTAATGGATGAAATGCGTCCAGAAACTCCTGATACGATTGCTAAGCTGAAGCGTCAAGGTGCACAAGACATTATGATGCTTACTGGTGACCACAAGGCAGTTGCCGAAAAAGTTGGTGGCAAGGCTGGTATCACTGATATCCGTGCAGACTTATTGCCAGCAGAAAAGATTAAGGCAATCAGAGAAGTACCTAAAGATTTGCGTCCTGTCGTTATGACGGGTGATGGTGTTAACGATGCTCCAAGTTTGACTGCTGCTGATGTTGGTATCGCAATGGGTGCCAAGGGTGCTACGGCAGCCAGTGAAAGTGCTGATGCGGTTATCATGGTTAACGATTTGTCTAAGATCAACGATGCCGTTGCAATTTCTAAGCACACAATGAAGGTTGCTAATATCGATGTTTTGACTGCTATTGGCGTAGTAATTATCATCGAATTGATCGCCTTCACTGGTGTAATTCCAGCATTCTGGGGTGCTATTTTACAGGAAGTCGTTGATATGATTACGATCAGTTTAGGACTTCTTGCAAAGACTACTCCAAGTAAAAAACAATTTGGACTCGAAGAGTAAATAATTTAATTTGAGATGAAAGACTCTAGGACTAATTGTTGTCCTAGAGTCTTTTTTTAGGTGTATTTAAAAATGAATTCATTGAGAAAGTAATTTGCATCTACTTTAAAAAAATATTAAAATTATACTCAACTAAATACATTTATTTGGTGGTTGGGTTTTTATTAAATAAAAACTTTCAAGATTTGCTCCTTTGGGTCAAGAAGCGCTTGAAAGTTTTTTTGCTTTTTAATGGAAAGCGAGGAAGACATGCATTTTTTAGGGGAATTAATTTTAATCCTATTAACTACGGTATTGCTTGGGCAATTATTTGCTCGTTTTAACATGCCAGCAGTTATTGGGCAACTACTATCAGGTATTTTATTAGGACCTGCTATCTTAAATTTGGTCAAACCAAATGATATTGTCAGTTTATTCTCTGAATTTGGGGTAATTCTATTAATGTTCCTAGCCGGTCTAGAAAGTGACCTAGATCTGCTCAAGAAATACTTTAAGCTAAGCTTCACAGTAGCCAGCATCGGTGTAATTCTACCAGTAGTATTTATGGGCTTAGCCAGCTACTTCTTTGGCATGAAACCGCTTGAGGCACTCTTCATCGGTATTGTTTTTGCTGCAACGAGTGTATCGATCTCCGTTGTGGTATTGCAAGAAGCACGTCAATTACATACGCGTGCCGGTACCGCAATCCTGGGTGCTGCTGTGGTCGACGACATTTTAGCTGTTGTAGTATTGAGTTTATTCACTACTTTCAGTCACGAAGGCGGTAAAAGTGGTTTAACCAATAACTTTTTCGTCAATATTGTAATCGAAGCTGTCTACTTTGTAGCCGTTTGGCTGATCTTTAAGTTCGTTGCGCCATATTTCATGAAGGCTTCTGAAAAGATTAGTGTCGATTACTCCGTAGTTATCGGTTCCCTTGTTTTGGCTTTAACAATGGCTTGGGCTGCTGACTTTGTTGGTCTTTCTGCCGTTGTAGGTGCGTTCTTCGGTGGCTTAGCTATTAGACAGACACCACAATATAAAGAAGTGCACTCCTCTGTTTCCGTAATCGGTTATTCAATCTTTATTCCTGTCTTTTTCGCAGATATCGGTCTTTCAATGACGTTTACTAGTTTCTTTAAGGACCTTTGGTTTATCGTTGTAATGACCGTCTTAGCCGTTTTATCCAAGTTCTGGGCTGGAAAATACTCTAGTGAGTTCTTTGGCTTTACCAAAAATGAAGGTAATATTGTCGGAGCTGGGATGGTTTCACGTGGTGAAGTTGCGTTGATTGTGGCACAAATCGGGATTACACACCATCTATTCCCCGAAGACATTTACTCCAGTCTAATTTTAGTTATCATCGTAACGACTGTGCTTTCACCATTTATTTTGAATTACTTTATTAAAAAAGATCAAAAAGATACTAAATTTATGTAGAGAAATAGCCTAGCAAATTTTCGCTAGGCTATTTTTTCGTGTTCGCTTGTTGAGGTATGTTTGAAGTTATTAGCTGCAGTTACAAGTATTGCTTGTACTCTTAGCAGTTGAAATAATTATTTTATTCGTAGTTGTTAAGTTGAGTGTGAAGAATAAAGTAAATAAAGAGAAAGTTAAACTAGCTGCCGTAGTTAATGAGTAGTCTAATGTTTAACTTCAAATTAAAAGACATACTTAATGGAAATGAAAACCATTATGTATGTCTTTTTTATAAATATGGAATGACAATTTTTCTACTTGTCAGGTTTTAGAAAGCGCTCTCACAAGTAGAACGATTATGCTATGATAAAGTTAAGAGTTTATTGTAGTATTGTCATAATTTGATGTTTTTCAGGGGATTAAAAAACCATTTTACTAAAGTATTTAATATTGCGATGGTCTCTGCTTCATTATTAGCTGTTAGTCCTGCTAGCTGAAAATATTGGTGGAACGTATATTAATAATTTAATATTCGCTTCTAATTAAGCATAGTATCTAGCAATGGATCTATGCTTATTTTTTTGGAGAATAACTATGAAAAAAATGGCTTCGATTTGTCTTTTTATTGTAACTATATTAAGTTTCCTTGTTACCATAAATCTTTATCAATCAAAAGATTATGAACAAGTCATGAAAATGGGACAAACTAATAATTCATTCAATTTTTATATTCAAAATAGTGATATGACACCAAATGAGGAAATTAGTCTATTTAAGCATTTATCTCATAAATATGATGCTTCATTTATTTTGACTACTACTGGTCAGAATGGAATTATTGAAAAATCTGTCATAGCTGGCAAAAACTTTCCTGCAAAATTATTTCGTTTGAAAAAAGTAAAGTTTAATAATCAAAATAATTTTTACGCTAGTTATCAAACAAAAGATAAAAATCAATTAGATACAATACCTACTTTCTTTTCTAGAAGTAAAGTTCTCTTAGAAACCCTACCTAGATATTATCGAAATGGCAAAAAGAATATTGATGGGGTCTATACGGTTTTAGTATCGCAACACAATAAATCCAGACTTTTAAAAGATTTGTCCATTAATCTTAATCAATCTACAAACAAATTGCTGACCCCCACTAAAAATTTCTATGTTGAATATGCCAACAATAACTTATATGGTTTAATTTTGATTGCTATTGTCTGTGTTTTAGTTTTTATATTGGTAAATATCTATTTGCCAATGTCACAGATTAATGTTATTGGTATCCAAAAATTAAATGGTTGGAGTAATATAACTGTCTTTAATGGACTCACCAAGTTAGGGGCTATCACTATTCTTACAACTTCCATAATTTTGGATGTATTATCCTTTATTATTTTTCCTTATCAGCCACAAGGATTTATTTTAAGCTGTGTGCTCACGCAATTTGCAATTTTAGTGCTATTTTATCTTTCTAATACTTTTACTTACTTATTAATTAGGAAAATGTCGATTGCTGATCTATTGCATGAACGGTATCACTTTAACTTAGGTGTAGTTGTTACATATTTTCTAAAAATATTAATGGCCGGAACTACTACAATTTTACTTTTTACAATTTCTAATGGTCTTAATAGTTTACTTAAAGAAAAGAATATCCAAGCTGAATGGAATAAAGAAGGAAGCATTTTAACGCTTAATTCTATTAGTTCTTCTGTTAATAGTAATGAAAGTGAAGCTGAAAAGACCATATATCAGTGGTATAAACGATTAAATAAAAATAAGGGCGTTTATTATATTAATAGTAATACTTACACTGTAAGAGACGTCTTACCCCTAAAAAATTCAATAATTAGTGATTTCGAACAAGAGAAAATTGACATAATGATGGTTAATAATAATTTCCTAGAAGAAAAATATCCGGGATTAGATAAAGGTGATGCTGATTTTCTTGTTCCAATAAAGTTGCATAATAAAAAGATAAAATATGTTTTGCAGTGTATAAAATACAATGAATTATCTGATCAAAAGCAGAAAAAAATTAAACCACAATCAATACCTATTAAAATAAAATATTATTCTCGAAAAATAACTCCTATTACTTATAATCCAAGCGTAAAAAAAGTTTTTCATAATCCCATCTTTGAAATTATTAAAACTAAAAAAATGACACAGCTAGAAATAATGATGTTAATGAACACAGGTAAAAACAGCTCTATTAAAATAGAAAATAATATTAACACTAAAAAATTATTGAAGGCTTTAAACCAAGATCCCAAAGTAAAGAATTTGAATCCTAAATTTACTACTTTAAATTCTTTGCTTGCTGCAAGTGTAGAAGATATACAGAATGGTTTACATGCATTTTCTATTGTATTGATATTAGTAATTATCTTAAATATTTTTACTACGACATTTTTAATCTTTTGTATTGTATCAGATAAGCAAAAAGAATTAGCTGTAAAAAGGTTATTAGGTTATAAGCGCATTGATTGTTATAAATATGAATTTCTATTCTTATTATTCTTAGGAATAATTGAAACTATTACCTTAATTATTTTGAAAGCTAATTACATAGTTATTACTGTAATGCTGCTTATTACCGTATTAGATATGTTGATTTTCTATTTAATTGCTGGTTTTTTGGAAAGTAAAAAATTGTCATTTTTATTAAAGGGTGGACTGCAATGATTGAATTAAAAGATATTACCAAAAAATATGGTAAAAAAGTAATTTTTCAAAATTTTAATTTAAAAGTAAAAGAAGGAGAAATGATTGCAATTATCGGTCCTAGTGGCTCAGGTAAAAGCACATTACTTAATATCATTGTTTTAATTGAATCCTTTAATAGTGGTGAATACACTTGTATGGGCTATAAAAATGTAAAACCTAATAGTTCGCTGGCTCAGAAAATTATTAGAAATGATATTAGTTATCTTTTTCAAAATTTTGCATTAATTGAAGACCAATCTGTACTGTCAAATCTTTTATTAGCTTTAAAATATGTTCACCAGAAGAAAGAAGAAAAAGTTAAACTAATAAAAAAAGCCCTGACTGATGTAGGACTTCAAGATTATTTAAATAGTAAAATTTTCGAATTATCTGGTGGTCAACAACAAAGAGTTGCAGTCGCTCGTGCCATAATTAAGCCAAGTAAAATTGTATTAGCCGACGAACCAACAGGATCATTAGATATTAAAAATAGAAATGAAATTTTTAAATTATTAGTTAAATTAAATAATAAAGGAAAAACGATAGTTATCGTAACCCACGATATTGAGTTAGCTCAAAAGTGTCCTAGAGTTGTTGTACTAAGTAATAAAGAATAATTGATAAAATGATACTTTAAGTTTCAATTACTAGAATTAACTGAATAATAAATTAATCCTATTCATTTCGTAGTTCCCTAAACCGTCGATAAATTGTAGCTTTGGAGATACCTAATTTCTTGCTGATTTCAGAGTAACTCATATGATTTTGAGTATGAAGTTTCCAAGCAAAATCTATTTGTTCCTTATCGTATTTCCTTGGCATGCCATCATGAAAATTAGGATTGTTAGCTTTTGCCCAAGCTTTTCCTTCCTGAGTTCTGCTAACAATTAAATCTCGCTTAAACTCCGCAAATGCACTGAAGACGGTGAAGATTAAACGTCCACTTGGTGAATTATCAATTGTTCCAATATTTAAAACTTATGAATACAATGAAAAAGAGCCTAGAAAAAACTCAAAATTAACTAAAATTCGACTTTTTCCTAGACACACTTTTTCATGTTCGCTTGTTGAGGTATGTTTAGAGTTAATAGAGTTTTATAAAAATATATTCGTTTTAGTGCAGCTATTGACTTTCGAAGGAAAAAACTAAAATAAAATCATGCGTATGGAAAAGATTGTGACCTATTCGTCGATTATCTTACTTAACTTCATCTTTTTTTGGATGGAGTTTTTTTAAACTTAAAAAACTTATATTGTAAAGATATCAGTTCGAGTAATATTATTATGAATCCACATATAATTCCTACTCGTAGCCACTCCCATGGAATTTTATTACGTAAAATTACTCCACATAAAAAGAAAAGACAAACGAAGTAGCCACTATATAACTCATTTTTTAGTTCGCGATAACTTTTTTCGTTCTTCATATATTATTTACTCCTATATAAAATTATTTTAGAAGTATATCATACCTATCTAAAGAAGTTTTTCTAGAGAATGACCATATGTATTCATACCTACATCAATTAAGAAACTTATAGTACGTTTACCATTTATATAGCTTTCCTTATTATTGGTTAATCGATAATTAATTACATTTTTAAAAAAATAAAAAACAGATTTATAAAAGACTAGTTCAGGTTTACTTTTGATTTTTTCTCCATTTTCTATAAAATAATTTACTGAATTTTCCTTTTTATCATTAAGTGCATAAGCTAATATATTATCTATTATAGCTAGAAGTGCTATTTGCATTTTGGTATTGGTTGTATTTATATATTGTTCAACTATTTTCTTTCCAATAATTTTATCGGTTTCAAAATCATAAAATTGAATGAAATTACAAAATAATGTTACTTTCGTTTTATTGAAATTAGGAATACTAAATATTTTATCCTTTATTTTATTTCTTAACTCAATATTAGGCTTTTCATCAGGTTTTTTCATAGATTCTAACCATGCTTCTAATTGTAAAATCTCATCTTCTTTATTTTTGTTAGATAAATTGCTTTCTTCTATTAATGGCTTTAGTTTTTTTATTTTTTCTTTGTCATTATCATAGAAAGCATCTAGCATAGTATTTTCAAAGTTTTCTATTTCTTGTCTTTTCATTTCATCAGTTTGATTGAGACGACTAAAAAATTCCCAAATAGGAATATTATTGTAATGAAGCAAGTCTATCAAATTATCTACAGTAATACGCGTGGTGCTAGTTAAA
>NZ_AZFO01000024.1 GCF_001436305.1 Lactobacillus ultunensis DSM 16047 | reverse complement strand
CGATTTAACTAGCACCACGCGTAATTAAACATATTATTTTAAAATGGCAAGGTCACTTAATTATCAAGTTAATTGATAGGAAGCACCGAGAGTTTTTCATTGAAGTTGCAGATGAATGGCAGACTACTTTTTATAATTTAAAGGGTCAAAATCTTAAATTAGTAGAAGAATTAGCTCGAAGCGAGGGGCTATTCATACAAGAAGTAAAAGATCGGTATTGGGATTGGAAAAAATTACCAAAATCTTGGCAAGATAAGTCTTATAAGGAATGGAAGAAGTTTTATCACAAATAAAATGAACTATATTATCGGAATCGACGTAGGAACAACTGCTACTAAGGGCGTACTTTATAACGAATTGGGTAAAGCAGTTTCCACTGTTAGTAAAGGCTATCCCTTAATTCAAGAAAAAATCGGACAAGCTGAGGAAGATCCAAAGTTAATTTTTGATGCTGTCCAAGAAATTATTTATAAACTGGCTCAACAAACAACTGGGAAAATTTTAGCCATTTCTTGGTCGAGTCAAATGCATAGTTTGATTGGCTTAGATCAAAATAATGAACTATTAACTAACAGCATTACTTGGGCAGATAATTGTGCGAAAAGTATTGTAGAAGATGCTAAAAATAAGGGGCTAGCTAAGAAAGTTTATCGTAAAACAGGGATGCCAATGCACCCGATGGCACCGATTTATAAGCTACTGTGGTTAAAGGATCAAAAGTCTGAATTGTTTAAGCAGACTCAAAAATGGATTGGCATCAAGGAATATTTGATTTTCCGTTTAACTGGAAAAATGATTACCGATACCACTATGGCAGCTGGTACAGGGATGCTTAATCTCAATACGCTTACTTGGGATCAGGAATTGTTAAATATTGTGGGAATAAAGCAAGCGCAATTACCCGAAATAGCTCAGCCTATTGAGGTTATTTCTCCTATCAAAATAGAATATGTGCAAAAGTTGGGGATAAATCCCGATACTAAAATCATTCTAGGAGCTAGTGATGGTTATCTGTCCACCATTGGCGTCAACGCAATCGATAGCGATCATTTTGCTTTAAATATTGGAACATCAGGCGCAGTTAGAACAATTGTTGACCAGCCTAAGATAGATGAAAATGCTAGTTATTTCTGTTATCCCATTGACCAACAGCATTATCTACTGGGTGGTCCAGTAAACAATGGAGGAATTGTATTTAATTGGGCACGACAAACTTTATTTGATGCCAATGAAACACCGCAAGACTTTTTAGATGTGGCTCAAACCGCACCAGCAGGCAGTCGTAACTTAATTTTCTTGCCATACCTAGGCGGAGAACGTGCGCCAATTTGGAATGCCGATGCCAGAGGATCATTCATTGGCCTAACGCGGATGCATCAAAAGCCTGAGATGGCACGAGCGGTGATTGAAGGAATTATCTTTAACCTGTATGACGCAGCTTCTAATTTAATCAAAAACACGAAGAAACCAGTCACAATTAATGCAACTGGTGGCTTTTTAAAAAGTGATTTTGTAAGACAATTATGTGCCAATGTTTTTAATGTGCCGATCGTTACCATGAAGGAAGAACAGAGTGGGACGCTGGCTGCCATGTTTTTAGCACGACAGGCATTAGGCTTGAGTAAAAACATGGATGAGATTGAGCAGTTTGCGCAGTTTGCGCAAACAGATAAAGTTTATTTTCCTAATCAAAAAGAAGCAGCTATTTATCAAAGTATTTTTCCACTTTATTGTGAGATTAGGGATGCTTTAGCTGCTTCTTATAAGAATTTCAATAAATAAAAATCTCTTCAGGATGATCATACCCGAAGAGATTTTTAATTTGATATATTTTTTGATTAAGCGTTCTTTACGTCTTCAACGATTTGATCAACAGTCATGCGGTTGTCTTTTAAGATCTCCTTAAGTGGAATTTGATCAGTGTAAACACGTTTTTGTCCATAGTTCAAAACCTTAACGTTTTTATCACCAAGGTAAGAAGCAACTTTTTCGCCAAAACCACCGTCAAGCGTGTTGTCCTCGATAGTTACGATGACCTTGTTTTCAGTAGCTAGCTTGTCTAAAGCATCTTTGTCCAAAATATTAGCTGAAATAGGGTTGACTAAACTTGCGCCAAGCTTTTCAGCAACACCTTTGCCCAGCATGTCATACATGTCGCCTAATGCTAAAACAGCAACGTCCTTACCAGGCTTGATATTATACTTGATTTTTGCATAATCGCTAGTAGCATTTTCACCTACAGGAACGTGCTTAGTTGGCATCTTAATTGCAACTGGATGCTTTCTTTGCTTGATAGCCCATTCCATCATTGCCTTTTCTTCAGCTAAAGTGGTAGGAGCAAGGTAAATCCAGTTAGGTAAATTAGAAATCATAACTTGGTCGAAAACTCCAAGGTGGGTCTTGCTTGTACCAGACATACCACCGCCAGCTACCATCATTACAACTGGTAAATCGTTAGCAGCAACATCGTGTGATAATTGGTCAAAGGCACGTTGCAAGAAGGTTGAATTTTCAAATAAGACTGGAACTGCACCTTCTTTTGCCATACCAGCAGCAAAGGCAACGGATTCTTGTTCAGCAATACCAACATCATGATAGTTTTCTGGATACTTATTCTTGATTTCATCAAGGCCAAAGACACCAGGAATGGCAGCATTGATTGCTATAATCTTTTCGCCGTTTTCGATATGTTCTTTCATTACGTCCATGGCAACAGAGTTAGCGGTTGGACCTTCTAGAGCAGGAACAGTAGTCTTGTCAGTCTTAAGGTCGAAAGGCATTACCCAGTGGTGTGCTTCTTCATGGTCGATAGCAGGTTGGTAGCCTTTACCCTTTAAAGTATTGATGTGAAGCAAAATAGGGTGGTCGACATCTTTAACTGCTTTAAATGCGTCGATCATTGACTTAATGTCATTGCCGTCAGCCACATAGCGGTAGTCAAATCCCATTGCAGTAAATGGATTCTCTTTAGTTTCGCCATTTGAATCACGCAATTTCTTTAAAGCAGTAACCAAACCACCAACATTGTCATCGATAGACATTTGATTGTCGTTAACTACTACAACTAAGTTATGCTTTTCGATAGCGGCATTGTTTAAGCCTTCATAAGCAAGACCACCAGTCATTGAACCATCGCCAATTAAGGCCATAATATTTTCATGACCACCCATTAAGTCTCTAGCTTTAGCCATTCCAGTTGCTAAAGCAATGGAAGTAGAGGTGTGTCCTACGGCATAGTAGTCGTATGGACTCTCATCAGGATTAGTATATGGAGTTACGTCTTCATATTTGTCTGGATCGAGCCAAGCTTCTGCACGACCAGTCAACATTTTATGAGGATAAGTTTGGTGAGAAACGTCCCAGATGATCTTATCCTTAGGTGCATCAAAAACATAGTGATAAGCAATAGTTGCTTCAACGATTCCTAAGTCTGGACCTAAGTGTCCACCTTCTGCTGCGTCTTTTTCGAGGATAAGAGTTCTAATTTCTTTAGCTAATTGTTCCATCTGAGAAATGGATAATTTTTTCAAGTCTTTAGGACCAGAAATTTTATTCAATAAATATTCTGGATGTTTATTCATAATAGTTGTCCTTTCTAAAAAATACTCATACTTATTATAGATAAGTAAATTAAAGATTTAAAATATTAAAATTGAATAAACTTCGATTCATTTTGGTTATTCCAAAATTATTACATGATTGACGCAAGTGGGGAAATCAGTATACAATACTTTCTAAGTATGTGTTTTTATAAAGAAAGTTTGGAAGTGAGATTATGGCAGTGAAGAAGGCAGCCTTAGCCTGTAGCGTATGCGGGTCACGCAACTACTCAATCACCGCAAGTAAGAATCGCACTCAGCGACTTGAACTGAAGAAGTTCTGCAAGCATTGCGGTAAAATGACTTTGCACAAGGAAACGAGGTAAAAGTTTAATGATTAAGTTTTTTAAGAGCGTAGTCAAGGAAATGAAGATGGTAACTTGGCCATCAGCTAAACAAAATAGACATGATACGATGACTGTTATCACTAGTTCAGTTTTGTTTGCAGCATATTTAGGCGCGCTTGATTGGCTTTTCAGCTGGTTAACTCAAAAGATAATGTAATTACTAATGTATAGAATTTATTAGTAGTACATGCTATAATAAAAAGAGCGAAAAGAAAGACCTCTGAGTGGAGGTTTTTTTGTTTACCCAAATTAAGGAGAAAAAAATGGTCGAAACTGCTCAAAAGAAATGGTACGTTTTACATACTTATTCTGGTTATGAAGACAAGGTTAAGTCAGACTTGCTTTCACGTGCGCAAAGCATGGGGATGCAAGACTACATCTTTCGTGTAATGGTTCCAGAAGAAGAAAAAGTAGAAACTGTTCGCGGCAAGAAGCAAGAAGTAGAAGAAAAAATCTTCCCAGGTTACGTTTTAGTTGAAATGGTTATGACTGACGAAAGTTGGTTTGTCGTAAGAAACACTCCTAACGTAACTGGCTTTGTTGGTTCACACGGTGGTGGTTCTAAGCCTTCACCACTTTTACCAGAAGAAGTTGAACGTCTGCTTAAGAATCAAGGTCAACCAGCTAAGAGACCTACCGCTAACTTTGAT
This sequence comes from Lactobacillus ultunensis DSM 16047, assembly GCF_001436305.1. GTDB lineage: Bacteria > Bacillota > Bacilli > Lactobacillales > Lactobacillaceae > Lactobacillus > Lactobacillus ultunensis. The sequence goes on along the minus strand of NZ_AZFO01000024.1, from coordinate 32,424 downwards.
ATTGGTGAATCAGTAACTATTACTGAAGGTGCATTTAATGGCATGGTTGGTAAGATTACTGACATTCAACCTGATAAGTACAAATTATACGTTTCAGTTGATATGTTTGGTCGTGCTACCACTGCTGAACTTGATTATGATCAAGTTAAGAAGTTGGACGAAAACGAATAATTTCAAAATCTTATTGTAATTGTATCGAAACGATGTTATTCTAATACGGTATGTTTATTATTGTGGGAGGAGAAAAAAGGAAAATTCTCCATTTTAACCGCATCACGGAATCAAGGAGGTTTTGACCGTGGCAAAGAAAGTTATTAACGTAGTTAAGTTGCAAATTCCAGCTGGCGCTGCAACCCCTGCATCTCCAGTTGGTCCTGCTTTGGGTCAAGCTGGTATCAACATTGTTGGTTTTACTAAGGACTTCAATGCTAGAACTGCTGACCAAAAGGGCATGATTATCCCTGTAGTCATCACTGTATATGAAGATCGTTCATTCGAATTCATTACTAAGACTCCACCAGCACCAGTGCTTTTAAAGCAAGCTGCTAAGATCAAGAAGGCCTCAGGTGAACCTAACACCAAGAAAGTTGGTAAGGTAACCAAGGACCAAGTCAAGGAAATTGCTGAGACTAAGATGAAAGACCTTAACGCTGCTGATATTGAAGCTGCTATGCGCATGGTTGAAGGTACCGCTAGAAGTATGGGTATCGAAGTCGAAGACTAATCCTGTTATTTAGGTAACACATTAGGTGGGAGAGTTAAGAGAAGCTCGTTTGACCACATATACAAGGAGGAATTCACATGCCAAAGCATGGCAAGAAATATTTAGATGCTGCCAAGAAGGTAGACTCAAATAAATTATACTCAGTAGCAGAAGCTATGAAACTTGTTAAGGAAACTTCATACGCTAACTTTGACGCTACAGTTGATGTAGCTTACAACTTGAGCGTTGATCCTAAGCAAGCAGACCAACAAATTCGTGGTTCAATTGTTTTACCAAACGGTACTGGTAAGACTCAAACCGTTGTAGTATTTGCTGAAGGCCCACAAGCTGATCAAGCTAAGGCTGCAGGTGCTGACTTTGTTGGTTCAGACGACTTAGTACAAAAGATTCAAGACGGTTGGTTAGACTTCGACGTTGTAGTTGCAACTCCAATGATGATGGCTAAGGTAGGTCGTTTAGGTCGTATTCTTGGACCTAAGGGCTTAATGCCAAACCCTAAGACTGGTACTGTAACTATGGACATCGAAAAGGCTGTTAAGAACGTTAAGGCTGGTCAAGTAGAATACCGTGTAGACCGTCAAGCTGCTATTCACACTCCTATTGGTAAGGTATCATTTACTGAAGACCAATTAGTTGAAAACTTTGACGCTTTACGCGATGTTATTTTGCGTGCTCGTCCAGCATCAGCTAAGGGTCAATACATTAAGAGTGTTGCTGTTTCAGCAACCTTTGGTCCTGGGATCAAGCTTGATCCATTAAACTTGGACTAATTTAAATAAAGCTTAATAAAAGCTCCGCAATATAGCGGAGCTTTTTTTGTTATGATATGATTATTTTTGAACTTTGCAAAATTTACATACTTAAGGAAAATGTGATGAAAAAACATTCTATAGGGAAAATAATCCTACTTTTAATGCTATTGCTAGTTACTATGACTGCATGTGCTAATAATGGATCAAAAATTACTATTGTTGGTTCAAGTGCAATGCAGCTTTTAGCTGAACAGGCAGGCAATGATTATCGCTTAAGTCATTCGGATAGCAATATTGTTGTTCAAGGTGGTGGATCTGGAACCGGTCTTAGTCAGGTTCAAGCAGGTGCCGTACAAATAGGTACGTCTGATGTTTTTGCAGAAACACAAAAAGGTATCAACGCAAGTAAATTAAGAGATTATAAAATTGCTGTTGTTGGAATTGTTCCAATTGTGAATAAAGGCGTTGGTGTAAAGAATGTTTCTGCTAAGCAACTAGCACAAATCTTCACAGGTAAAATAACTAATTGGCGCCAATTAGGTGGTAAGGATGAAGCCATTACTGTAATTAACCGTTCAAAAGGTAGCGGTACAAGAAGTACTTTTGAAGATATTATTTTGCGTGGGCAAAAACCAATTAAATCGCAAGAACAAGATTCAAATGGTACGGTAAAAAAGATTGTTAATACCACTCCAGGTACTGTTAGTTATTTGTCATTCCCATATGCTAACGATGCGCATATCCAAAAATTAAGTATTGATCACATAAAGCCAACTAATAAAAATATTACGACTAATAAGTGGCAGCTTTGGTCATACGAGCATATGTACACTAAAGGAAAGCCTAATAAGCAAACGAAGGCTTTTATTGATTATATGTTAGGTAAAAAGGTTCAAAAAGAACTTGTGCCTAAAATTGGCTATTTAAGTATTAATGATATGAAGGTTACTCGTAATAGCAAAAATCAAGTTACGCAAATAGGAAAATAATTTATGGAAAATAAAGATAAGTTAAAGGAAGTTGTTGACCAAGCGATTGCTGAACAACAAGTTCTTCATGTTAAGTTAAAGAAAATTGGTCCGAGTAGTGTTGATGTTGAAAAACTAACTAAACCTTCTAAGGAAACACGTCAAGAATATTGGGGTAAAGGCTTAACTTACTTTGCCATTGCCTTAATTATTATATTAGTTGTTTCGATTATTGGCTTTGTTGGCTATCATGGTTTGTCTACTTTCGTTAGTGATCATGTTAATATCTTCCATTTCTTGACTTCTAGTGACTGGGATCCCGGTGAAGGCAAGAATCATGTAGGTGCTGCGGTGATGATTGTTACTTCTTTTGCGGTAACATTGTTAGCAGCATTAGTAGCAACGCCTTTTGCAATTGCTATTGCACTATATATGACGGAATATTCTTCTAAAAAAGGCGCAAGCTTTTTACAATCAGTAACCGAATTATTAGTTGGTATTCCGTCCGTAGTTTATGGTTTCTTAGGACTGACAATTATTGTTCCAGTTATTAGGAATTTATTTGGTGGAACTGGTTTTGGTATTTTAGCTGCAACTTTGGTTTTATTTGTCATGGTTTTGCCAACTATTACATCTCTAACTGTAGATAGTTTAAAAGCAGTTCCTAGCCATTTTAGAAAGGCTTCAATGGCCTTAAGAGCCACTCATTGGCAAACTATATATCATGTAGTTTTGCGCGTAGCTACGCCTAGAATTCTAACTGCTGTCATCTTTGGGATGGCGCGAGCATTTGGTGAAGCTTTGGCAGTTCAAATGGTAATTGGTAACGCAGTATTGATGCCATACAACTTGGTCAGTCCATCTGCAACTTTGACTAGTCAGTTAACTAGTCAAATGGGCAATACTGTTATGGGTACGTTGCCAAATAATGCATTATGGTCATTAGCTCTGCTTCTGCTCATCATGTCTTTAGTCTTTAACTTCTTAGTCAAGTTAGTAGGAAAGAGGGGACAAAAGTAGAATGGATGCGAAAAAAAGAGATAAATTAGCAACAGTAATCATTTATATTTTGGTGGGAATCGTTGTCTTAATTTTAGCAGGCATCTTAGGAAATATTTTAATTACTGGTATTCCGCATTTGTCCTGGCACTTTTTAACTTCAGAAGCTTCATCATATCAAGCTGGTGGTGGGGTTAGAGATCAATTATTTAATTCACTTTATTTGTTGATCTTGACTACAATCATTTCTTTGCCTATTGCTTTAGGAGCTGCTATTTATTTAGCTGAATATGCTAAAGATAATTGGATAACTAATTTGATTAGAACAACAATTCAAATTTTAAGTTCGTTGCCTTCAATCGTGGTAGGTTTGTTTGGTTATTTGCTCTTTGTAGTCCAATTTGGTTTTGGCTTTTCAATCATTTCGGGAGCTCTTGCATTAACTTTCTTCAACTTACCAATTTTGACTAGTAATATTGAAGAAGCAATTAAAGGTGTCCCTCAAGATCAACGTGAAGCTGGTTTAGCTTTAGGATTATCTAATTGGAAAACTATTCGAGGCATTGTTCTACCTGCTGCTCTTCCTGGCATTTTAACAGGGATTATTCTTAGTGCAGGAAGAATTTTTGGTGAAGCTGCTGCTTTAATTTATACAGCTGGCCAAAGTGGTTCAACTGTTAACTATGCGGATTGGAACCCGTTCAGCCCTACGAGTCCATTAAACGTAATGCGGCCAGCTGAAACGTTGGCTGTCCATATTTGGAAAGTAAACACTGAAGGGATCATTCCAGATGCTACGATTGTTTCTGCGGCTACTTCTGCATTGCTGGTTATTGTAGTAATCGTGTTTAATCTAGGTGCGCGTTACTTAGGTAATAAGCTGTATCGTAAGTTAACTGCGGCTAAATAAGGTGGTATGATGCAAGATTTAAAACAAAGTTATGTTAAGACTTTTGCTAAAGAAGATTTGGAACTTTCTACTAATAAGCTCAGTGTTTTATATGGTGGAAAGGTACAAAAACTCTTTGATGCTAGTCTGCAATTTAAGAAAAATACAATTACTGCTTTAATTGGAGCATCAGGCTCAGGTAAGTCTACTTTTTTGCGTTCGCTCAATCGAATGAATGACCGTGTGGCTACTGTTAAAGGAGAAATTTGGTTTCATGGCTTAGATGTCAACAAACCAAATATTAATGTCTATGAATTAAGAAAAAATATTGGGATGGTTTTTCAACGTCCTAATCCTTTTCCAAAATCAATTAGAGAAAATATTGTTTATGCTTTAAAAGCTGATGGACAGAATAATAAACAGGAACTTGATAGGATAGTTGAAGAAAGTTTGCGTGCAGCTGCTTTATGGGATGAAGTAAAGGATAAATTGGATAAAAGTGCTTTAGCTTTATCTGGAGGTCAGCAACAACGTTTATGTATTGCCAGAGCATTAGCAGTTAAACCTGAGGTTCTGCTGTTAGATGAGCCTGCAAGTGCATTGGATCCAGTATCTACTTCAAAATTAGAGGACACGTTGAAGCAGTTGCGAAGCAAGTACACGATGGTTATGGTTACACATAACATGCAACAAGCTTCAAGAATAAGTGATTACACGGCATTCTTCCATTTGGGACATTTGATTGAATATAATTCAACAGCTGAGATCTTTACTAATCCTAAAGGGAAAATTACTGAAGACTATATTCAGGGAAGTTTTGGTTAAAATGACAACGATAATTTCGGCAAAAGATGTACATTTAAGTTATGGTGACTATGAGGCACTTCATGGCATCAATCTTGATTTTCATAAAAAAGAATTAACAGCTTTAATTGGTCCATCCGGTTGTGGTAAGTCTACCTTTTTGCGGTGTTTAAATCGCATGAACGATGATATCCCAAATATTAAAATTACTGGGGAGATCAAATTTGAAGGGCAAGACATTTATAATTCTAAGATGGATTTGGTGGAATTACGCAAGGAAGTAGGAATGGTCTTTCAACAGCCTACGCCTTTTCCATTTTCAGTTTATGATAATGTCGCGTATGGCTTGAAAATCGCTGGGGTGAAAGATAAGCAGTTGATCGATCAACGTGTTGAGGAAAGCCTTCAACAAGCCGCTATCTGGAAAGAAACTAAGGACAATTTGAATCGTAATGCTCAGGCTTTTTCTGGTGGACAGCAACAAAGAATATGTATTGCTCGTGCTTTAGCTATCAGACCTAAAGTAGTGTTATTAGATGAACCGACAAGTGCATTAGATCCAATTTCAAGTAGTGAGATTGAAGAAACATTAATGGAATTGAAACACCAGTATACTTTTATTATGGTGACGCACAATTTACAACAAGCTGGGCGAATTTCAGATCAAACTGCTTTCTTAATGAATGGTGATCTGATTGAAGCAGGAAAAACTGAAGAGATGTTTATTGCACCTAAGAAACAAATTACGAGTGATTACCTTAACGGTCGTTTTGGTTAAAATTTTTGAGGTATAAAGATGCACGAAATATTTTTAGACGAATTAAAAAAATTAAACACGCAATTTATGGAAATGGGTGTGTTTGTCAATGAACAAATTGATCAAGCTACCCGTGCCTTTGTTGACCATGATAAAAAAACCGCTCAATCCATGGTAGATAATGAGGAGAAGATCCCTACTGAATCCATTGATATTCAAAAGAAAGCTTTAAAGTTGATGGCTTTGCAACAGCCGGTGGCTACTGATTTTAGAGTAGTAATTAGTATTTTAAAAGCAACAACTGATTTGGAACGAATTGGTGAAAATGCGATGAGTATTGCCTTGGAAACTATTCGTGTTAAGGGCAATCCTCGTATTCCTGAGGTAGAAGAAATCATTTCTAATATGACCCACAATGTTCGTCACATGCTTATTCAAGTTTTGACAGCTTATGTACAAGATGATGAAAAGATGGCACGCGATGTTGCTAGTCGAGATGAAATTATTGATCATGATTACGTTCGAGCTAGACAATTAATTGTTGATGGAATAGAAGATGATCCATCTAGAGCGGTTGCTTCTTCAAGTTATTTTGTAGTAACCAGATTATTAGAACGAATTGGCGATCATATTGTTAATTTAGCTAGTTGGGTTGTTTATAAGACTACTGGTGAATTAGAAGAATTAACTAATCCAACTGAAAATCAAACAATTTAGGACAAAAAGAAGGCTTAAAAAGCCTTCTTTTTTCTGCTCTAAAATAACGATAAGTTATTTTGGATGATTCAATGAAAAAAGTGCAATATTCAATTTACTTTTCATCAAATGATGTTCATAATGTAAGCGTTAAGTGCTTTAAATTAACACAACTGTTATTTTGGGTACTGGATGTATCGTCTGTTATAAGGGGGAAACATGGTTACAATATTAGTTAATGACATCGTCCCTATATTGGTTATTATGCTACTAGGGTATGTATGTGGTAAATTTACATTCTTTGACAATGATCAACGTCAAGGTTTGAATAAGCTGGTTTTGAATATTGCGTTGCCTGCTGCTTTGTTTATCTCAATTGTTAAGGCTACTAGAAAGATGTTTGCACAAGACATAGTTTTGACATTGATTTCATTAATAGGTGTAACAGGTTTATTTATGCTCAGCTATTATTTGGATAAGTTGATGTTTCATAGATCAACACAAGAGGCTGCTGTTTGTGCGATGATTGCTGGATCACCAACCATTGGCTTTTTAGGATTTGCCGTTCTTGATCCTATCTACGGCAATAATGCAACAACTAACCTAGTTATTGGAATTGTTTCAATTGTTGTTAATGCGGTTACTATTCCTTTAGGTTTGTCTTTAATTAATAAGGGACAAAATGTTTTAAAAAAGAAGGTAAGTGCTAAGAAGAATAATGGTTCAACACAAGTCGAAGTAAAGTTGAATCAAAAAGGCACTACTGTACCTAAGACTAAGAAAGTGACTGTGCCTGACGATGTGCCAGTTAGCGATGAAGAAGCTAAGGCACTTAGTGAAAAGGGTATTCAACGTGAAATTGATTTGGCTCATGCGGAATTTGAAGATCATGCTGGTAGAGATGTTAAGCCAATGAATCCAACTTTGAAGTCAATTATTGATGCTATTAAAAAACCAGTTGCTGCAGCTCCATTACTTGCTGTTATCTTGGTTTTGATTGGAATTAAGATTCCAACATCATGGGCTCCAACTTTTGACTTAATTGCTAAGGCTAATGCTGGTGTCGCTGTATTGGCTGCCGGTTTAGCTTTATCAACTGTTAAGTTTTCTATTGATAAAGAAGTTATTTGGAACACATTCTTCCGTTTGTTCCTGACCCCGGCCATTATTGTGCTTGCCGCATATTTATGTGGTATGGGTTCAGAAGCACAGAAAATTTCAATGCTTTGCTTGGCTACAGGTTTGCCGCCAGCATTTTCAGGTATTATTATTGCTAGTCGTTACAACATTTATGTCAAAGAAGGGGCAAGTTCAGTTGCCGTTTCAACTGTCTTCTTTGCAGTAAGTTGTATTTTCTGGATTTGGCTTTTACCAATTATCGCTAGTGTATTTCATTAATTGATGATATATAGATAGAAAAAAGAGGATTTTAAATCCTCTTTTTTCTTGCTTATTTTTTGTCCTTAATGGGGATGCAACCAGCAATGAATATTGCAATACCAATTATTAGCCAAAGATTATTTTTCATTAGATAAGCACAGTTTGCTAAAAGTATACCTAAAATAATAGTTGCCCAATCGGCAATTAAAAATATCTTTTGTTTTTTAGCGATAGTTTGCAAACTGTGAAAAATACTATAGAGAGCTTGGACGACAACTATTAAAGCTAAGATGATCCAAATTATATTTGAAACGATGTTGCCGACTTGATTATTCGCAATAATACTTTCAATACTGATGAATACAACAGTAATACCCAATAAAAGAAAGACAATATTACGTAATTTGGTTAAAATACGTTCTTTTCGTTCTTGATTTGTCATATTGTTCTCCAATCTTTTCTCATTATCTTACAGATTTTTTGATAATTTGTAAATTTATTCTTGCTATCTTTTGTTTTGCCTGCTATACTAAATAACTGTAAATTCTACCTAAGACTCGGGTGGCATGACGCCTCAAAATCCCGCCGAGGCCAGAAGATAATGAAGATTTTAATGCTCCATGTCTTTCGGCATGGAGTTTTTGCTTTTAAAAAGGCCTTATAGAATTTATCAATGTGATCATGGAGGTGAAATTAATTGAGTAAAGCTGCTATTGCTGAAAAGGAAAAGCTCGTTGATGCATTTGCTGATGAACTTAAGGATGCTAAGGCTATCTTGGTAATTAACTACTTAGGTTTAACTGTTGAAGAAGTTACTAAGATGCGTAAGGAACTTCGTGATAACGATGTTAAGATGAAGGTTATCAAGAACACTTACTTAAGACGTGCTGCTGCTAAGGCTGGCATCGAAGGCTTGGACGACACTTTCGTAGGTCCAACTGCTGTTATCTACACTGATAACGCTGATGATGTTACTGAACCAGCTCGTATCGTTTCTAAATACGAAGATGATTTCGACGTTATCGAAATCAAGGGTGGTATGCTTGAAGGCAAGTTAACTTCAAAGGACGAAATCAAAGAACTCGCTGCTATTCCAGGCCGCGAAGGTTTGCTTTCAATGCTTGTTTCTTGCTTACAAGACCCTATCCGCAAGGTTGCATATGCTGTTAAGGCTGTTGCAGATGCTAAACCTGACGATGAAGGTTCAGCTGAATAATTATTGTAAATAAATATCTAAATTCTAAATTTTCGGAGGATACTTATAATGGCTTTAGATAAGGATAAGATTATTGAAGATTTAAAGGGCGCTTCAATTCTTGAATTGAACGACCTTGTAAAGGCTATTGAAGACGAATTTGACGTTTCAGCTGCTGCTCCAGTTGCTGCTGCAGGTGCTGCAGACGCAGGTGCTGCTAAGTCAGAATTCGACGTTGAATTGACTGACGCAGGTCAAGAAAAAGTTAAGGTTATCAAGGAAATCCGTGACATCACTGGTAAGGGCTTGCTTGACGCTAAGAAATTGGTTGACGGTGCTCCAGTTGTTGTTAAGGAAGGCGCTTCAGAAGATGACGCTAACAAGATCAAGGAACAACTTGAAGGCGTTGGCGCAACTGTAACCCTTAAATAATAACCGCCCAATCGGGCCTTTAAAAGTAAGCTCTTTGCTATGTGCGAAGAGCTTATTTTTTGTATACGGGATTTTTCAATGAGAGATATAGATAAAAGATTAACACCATATCAGTGGCTAATGGCAGCTGTGTCTGTTATTTCGATTTTCTTAATTATCTTAGACTTTGCTGCTGTAATAAATATTGATCAGCCTACGAGCAAGTGGTTTTGGATAAATGCAGGCCTTGTACTCTATTTAGCAATTGATTATTTTTATCATCTGAAACAAGCTAAGGATAAAAAGAAATTTTTTAAAACTCATATTTATGATTTACTAAGTATTATTCCAATGGGATTGCTGTTCGTAGGCTTAAATGTATTTAGCTTATCGGGCTTAGTCTCAGATTTACGATTGTTGCGTTTAATTAGGTTAGCCGGATTGATGGGGAAGCTAAGAGAAATTTTTCATACGGATGGGCTTCTTTACGTTATTTTCTTTACCATTACCTTCTTGCTTTTAGGGGCAGAAGCTTTTGCGATTACTGAACATGTCTCACTAGATACTGCCTTCTGGTGGGTTATTTCTACGGCATCTACAGTTGGTTATGATGCGATTTTTGGTAAAACTATTCCACCACATAGTATTGTGGGAAAATTTGTTACTTTAATCATGATGCTATTAGGAATTGGCATTGTGGGAATGCTGACATCATCAATTACTTCGTACCTAGTAAAAAGGACCAACGGGGCTAAAACGCTTGAGACGCATGATAATATTGAAAAACAGAATAAGGATTTAACTGATCAAAATAAGAAGATGCAAGCGGAAATTGAAACTCTTAAAGCTGAACAGAATTCGACTGAATTGCAGAGAATAAAAGATTGGTTTGAAAAGAAGAAGGGATAATAGGATAAGTGCAGAAAAGAATCAGATGTATTTTGCAACAGATCCTAATGCTAAGCATGATGAACATGTTGTTGATTATCATGTGGATAACGTTGATTTGAAGTTTACTACTGATGCAGGTGTTTTTTCTAAAATGCGGGTTGATTACGGTAGTGGCGTTTTGATTAAGACTATGAAAGAGGTTGACTTTCCTAAAAATAATATCTTAGATGTGGGAACAGGATATGGCCCTATTGGGTTATTCGCTGCTAAATTTTGGCCTGATAAAAAAGTAGATATGGTTGATGTTAACGAACGTGGTCTCAAGTTGGCTAAACAAAATGCCAAAGTAAATCATATTAAAAATGTAAATATCTACAGCTCAGATTGTTATGCACAGGTGGATAATGATAAAAAGTTTGGCTTAATATTAACGAATCCGCCAATTAGAGCTGGTAAAAAAGTCGTAAATGAGATTCTAATGGGTGCAAATGAACATTTAGTGAGTGGTGGCGTACTGCTTGTGGTTATTCAAAAAAAGCAGGGCGAACCAAGCGCATGTAAGAATATGACTGACACTTACGGCAATTGTGAAATTTTAACAAGGGATAAAGGATATTATATCTTAAAATCAACTAAGAATTAAATAAATAAGAATTGCTTAAAAGCCTTATTAGATCTACATTAGAGTTTATAAAAATGCTTTCTTTTGTGGAAATGACCTCTTATAATAAATCTTGGATAAAGAATAGTATGTGAAAATGTGAAGAGGATATTTATTATGAAGAAAGCTTGGAAATATATTGTTGCTGTTTTAATCGTAATACTTGGTGTATTTATGTTAGGTATGATCTCTGGCGATAACGAAACTGCTGCTCCAGCTGGTATTGCTGCTTTGTACCTTATCTTGTCAGGTATCTTTTTCTACCACAACTTCAGAAATCGCAACATTGGCACTTTATAAAAAGTACAACTTATAAAGCAAAAGGGTTGATCGATATGATCAGCCCTTTTTTGATACAATAAATAGATAAGGAAATGAGAGGCGAAATAATGCTTTCTAGCGATGATAAAAAGAAGTATATGCAATTAGCCATGGATCAAGCTAAAATAGCAGAACAGCAGGGAGAAGTACCTATCGGTGCGGTAATTGTTGACCCTGATGGAAAAGTAATTGGTACGGGCTATAATAGACGAGAATTGGATGAAGACTCCACCCAACATGCAGAAATGATTGCGATTAAAGAAGCCTGTAAGAATTTAGGCATGTGGCGTTTAATTGACTGTAGTTTATTTGTTACCTTAGAACCGTGTCCAATGTGTGCCGGTGCAATTATTAATTCTAGAATTAAAGATGTCTATTTTGGTGCACTTGATCCTAAAGCAGGTGCGTGTGGATCGGTTGTGGATTTATTTACTGTGGATAAATTTAATCATCATCCTCGTGCAATTCGTGGACTTTATCGTGATCAATGCGCTCAAATGCTGAAAGATTTTTTCAGGGGAATTCGAGAGAAACAGAAAGCGGCTAAAGAAGCTAAAAAGCAGGCAGAAAATAATTAATTTTTCGGGCAAGAAACTAGAAAAAAATTGTAAAATACGTTATTATACTTGATGGGCAATGTTTGACCTCTGAAGCGTGTCAGGACCGGAAGGTAGCAGCACTAAGGTTGTTCAGGCATGTGCCCTTTATTAGACAATTAACAAGCTCTTAGCTCTTTTAGAGTTAGGAGCTTGTTTACTAGGGAAGAGAATTTATGGCTTATCAAGCGCTATATCGTAAATGGCGACCACGAACTTTTGACAGCGTGATTGGACAAGAGGCAATTACTGATACTCTTAAGAATGCGATTAAGCGAGGCAAAGTTTCTCATGCATTTTTGTTTGCAGGGCCTCGTGGTACTGGTAAGACTTCTTGTGCCAAAATTTTTGCTAAAGCACTGAATTGTACTAATCTGCAAGATGGTGAACCATGTAATAAATGTACCAACTGTATTGCGGCAGATCACGGTTCCATGCCAGACATTATGGAAATCGATGCGGCTTCTAACAATGGGGTTGATGAAATCCGCGAAATTCGTGATAAGGTAAAATATGCTCCAACTGAAGGCAAATATAAAGTCTATATCATCGACGAAGTTCACATGCTTTCAATGGGTGCCTTTAATGCTTTGCTTAAAACGCTGGAAGAACCACCGGAACATGTAGTCTTTATCTTAGCAACGACTGAATTGCAAAAAGTTCCAGCTACTATCATCTCAAGAACGCAACGTTATAATTTTAAGCGAATTTCAAAAGATGATCTTGAGAAGAGAATGAAGTATATTCTTGATCAAGAAAACATTAAATATGAAGATAAGGCTATAGCAGTTATTGCTCAAGTGGCAGATGGTGGAATGCGGGATGCTCTTAGTATTTTGGACCAGCTTCTTAGTTATGAAAAAGAAAGCGTCAATTATAAAGATGCTTTACAGATCACTGGTTTTGCTGCAAGAGAAAATATTGAGCATATCCTGTTAAGCTTGCTTAATCAAGATGCTGGTACGGCATTAAAGTTGGCTCAAGCGGAATTAGACAAGGGTGCTAGTTCTAAAAATATCTTGGATGAATTGATTGATATGGCAACTAAGAGCTTAATGTTGGTTAAAGCAAATAGTACCGATCAAGGTATGTTTTTATCTAAAGATTTTATTGAAAAGATTAAAGACGTACCGACTTCCACTTACTATCATTTAATTACTTTAGCTAATACAGCTTTAAACGATCTGCGCTACACTAATCAACAGCAGATTCCGCTTGAAGTTTTCTTGGTTGAAGCTACTAATAATACGCCGGCAGCATCAACGCCTGCTCCTCAAAAGGCACCAGTAATGCCGCAGGCAGCCCCAGTTAACAATACTGGGTTATCAGCTGAAGTAGCAGCATTAAAGAAACAGATTGTTGAATTAACTCAAAAGGTTACTCAACTTTCTAACAAGCCATCCTTTGGTAAAGATCAGGTATTTCAACTAGATACGGCAGTTCCTAAAGTTATACCTAAAGCTAAGAAACAATCAACGGAACCTGCTATTAAAAAGCCGGTTAAGAAGATTAAAAAAACTACAGCAGAAAATCGCAAACAGGTTTATCATGTTCTTGAAAATGCTACTAGAAAAGATCTGGAAGCAGTTAAGAATGTATGGCCAGATTTGCAATCAGTTTTAGCCGTTTCGGAAAAAGCATTGCTTGATGTGCTTGAACCGGTCGCAGCTAGTCCAGATCAAGTCGTAATGAAGTGCAAATATACATTATGGTTTGAAAATGCTAGTGCAGATAGTGATTTAATGGAAAAATTGACTAGCTATATTGAGAAGTTTGCTAAGCATTATTATGGTATTGTATTAGTACCAGATAATGACTGGCTGGCAGTTAGAAAAGAATTTGTCGAAAGTCATAAAGCAGAATTACTGGCTAAGAAGAAAAAGCAAATCGAGATTAAAGAAGATGCAGAACCTAAAGATGATCCTGATGTGATTAATAAAGCTAAGGATTTATTTGGGGATGCAGTAACTATTAAAGATTAAGGAGAAAGATAAATGAGTAGAAGACCTAACTTTGGCGGTATGGGCATGGGCGGAATGAACATGCAACAAATGATGAAGCAAGCTAAGAAATTACAAGCACAAATGGCAGAAGAACAAGAAAATATCACTGCCCAAGAATTCACTGGCAAATCAGCTGATGATCTAGTAGTTGCCACTTTTACTGGTGATCGCAAGCTTAAGGATATTAAGATCGATAAGGAAGCAATCGATCCAGATGATCCAGATATGTTGCAAGATTTAGTTATTGATGCTGTTAACAAAGGCTTAGCACAAATTGACAAAGCAACTCAAGCAAGTTTGGGCAAATACACGAAAGGTTTGATGTAATTTGCAATATCCATTACCAATAGCTCATTTGATTGATGCTTATATGAAGCTCCCAGGTATTGGTGAAAAAACTGCCACACGGTTAGCTTTTTATACAATGGATATGCCTCAAGAAGACGTTGAAGATTTTTCTAAAGCACTAATTCAAGTGAAAAAAGATATTCATCAATGTCCAATTTGTGGCAATATTACTGAAAAGGATGTCTGTGATATCTGCTCTAATCCTAATCGTGATCAAACGACCATTATGGTGGTTGAACAACCTAAAGATTTGATGGCGTTTGAAGAAATGGGAGAATATAATGGACTCTATCATGTGCTTCATGGTGTTCTTTCACCAATGGATGGAATTGGACCAGAAGAGATTAATATTAAATCCTTAATTACTCGGCTGCAGAAACATGATGAAGTTAAGGAAGTAATTTTAGCTCTGAATTCAACTCCTGAAGGCGAATCAACTGCTATGTATATTAGTAAGTTGATTAAACCGGCTGGCATTAAAGTCACGCGTCTTGCGGCTGGATTATCTGTCGGTAGTGACATTGAATATGCTAATTCCATTACTTTGAAGCGTGCAGTACAAGGAAGAACGGCATTATAATGGCTAGAAAAAAGAGAAACAAGATCAAAGAACTTGGCGATCAAAAATTAGTGTCTGAGATTGAAAAGCTTCAAAATCAAATTGCTTTAGAGCAAGACTTAGATCAAAATACTTTGGATTTATCTGATGATAACTATATTCAAGGTAAAATATTGCGAGCTAAGTACACTTTTTTATATAATGAAGCTCGTCATCGAGGCACAAGATTTAGTGGTATCACTAATGCTATTACACAGTAAAAGAAGCTCCGTTAATGGAGCTTTTTTATTTTACTTAATTAAAAATTGCTAGGACTGTTAATCTTTGTGAAACTTCTGTAAAATAGACCTATGGAGGATTTTATGAGAGGTTATTTTGTTAGTTTTGAAGGCCCAGATGGCGCAGGTAAAAGTACAGTTTTAAAAGAAGTATTAGCCAAAATTAGCCCAAGACTCAAGCCACAATATCTAGTGACACGTGAGCCTGGTGGATCCAAGATTGCAGAAAAAATTCGTGACATTATTTTAGATCCAGCTAATGATAAAATGGATGCTAAGACTGAAGCACTTTTGTATGCTGCTTCAAGAAGTCAACACGTTGAAGAAGTTATTAAGCCAGCACTTGCAGCGGGCAAGATCGTTTTTTCTGATCGTTTTGTTGATAGTTCTTTAGCATATCAAGGTGAAGGTAGAGGTCTAGGTATTAAAGAAGTTAAGCAAATAAATGATTTTGCTACAGATAAATTGGATCCTGATTTGACTTTCTTCTTGGATGTTGCACCTGAAATTGGTCTAAAGCGAATTGAAAAATTGCGTCCCGATCAAGAGGACCGTTTGGAACAAGAAAATATTGCTTTTCATAAAAAAGTTTATGCTGGCTTTTTGAAAGTCAGGGATATGTATCCAGATCGTTTTGTAACTATTGATGCAACTCAACCAATTGAAAAGGTAGTTGATCAAGTGATTTCTGTTCTAGAACAAAGAATGCCGGAAATATTTTAAGGACTGATTAAATGAAGTTAGTAATTGCAATTGTTCAAAGAGAAGATTCAAATAATTTGCAAAGAGCATTCGTTAAAAATGATTTTCGCGCTACTAAATTAGCAACTTCAGGTGGTTTTTTAAGTCAAGGAAATACCACTTTTTTAATAGGGTGCGAAGATAAAAAAGTAGATGATGTTCTAAAAATTATTAAGCAAGAATCACGAGCAAGAGAAGAAATTGCAACGCCACATATGGTTTCGACAGGTTATGAAATCACGCAGCCGTTGAAGATCACTGTAGGTGGTGCAACTTGTTTTGTTGTTCCGGTTGATGAATTTAAACGTTTCTAATGATTGATATTACGAATGTGGGTGTTAAGCAGACCCAATTTTTAAAAAGAGCATATGAACAGAAAAAACTCGCTCACAGCTATTTGTTTGTTGATAGTGATGAAACGAGGGCGCTCAATACAGCTTACTGGCTAGCATGTTTGTTTAATTGTACAGGGGAAAATAAACCTGATGGTACTTGTCGAAACTGCAAGCAAATTTTGTCGGGCAATCACCCAGATGTATTGCTGGTGGGACCTGAAGGCAAACAGACTTTGGGAATCGATCAAGTAAGACCCCTTAAAGAGGAACTGGCTAAGAGTCCAGTTGAAAGCAGTCGTCGTTTCTTCTTTATTAATGAAGCTCAAAAATTAACGCTTTCAGCAGCTAATGGGTTGCTTAATCTTTTGGAGGAACCAGTTGCGCCAGTTGTTACTATCTTGATTACTAATAATAGTGATCAGATTCTGCCAACAATTCGCTCTCGGACACAGATTATTAACTTCGATAATGGAGAAAAACCAGGAAGCAAAACGGCAATTTTATTAGAAAATGGTTTTTCTAAGAGTGAAATTGAAGAGTTGGGCAATCTTGAAAAAAGGGATCAAGAAATTAAGTATTTTTATCAAGAACTGTTGGAACATAATAGTTTAGCATTAGTTAGTGCACATAAATTGTCTGAGAATGCTAAATTAGTATCCGAACAGCGTTATATTTTAGTTAAATTAAAGTTATTAGCAGAGCATGATTTGACTAATGTACAAAAAATGTATGTAGCCTCTCAGATGCTTAAAAGCTTGATCGAAGTAGATAAGATGCGCTTAAGCAATGTCAACTTGCGTAATTCTTTAGATTATCTTGCTTTAAAATGGAAGTAGGTGTTTTGAATTGGATCCATATTCAAAGTTGCAACGAGTTAAAGAAACTACAGAAAATATGGCAAAAACAATTGCCAGCTTAGAAAACGATATCCTGGAAACTCTTAAGGAAAATACTGAGTTAAAGGTTGAAAATCAATTACTTCATGAGAAGTTAGA
The DNA here is from genome assembly GCF_001436305.1 of Lactobacillus ultunensis DSM 16047. Lineage (GTDB taxonomy): Bacteria > Bacillota > Bacilli > Lactobacillales > Lactobacillaceae > Lactobacillus > Lactobacillus ultunensis. Next base: position 15,121 of record NZ_AZFO01000024.1, on the reverse strand, counting down.
CAAGTTGACTACTAATCAACCTGCGCCTGAAACTAAGACACAGAGTGGATTGGAATCATTAAGAAAGATTTATGATTCTGGTTACCATATTTGTAATATGTACTATGGTTCACATCGTGATCCAAATGCAGATTGCATGTTTTGTCTTGATATTTTAGATAATTTTGGTGAAAAAAAAGGCATTAAGAAGGACGGTAGATAATGAAACGTCAAAGCAGTTATGCAGAAGATGAAGGAAAGCTTTATTTAGTACCTACGCCAATTGGCAATTTGGAAGATATCACGATTCGAGCAAAAAAGGTGTTAACTGATGCGGATTATATTGCAGCAGAAGACACTAGAACTAGTGGTATTTTACTAGAAAAAATTGGTGTTCATAATCGCATGATTTCGTTTCATAAATATAATTCCAAGGAACGTGCACCAGAACTGATTAAGTTGATGAAAGATGGCGCTGTAATTGCGGAAATTAGTGATGCAGGGATGCCAGTAATTTCAGATCCTGGCTATATTTTGGTGCAGGAATGCATTAAGAACGATATCCCTGTAGTTCCATTGCCAGGTCCTTCTGCTTTTGCAACAGCTTTAATTGCTTCAGGATTTGATGCTCAGCCATTTACTTACTATGGCTTTTTACCAAGAAAGTCATCTGAACAAAAACCATATTTTGAACAGATGGAAAAGGCTAAAGCTACTTCTATTTTTTATGAAGCGCCACATCGTTTGGCAAAGACTTTGAAAAATCTAAGTACTGTTTTGCCTGCTGATCGTAAGATGGTAGCTGCACGTGAATTGACCAAGATTCATGAGGAATTTATTCGGGGGACAGTACAAGAAGTTACAGATTACTTTAGTAAAAATGCCCCTCGTGGTGAATTTGTTATTTTGATTTCACCTAATACTGAAGTGCCAAAACAATTATCATGGCCTGAATTAATTAAATTAGTCAATGATTTAGTTGCTGAAGGTGAATCTAAAAAAGATGCCATTAAACAAGTTGCCAAGAAACACAATGTTTCTAAAAATGAATTGTATGATCAATATCATCAGGGATAGTTGTCGATGAAGTATACTGAAAATTATCAGATTGAATTTAAAGATTGTGATGAAAATCGTCGCTTAAAATTAACTGCTTTAGTTGATTTATTGATGCAAACGTCAGAACACCAATTAGATCAAGGCGGAGCAGGTACGGAAGATTTGTTAAAACGTGGTTTAGGCTGGGTCGTAACACAATATCATTTTGAAATTAAGGCTTTGCCTCAACCAGGTGATAAAGTCATTTTAAGTACAGAAGCTAGTGGATATAATCGTTTCTTTGAATATCGTGATTTTGGTGTAAGCGATCAAGATGGCAATCCATTAGTAACGGTTAAAAGTCAATGGGTAATGTTTGACTTGAAAAAACGTCATTTGGTTCCAGCCGATATTAAAATGATGAAGAGTTGGGGCGTACCACTTCTTGATAGAATGCCTCGTTTCCCTCGTTTAAGGGCACAGGATCAATATGCTCAAAAGCGGATATACCGTGCTCGCTATGATGATTTAGATACTAATCATCACGTAACTAATAGTCATTATTTTAGTTGGTTCATCGATATGCTTGACCGGGACTTCTTGAAAAAACATGTAGTTAATATGATAGATATTAAATTTGATAAAGAAGTGCATTATGGAGAAAGCATATATTCTTGCATGAATTTAATACAAGATGATAATGTTATTTCATATCATGCAATTGAAGCAGAAGATGGAACTGCAAAAGCAGTTTGTGAATTAAAATGGCGTAAGATAGATTAAAAACATGACGCTGCTAGTCATGCTTTTTTTGTGAAAGGGGATGACCATATGAATGCAAAAAAAGTTTTGCGAACAGACTTACAACAACTGATATTCTTAGGAATTATTGTTGCAATGAAGATTATTTTGGGACAATTTTCATTTGGTCCAGCTACTGTTAAAGTTGGTTTAGGGTTTATTGGTAGCGTATTGTTAGGCTATTTCTTTGGTCCATTGTGGGGTGCAATCGGTGGCGGAATTAGCGACTTAGTCAGTTCTGCAATTTTTGGCAACCAAGGTGGTTTCTTTATTGGCTTTACTTTAACTGCAATGGTCGGTCCTCTAATTTATGCTCTGTTTTTATATAATAAACCTGTTAAAATTTGGCGGATTATTGCTTCTACAGTTTTGGTTACCTTAATTGTTAATATAGGGATGAATACTTTATGGCTTCATATTATGTATAATATGAACTTTAATGCTGCCTTAGTTCAACGACTTCCAAAAGAAGTAATTGTTCCGTGGATTCAAATGGTCGTAATCTACTTTGTATTACAAGCTGTTTCTCGTGTTAAAATAAAAAAGTGATTTAAAGCGGAAAGAGAATAAATATTAGTGATGAAAATCTTAAGTGTTTCTACAGCTACTAATCATTTAAGCGTTGCCTTAAATGATGATCAACAAATTATTGTTGAAAAAAATGAGCGAGATGAACGCAATCACAGTGAACATCTTGATCCATTAATCGATGAAATTTTAAAAGAAAATAAGTTAACTTTAAAAGATATAGATCGTTTTGCCGTTGCTATTGGGCCAGGTTCATATACTGGACTCAGAATTGGAATCACTACTGTTAAAATGTTTGCTAGCATTTTACAAAAAGAAGTAGTGGGTATTTCAACTTTACAAGCATTAGCAAAAGGCGTGAAAGACGATGCCTTGGTAGTTGCTGGACTCGATGCTCGAAACGACAACTATTTTGCAGGTGGTTACAAGAGCGGTAATATTCCAGAAAATGTAATCCCTGATGGTCACTACCATATCGATGTTTTACTTAAAGCTATTCAAGAATATGCTGCTAAGCATGAGCTTAAGAAAATAATTTTTGTAGGTTCAGGTTTTGAAAAACAAGAGGATTTAATTAAGAAACTAAATATTCCTTTTGAATACGGTACTGCTGAACAAAATGTAATTCATGCAGGATTAATTGGTCAATTAGCAGTAAATGCTGAACCAGTTGATCCAGATAAGTTATTGCCACGCTATTTGCGTAGAACCCAGGCAGAAGTAGATTGGCATAAGAAGACAGGTAAACCATTCGAACCTGACAGTCATTATGTTGAAGAAGTTTAATCAGTTTTTCCATCCACAAGTTAATCAGATTGATATGAGTTTTACACCATTTATGGTCAACATAAATGGTAATATCTTGCAGGTGATGCAGGCAACAGATGACAATATTCCAGATCTGCTTGTTTTAGAAGAGCAAGTTTATTCTGGTCATACTCCTTGGAGTAAGTTCTCTTTTGCATCAGAATTAAAAAAGAGACGTAATTCTTTATATTTAGTCGTCTACAATGCTTCAACGCTAGTTGCCTTTGTGGGGGCACGATTTAGTCCCGAAGAAACTCATATTACTAATATTGCAGTTGCACCGTCTTTTCAGAATCAGCATATTGGTCGCTATTTGATGCAAATGATGATCGAACGTGCACGAGAAAATGACAGTGACTGTGTATCTTTAGAAGTTCGAACTGATAATGAAATTGCACAAAGGCTGTATCAGTCATTAGGATTTAAAGGTAATTTTATTCGTAAGAATTATTATCAAGATACGCATACTGATGCCATGAATATGGTTTTGTGGCTGAAACCGCATCAGATTAGAAGAAAGAAGTTTACGTTTTGAGTGAAAAGAAAGATGTTCGCATTTTAGCTTACGAAAGTTCATGTGATGAAACTTCCACTGCTGTTGTTAAAAACGGACGCGAGATTGAAAGTTTAATCGTTGCTACGCAGATTAAGAGTCACCAACGTTTTGGTGGTGTTGTGCCAGAAGTTGCTAGTCGTCACCATATTGAAGTGATTAGTCAAATTACTAAAGAGGCTTTGAATGAAGCTCATTGTAGCTGGAAAGATATTGACGCCATTGCCGTAACTTATGGTCCAGGTCTAGTAGGGGCACTTTTAATTGGAGTTAGTGCTGCTAAGGCAGCGTCAATGGCAACTGGTATTCCATTGATTGGCGTCGATCACATTATGGGCCACATTATGGCTGCTCAATTAAAAGATGAGATTGAATATCCAGCTCTTGCTTTACAAGTTTCTGGTGGTCACACTGAGATCGTTTTGTTAAAGGATCCGGTTCACTTTGAAATCATTGGTGATACGCGCGACGATGCCGCTGGTGAAGCTTATGACAAGATTGGTCGTGTGTTAGGGGTAAACTATCCAGCTGGTAAAACAATTGATTCTTGGGCTCATCAAGGCAAGGATACTTTCAACTTCCCACGAGCAATGATGGAAGACGATGATTATGACTTCTCATTCTCAGGATTAAAGTCAGCCTTTATCAATACTTGCCATCATGCGGATCAAATTCATGAAAAATTAAACAAGTATGATTTGGCTGCTAGTTTCCAAGCTGCTGTAATTGATGTGCTTGCACATAAGACAATGCGTGCTATCAAGCAATACAAGCCTAAGACCTTTATTATGGGTGGTGGAGTAGCTGCCAACCATGGTTTGCGTGATCGAATGAGTGCAGAAATTGCTAAATTGCCTAAGGAAGATCAACCAAAGGTGATTTTGCCAGATATCAAGCTTTGTGGCGATAATGCTGCGATGATCGGTGCAGCAGCATATAACCTTTATAATGATGGTCAATTTGCAGATTTGACTCTGAATGCTGATCCGTCTTTGGAATTGCCTTATGCTAATAGTATGTTGAATTAATATAGTAGTTGAAAGTTAGTTAAAAATCCTATTAGATCAATACTGATAAGCGTTGATCTAATAGGATTTTTGTTTTGATAAAAGCTAAAGATTCAAACTGTTTCTTGTAGATTGCTTTTTTAATATTTTAATTTATAATTAAAAACAATCAAAGATTTTTTTATTTTTATTCAAAAGAAGATGAGTAGATGAGTCTCAAAGAATTGTTTAAAAGCAACAAAAGTAGATTTAGCCTTATAATTTTATTACTACTTTTTGTTGCTTTTTTTAATACAGCAGCTAGCTACTTATTTAAGCCAGCTACAGATTACCTGGCTAAAGGAAATCTATCAATTACTGTACTCTCTTTTATTTTTATGATCTTAATGGGCATTTTAAGTGTTGCATTGGAATCAATAGCACAAACTATATATTCAAGACAAGTGCAAGAATATGTAGGTTCTTTGAGACGAAAAATAGTAGCACATTTTTATGCCGACAAGAGTGAGTCAGTTTCTGATATGCAGAATGATTTAAGCAATAATTTGGATATGTTGACTGATAATTATGCAATGCCTTTACAAACAATTATTGAAAATAGTTTTACATTATTTTTAATTATAGGTGTTTTGATTCAGTTAAATTGGTCATTATTAGTTTTAACTGTAATATTTGCCCTAATTAATATACTTACACCAAAAATTATGGAAAAAGCTACTGATGAGGCTAATAAACAAGTATCCCTTAAAAATAATCAGCTGCTTAAAACAATAGATCACTGGATGAGTGGGATGAAGGAGTTACGTAGGTATAATTCATTTTTAGCACTTTCCAAAGCAATGAATATTGCGGATCATGAATTTGAAAAAAGTAATGTTAAAAGTGCAGAAGCAACCTCTTTTTCGTTGTTTATTAGTGATTTTACTAATATTGCTTCACAAATTTTACTTGATTTATGGGCAGGATTTTTATTTTTTCAAGGAAGAATTTCAATTGGTGCAGCTCTAGTTGCCGGTACTTTTGCTAGCCAAATATTTAATGCGCTTTTGGTTTATGAAAATGCAATAATTCAGTTTAAGTCGATTAAATCAATTAATGAACAGGTAAAGAAATTAGAAAAGATTACTTTAAAATCTAATAAACAACTTAATCCTGATTTAGCTGAATTGACAATTACGCATCTTATAGTCAAATATAACCATGGCGAAAAAATAGTTTATCCAGAGATCAAAATTAAGCGTGGTGAAAAAGTACTACTCACTGGTAATAGTGGTACTGGAAAATCTACTTTATTTAAAGCAATATTAGGTCAAATTGAACCAAAAGAAGGGCAGATTATTTTTAAAGACTCGCAGGGTGTACAAATCACACCGGATCTTAGCAAACTTGGCTATATTGCTCAGGATTCAATTCTTTTTCCTGGCACTATTAGGGATAATATTACTATGTTTAATTCAAAGTTAGATAAAGAAGTTAAACAGGTAGTGGAGCAAGTCCAATTACATAAAGATCTAAGTAAGTTTCCTGCTGGCTTATCTACTTGCATTGATTTAGATAGTGATAATTTATCAGGAGGGCAAAAACAAAAAGTTATTTTAGCGAGAACACAAATTCATCATAGTCAGTTTATTTTGATGGATGAAGCGACAAGTGCAATTGATAGTGATACCACAAGGAAAATTTTGACTAAATTGCTAAAGACTAATATTACTTTAATCTTGATTGCACATAACTTTGATCAACAATTACGTGGAATGTTTGATAGAGAGATTCATCTTACGGGAGGATATCATGACAATTAAGGCGTTATATCAATTTAGTCCTCTACACTTTGCTCTAACCGTAATTTCATATATTATGATACCTCTTGCCTCCATTGGACAATCATATATCATAATGTATTCGACAACAGCGCTAACTGATCGGAATCTATCTATTTGGTTATGGCTAATATTGGGAGAAGCAATTGCTTTATTTTGGGGAGCAATTAGTCAATCTTTAGCCTATTATCAAACGATAAAACTAATTCAAGGATATAATCATCAAATAAGGTCACAGATTGTTCAACATTTTTATTATGATAAACAGTCACACAAAATATCCACAATTCAAAATCGGCTGATTACAGATTTTAAAAATACTAACGATAATTATTTGAGAAAATTTTTTAACTGTGTACAGATGGTTGGCTATATTCTGTTTTCTGCTAGTGTATTATTGTCTATTCATTGGAGTTTATTATTAGTAACTATTGTGTTAGTAGGTATATCCATATATGTACCTAAATTACTTGAAAAAAGAATGCAAAGCGCATTTTTTAATATCTCTGATTCAACAAAGAAGTATCTAGATATCACTGAAAAATGGTTGATTGGATTAAATGTATTACAAAGATATGCAGCGGGTACCAAACTTTTTAAAGTAATGGATGAAGCTGCTAATGAAGTAGAGGAAGCTCGAATAAAGCAAACTAAAATTAATCAAGAACTAGCAGTATTAAATGGACTAATTTCTAATATGTTAATGTTGATCATATTTGGCTTTACTGCATTTTTAATTACGAAAAAGCTGATAATTTTTGGTGCGATAGTGAGTGTTGATAATTTACAGTATTATATTTCCATGGGGTTACGATACTTAAGTAATTATCGTGGTCAAATGCAGTCTACTAAAACAGTCAACAGTCAAATTGAAAAAGATAGTACTTTGGTTAAAGAAACAAATTATTCTGATACGAAAAATCCATCAGCTTTTTCTGTTAAAGGTCTAAAAGTAAGTTTCCCTAACGGAGAGAGTCTGTCTTTTCCCGATTTTGAAATTAAAAAGGGAGAAAAAGTATTACTTACTGGTGATAGTGGAACGGGTAAGTCGACTTTGTTTAAGCTGATTTTAGGTGAATTAAAACCAAGTGCCGGTAACATTATTTACTTTGATGAAAATAAACAAAAGATAAAACCAGATCTAGGTAAAATAGGATATATTGCACAAAAGCCACAGCTTTTTCCAGCAACTATTATAGATAACATTACTATGTTTAATTCGAAGTTAAATCATAAAGTCGACAAGGTAGTTGATGAAGTAAATTTGAAAAATGATATTAAGAAATTTAAAGCAGGTATTCAGCAAAAGATCAATCTTGATCGTTTGAATGTTTCAGGTGGGCAGCGTCAAAAAATAGTACTAGCTAGAGCTGAAATTCACGAAAGCAAAATTATTTTGNAAAATTATTTTGATTGATGAAGGGACTAGTGCAATTGATCAAGAAGCGACTATTTCTATTTTGAGAAAGTTACTTGCAAGTAAGGCAACTATTCTATTTATTGCTCATAATTTCAGTGAAGAAATGCATAGTATGTTTGATAGAGAAATTCGATTGATAAAGAAATAGTACAGATACTATATGAATAAACACTTATTTCGACAGTATTAATGAAATAAGTGTTTTTATTTTATGCTTTTTTATGTAATTACATATATATTGATTTTTATATCATTATGCATTAGTATCATTTATGTAAGCAATATGTAATTACATAATAGAAGAGGCTTAAATTATGAAATACACTTTAGATAATTTTGCTAGATTAATTGATCACACTAATTTACATGCTGATGCAACCGAAGCAGATATGAAGAAACTTTGTGATGAAGCTAAGAAGTATCACTTCAAGATGGTTGCCATCAATCAAGTTCAATCCAAGTTCTGTTCAGAACAACTTAAGGGCACAGATATTGATACTGGTGCAGCCATTGCCTTTCCTTTAGGGCAACAAACAATTGAATCGAAGGTCTTTGATACCAAGGATGCCATTAAAAATGGTGCTAATGAGATTGATTACGTCATCAATATTACTGAGTTAAAGGCCAAGAACTATGATTACATTAAACGTGAAATGCAAGAAATGGTTGCCGTTTGTCACGAGCATAATATTCCATGTAAGGTAATTTTTGAAAATTGCTACCTGACTAAGGAGGAAATTAAGAAATTAGCTGAAATTGCCAAGGAAGTTAAACCAGACTTTATTAAGACTTCTACTGGTTTTGGTACATCTGGCGCAAAAGTTGAAGATGTGAAATTAATGAAGTCAGTAGTCGGTGATGATGTCAAAGTTAAAGCTGCTGGTGGCATTCGCAACAGCGATGACTTTTTAGCCATGGTTCGTGCTGGTGCTGACCGCATTGGTTGTTCAGCTGGTGTGAAGATTTACGAAGCATTAAAGCGTCGTATGGAAGACGATCATGTTGATAGTATTGAGATTGAACGTTAGGAGAAAACAATGAAATTAGGAATTGTAGGTAGTGGTCAAATTGTCCATGACTTTTTGTCAGCTAGTTCAAAAATACAAGATTTGGAATTAGTGGCTATTTCTACTTTAGCTAGATCAAAAGAAGTGGCAGAAGAGCTCGCTGAAAAATATCATATTAACAAAGTCTACACAGATAATCAGGCTATGTTTGCGGATAACGATATTGATACCGTTTATATTGGAGTGCCTAATTCATTGCACTTTCCAATTGCTAAAGAAGCATTAATGGCTAATAAAAATGTTGTCTGTGAAAAGCCACTAGTAGAAACTAGTGAACAAGTCAAGGAACTTAAAAAAGTAGCTGATGAACATCATGTCTTGCTCTTTGAAGCTATGACTGTCCTTTATTTGGAGAACTATTTCCACTTAAAAGACAATCTGAAAAAGATCGGCAAGGTTCATGTGGTTGCTTTGAACCTAACGCAAATTTCTAGTCATTATCAAGAGTTTCTAGCAGGTGAACATATTGCTAAGTTTGATCGCAAAATGGGCGGTGGAGCCTTGATGGATATGAACATCTACAATATCAATTTCTGCGTCAGCTTATTTGGTCAGCCAAAGCACATTGCATATTTGCCAACAATTCAACGTAATACAGATACATCAGGAATTTTAAATTTAACTTATGATGATAAACAAGCTAGTTTGATCGCAGCTAAAGACGCCGTTGGTCCAACAAGATCTTATATTGAGGGCGAGAAGGGACTAATCTATTTCGATGGACCATTAAATGTTCTTCCGGATTACTACGTTCAGATTGGTTCAGAAAAACCACAGCATTTTGACTATAACGAGTATGATCACCGCATGATTAGCGAGTTTAATTACTTTATCAAGGCAATTAAGGATCATAATCAAGCAGCTGCTGATGAAGCTTACAAGCATAGTTTGAATGCTATTACAGTTCTGGAAAAAGCACAGGAGTGTTTACCAGATGACTAAGGCAAAGTATCAAGAGATTGAGGAAATTTTACGCAATAAAATTATTAGTGGTCATTATAAGATAGGCGATCTAATTCCTAAAGAAATGGATCTGGTTAAAAATTATAATGTCTCACGTCCTACAATTAGTCACGCGGTTCAAGATTTAGTTAATCAAGGCTATCTGGAGAGGCGCAAGCATGTCGGTACGATCGTTAAGCAGACCAAGATTAGCCAAGAATTTACACAGGTTTTGCAAAGCTACAATAGTGAAATGACGGAGAAGGGATTAACTGCGCAGACACAGGTTTTATTCTTTAAGAAGATTCCTGCTTCAAAAGAAGTGGCATCAGCTTTGAATTTAAAGGAAAATGCGCAAGTTTATAAGTTAACGCGTTTGCGTTCTGTTGATCAAAATCCGCTTGTTGTAGTTACAACATATCTGCCAGCGGATAAACTCATAGATTTTGAAGAAATAGATTTTACTAAACAATCTCTTTATCAAGAATTAGAGCAAAGAGAACTACCAATTATTCATGTCAAACGTAAGTTAGAAGTGAAATCAGCGGATGGGATGACAGCAGATTTGCTGAATATTAAAGAAAAAGATCCGGTGTTTTACTTCCATACGTATGGTTATTTCAAGAAAGAATTGCCAATGGAATATTCGATTGCCACTTATCGTGGGGATGAGAATTACTTCATGATTGATTTGAGAAAATAGAAAAAGGGAGCAGATTATTAACATTTTCAATGAACATAATCGCTCCCTCTTTTTTATTTTTTCTTAGTTATCTGACCATCCATCATTTCGTAAATGTGATCGGCATATTGTTCTAATCGTGAATCATGTGTAACTAAAATAATAGCTTTATTACGTTTTTGGGCTAATTTTTTGAATAAGCTGCCCACTTCTTTAACATTTTCAGTATCCAAAGATGCAGTAGGTTCATCAGCAAGTAAAATACTTGGATCAGCATATAAAGCTCTTGCAACAGCTACTCGTTGTTTTTGTCCTCCAGAAAGTTCTCCTGGATATTTGTTAATCAACTTATCAATCTTTAAATCTATTAATAATTTTTCTAAGTCATTTCTAGATAAATTATTTTGTTTTTTAACTTTATCGACTAAAATAAATTGCTCTCGAACTGTTAAATAGGGAACCAAAGTATATGCTTGTAAAACAAAGCCAATTTCATTTAAGCGCAGATAATCTCGCTCTTTATTAGAAAATTCAGTAGTATTTTTGCCGTTAATTAATACTTTTCCAGAAGTTGGTTTCTGGAGGGAACCCACAATCGTTAAAAATGTGCTTTTACCAGCTCCTGAAGGTCCCATGATTAAAATGACTTCACCTTTATTTGCTTTGAAATTAATATCTTTTAAGGCAAATACCTTTGCAATACCTTTACCATATGTTTTATTTATATTTTGTAGTTGAATCACTGTCATTTTTACACCTCTATTGCTTTTGCAGGATCTACTTTCAAGATAGTTCTAATTGGAATTAAGCTACCAATAATACCCATCAAAAGCATACCTAAACTACTTGCAATAAATAGAATTGGAGCAAAGGACATAGGAACTGTAGCAGGCATAATAAGTGCTGTCCCCCACATAGCTAATAGTCCAATAATTATACCTGTAATGACTAATATGATTGATTGACTGATTACTGCTATAACAAGTGTTTTAGCTGGAATACCTTGAGCACGCATAACAGCAAAGGTTTGCTTCTTTTGAATAGTTAAAATGTACAAAAATACAGCAATAATGATTAAAGAGATAATAAAAAGAAAGGCAATCATCATCTCAAAAGTTATATTTTGGGCACTGTAACCAGGTAATTTGTTAATGAATACTTTGACATTATAAGTTTTAGCATTTTTATGATTATATTCATAATGAGGGTCTTGAGAAATAATACCAGAAGTTGCAAGGTTAGTCGTTCCTTGATGTAAATCTTTCCAGGTTTTCAAATTACCATAGATAGCAGGAGCAATATTGATTTTAGCATTTTTAGCAAAACCTACTATCTTATATTTCTTTTGGGTATTACCAAATTTGATAATATCGCCTAATTTATAACCTTTAGCATTAAAGCCAATATCAGCAGTAACTTCATTTGCTTTAGTGGCTTTATGTCCTTTAATAATTTTTAGGTTTTGATAAATAAATTGCGATTTCTTTATACCTAAAAATTGAGCGGATACAGAATGACGATTTTTAGATTTAACAACAATTGGTACTTGACCAACATAAGCTTCTTTTTTACCTATCTTCGCGTCTTTTATATCATCTTTGGTTAAAATAGATTGAGCCATGCTAACATTAGAATTTTTGTTAAGAACCACTTTTTGTGTCTTCCAGGACTCAACTGCTTGGGTATTTTCTTGAGCTAATCCGACTGCGAGTGACGATAAGATAAAAATTAAATATGATATTAAAAAAATCATCAAAATAATAAGACTATATCGTAATTTCTCGTGTTTAATTTCTTTATATGCTAGAAACATTAAATAACATTTTCCTTTCTTTTATGTTATGTTATTACGATAATTCATTATTATTTGATTCTCAATTAACAAAATAGGCGATCTATCAAATTTTTAGACCAATTTATTAAAATGTCTAATCGATAAATCACTTATTTTAAATACATTTTTAATTTTTCGGGAATAGCATTGGTTGCATATTGAACTAGTTCTTTTACCGAATAATTACTCTGATTTAAATACCATCTAGTAACTATAAATGAAAGACCACTTATATAACATTTAATATCAAATACTATTTCATCATCCAATTGTTCAGGATATCTTTCTTTTAATAGATTAATTAACCAATCCATTGTTTCTTGGCTTGCAGATATATAAAATGAGTTCGGTCCAAAAGTATTTTTCAATGCATTCCTAAAATATGTCTTATCGTTATTAAGAATATTAATCAGTTGATTTAAAACATTTTTCCAACTTATATTTTTCTTAGCATACTCATCTAATACGTTATGCAATTGATAGTTATATATCCAATTGATTAAATCATACTTATCTTGAAAATAATTATAGAAAGTTGCTTTTGAAACACCGCAATTTTCTGCAATCTCTTTAACTGTAATTTTATCTATGGATTTAATTTTTGCTAAATCGTGTAATGATTCGCTTAATAACTCTCTTGTGGTTCTTTTTCGTATCATATAATTATCCTTTTAAATAATACTGTACATGATACTAAACTATCACACTCACTTTTTATCTGTCTATTAAATCCACAAAACTTAGTCAAGGCTTTATCAACTTTATTATTTTCATGAGGTTTTAAATGATGTGTAAATAGATTTTTATTCAAATTCTTTCCGAATTTCATCACCATTTTCATCTAATTTTGGCGAATCCTTTTGCAAACCGTATGAGTTCCAAGTGCCATATTTCATTGGTGAACCTAAGACTTCATTACCATCTGGCAAAGTCTTAACCATGCCACGTGCGATAATTTGATCTAACCGGCGTGTCTTATCTACGTTAAGAACAAGACCAGCAGGAACACCAGCATCGTGCAAAATTTTATCCCATTCAGTTGCATCTTTCGTTTTAAGAACAGATTGCATAGCATTTTTAACTTCTTGCCAGTTTTGTTCACGCAAATCATTGGTTTTAAAGTCAGCTTGCTCAATCCATTCTGGATGTCCTAAGGCATGTGAAAGCAGACTCCAAAGGTGATCATTGCCACAGCAGATAGCAATCGGTTGATCCTTGCAGTCGAAAGTATCGAATGGGTACATGTCAGGGTGACGGTTACCAATACGGTGTGGCACCTCATGAGGCCCCAATGCTAGCATCAAATCCTGCACCATGAGTGAGAAGGTTGAATCAAGCATGGAAACATCGACAGTCGTACCTTTACCAGTGCGTTCGCGAGCAACCAATGCAGTCATAATTGCACTATAGCCCATGATTCCAGCAACTACGTCAGATACAGAAGTACCAACTCTAGTCGGTTTGCCTTCAGGTGTGCCTGTTGCGTCCATTAAGCCAGATACAGCCTGCACGATAGTGTCGTAAGCTGCTTGCTTTGACCATGGACCATATTGACCAAAGCCAGATATTGAGGCAAAGATCAACTTAGGATATTTCTTGACCATTTCTTCTGGATCAAAACCTAGGCGACTCATTACGCCAGGACGAAAGTTTTCTACTACTACGTCAGCCTTAGCAATCATTTTTTCAGTTAAGGCATGATCTTTAGGATCTTTTAGATCTAATGCGATTGATTCCTTGCCAGCATTACAGATTCTGAAGTATTCACTTGAACCGTCTGCAATATATGGGCCCATATGGCGTGTATCATCGCCAGTTTTTCTTTCAATATGAATTACACGTGCACCGGCATCAGCCAACATTCTGGTACAGGTAGGGCCGGATAAAACGTGAGTGAAGTCAACTACTAAAATGCCTTTTAACGGATAAGGCTTATTTTGATCTAAATGTGGATTTTGCTTTTCTAATTTTGCATAATCAGGTTCTGTCATGTAAATTACACTTTCTAATAATTAATGTTCCTATAGCTACTATTCTAATATTCTTTTGAAAAAGAAAAAGTCGTTCAAAATTTGAACGGCTTTTCTGTTAGATTAATGATGTTTAATTATTCACCCTTGATAACTTGAGTGCGTGGGTTCTTAGGACCAGCAGCCTTAGAAATTACGCCTTCTTCAGTTAATTTTTCGATTTGATCTGGATCATAACCGAGTGAAGCCAAAATTTCCTTGTTGTTTTCACCAAGGTCAGGAGCACGCTTGTAATCAGGTTTGTAGTTAGAAAGTGAGAATGGTAAGCCGATAGTCTTGAACTTGCCACGGTTGCCACCTTGATCGATAGTGATGATAGTACCATCTTTGTTCAAGTCTGGATCATTTTCAATTTCATGCCAATCAAGAACAGGACCAACTGGTACGCCAGCAGCACCCAAAGTCTTAGTTAATTCATACTTATCGTAGTTAACAGTGTAGCTTTCAATACACTTGTAAAGGTCTTCCTTGTTTAATTGACGATGTTGCCAATCTTTGAAGCGTTCATCAGTAATCCATTCTGGGTGACCCATAGCGTTTGAAATGGCTTCCCAGCTCTTATTACTGTTTTGTACAACAATATATACGTAAACGCGTGGTGCTAGTTAAATCG
>NZ_AZFO01000023.1 GCF_001436305.1 Lactobacillus ultunensis DSM 16047 | reverse complement strand
TTTAACTAGCACCACGCGTATAATATAGTAATGATTGGTATAATTGACATGTGTTGTATAGATAGAGAAAGATAGAGGAGCAGAAATGGCACGACGGAAAAATATGAAAAGACGGAGAGTTATTTTAGGAAATACTTTCCATCTAATCAGAGAAAATGGAATGGATAATGTTTCTTTGCAAATGATTGCAGAAAAATCGGGCATTTCAAAATCCCTCCTGCAGTCATATTATCCGCATAAAGCCAAGTTAACTAACGACATTATCCGTAATCTTTTTAATACTTTAGGTCAACAAGTTAATAATTACGATATGGCGAATAGTAATGCCCCATATGCTAGAACTAAAGCATTTATTTATACTATTGCCATTTTGGGGATGCACGATGAAGGTCTAGATAGAATTATTTCTGAAGCTTTCGTCAGCAACGCAACCCTGGATAACTGGGGCGTTATGCTTAATGATTGGATTAAGGCCAATCATTTATTTGATGGAATTGAAGTTAAAGAAAGCGAACTAGAAACGGGAATTGCATTTATCACAAGTGGTATTGGACGTTTGTATCACGACCGTAAGAAACACCACTTGTCTGCTGAAGCCCTTGCTGATTATGCTACAAGTGCTTTAATGTTTAGTTTCTTGCATTATACTTCTGATGAAATTGAACAAGCCTTGAAAGATGGACACGAAATTATTGAGTCAGCTGATATGGAAGTTGTTCACCGTGCAATTGATACAATGTTTGATGAAGGTAAAGAAATTTTCAGCTAAAGGGGAATCGTCATGGTTGAAGGCAAGAGAGCTGATATGCGGCGAATGGGGCATGAACAGAATGCCCAATACAAAAGAGTACTTGCTTTTGTAATCTTTTTAATTGCAACATTGGCCCTTATCACAGCTACTTTTCTGAATCCGATTTTTATGAAAAAACAGATCAGAACTAGCTATAATCAAGCTGTAGTTGTACGGCAAGTTAATAAAGATTTTGATAATCTAGCTGATCTGGTTGATGCTCGTAAAGAGGATAATTCAAATTTGCTGGCTAATGCGCAAACTCAGCCGATTGCCGATCATGTTATTGAGTATTGTCTGGGCATCCATGGATTCAAAGTCAATAATTTGGATCTAGCTAATCAAATTCTTACGGATATCAATATGGGGATTGATAAGGGTTCCTCAAGCGGTGCACAGCTTATCAATAGCAAATTGAAAAAGCAGAAGACTAATGCACCATATGCAATTATTAAAGCTTTTAATTTGAATGTAGTTACCCTGGGTGCTAATATTGCCTGTCTATTGTTTATCGTAAATATCATTATTATCATTGTTACTATTATCACGATGTTTTCTTTAATCAATGATATGAAATCTAGAACCTCTACCCGAATGCTGATTCATGATGTATCTGCTGCTGGGATGTGGACAGGTTTTTGGCTTATTCTTATTTCTGGAGTATTAGCGCTAGTACCAGTTATCTTTGATGCTGATAATATTGAATTTGGATTTTTATTAGAGATCGGTAGTAGCGTCTTTCTGGAATATGTCATCGTAGGAGTTATTATTTATATAATTTGTGCAATTCCTTGGCAAGTTACTTCCGCAAAATAAGACTAAAAACGCAATCATGCATGATGGTTGCGTTTTTTGCTTGCATAAAAGATAGTCTTTCTTTATAATTAAAAATTAATTAACAAGTTTATATATATTTAACGAAAGAGTTAGGCGATTTTATGAAAAAGGCAAAGATAATTAATTTATTGCTTGCTTTCATTACACTAATATCAACTCTTTTTTTGTTTAATCAGTCTACTTACGCTGCTACTAAGAAAGTAGAAAGCGGCTCAGTAATGAAGAAGATTAAACAATCTAAAGAGCTTGTAGTGGGTACGTCAGCAGACTATCCGCCACTTGAATTTACAACTAGTGTTAATGGAAATACTAAGTATGTGGGAGTCGATATTGAATTAGCTAAGGATATTGCCAAGGATTTGCATGCCAAGCTGGTTATTAAGAATATGAGCTTTGACTCACTTTTAGTAGCCCTTGAAACAGGTAAAGTCGATATGGTTATTTCAGCTATGACGCCTAACCCTGAACGAAAAAAGAGTGTCGATTTTTCAAAAATCTATTACAAACCAAGTGGTGAATATTTCTTAATTAATAAACGTGATCAAGCAAAGTATAAAAAGATTTCAGACTTTGCTGGCAAGACTGTTGGTGCCCAAACTGGTAGTATTCAGTACCAATTGATTCAATCACAAATGAAAAAATCTAAGGCTAAGGGACTTGGTAAGATCAATAACTTAGTTTTAGCATTGAAGTCTAATAAGATGTCTGGAGTTGTTGTTGAAGAATTAATTGCTAAGGCATACCAGAGCAATGACAGTAGCTTATTGGCTGTTAAGAGTGACTTGCGTGAACCTCAAGCTGGTAATGCCGTGGCTATTGCTAAGGGACAACCTGACTTGGTTAAGGCTGTTAATAAGACAATCAACCACGTTGAAAAGAAAAAATTAATTGATAAAGAATATTTACCAGAAGCTGCTAAGTATATGAAAACAGCTAAAAAGACCAATACAATGGCAAAATATGTACCTTACTTTATTAAAGGGGTAGGTTACACTATTGTTATTACTGTCTTTTCAGTTTTGATTGGTATCGTATTGGGTATGCTTTTGGCACTCATGCGTTTATCTCAAAACAAGCTCTTGCATTGGATCGCAGTTTGCTACATTGAATTTATTCGTGGTACGCCACAAATGGTCCAAATTTTATTCGTTTACTTTGGTATCGGTGTGCTGATTTCAAACTTATCTGCTTTGGTTGCAGGTATTATTGCGATTGGACTTAATTCTGGAGCTTATGTTGCGGAAGATATTAGGTCCGGCATTAGTTCTGTGGCTAAAGGACAAACCGAAGCTGCTAGATCTTTAGGACTCAGCCAAGCTAAGGCATATCGTTACGTTATCATTCCGCAAGCTTTGAAGAATATTTGGCCAGCCCTAGGCAACGAATTTATTACGTTGTTGAAGGACAGTTCATTGGTATCAGTTATTGGTGTAACTGAATTGATGTACCAAACTGAATTGATTCAGACTTCAACTTATCGTGGTGTTTTGCCATTATTTATTGCGATGATCATTTACTTCATCATGACGTTTACTTTAACCAGATTACTTAATTATTTCGAAAGACGGATGAAACATAATGACTAAAATGCTTGATATTCAACATCTAAAAAAGACTTTTGGTAAAAATGAAGTATTAAAAGATATTTCAGCTTCGGTGGAAAAAGGACAAGTAATTTGTATTATTGGTCCGTCTGGATCAGGTAAAAGTACATTTTTGCGTTGTTTAAACGTGTTGGAGCATCCCACAGCTGGAAAAATTATTTTTGACGGGACAGACCTAGCCAGTTTAAAAGATGGCAAAGAACTAGATCAATTACGTGAAAAAATGGGGATGGTATTCCAGAACTTTAATCTTTTCCCTAATATGAATGTCATTGAAAATGTTAAGTTGGCACCAATGAAAGTTAAGGGGATGAGCGAAGCCAAAGCTGAAAAAATTGGTTTAGAATTGTTAGAAAAAGTGGGTTTAGCTGATCGTGCTAAACAATTCCCAACTAGCTTATCTGGTGGTCAACAACAGCGTGTAGCGATTGCTAGAGCGTTAGCAATGGATCCAGAAGTAATGTTGTTCGATGAACCAACTAGTGCTCTGGACCCTGAAATGGTCGGTGAAGTTTTAAAGACAATGAAAGATTTAGCTAGTTCAGGGATGACGATGGTCATCGTTACTCATGAAATGGGGTTTGCCCGAGAAGTAGCTGATCAGGTATGGTTTATGGCTGATGGCTATTTACAAGAAAAGGGCACACCTGAAGAAGTATTCGAACATCCTACTAGTGAAAGAGCTAAGGATTTCTTAGCTAAAGTTTTGTAGAAAAATAACCAAGCAACTTTAAATTGCTTGGTTATTTTTATTTATCTAAGATGCTTTTGAATACGGGCAGTTTTAATAAAGAAGTTCTGTTGCCATTTGCTTTTTGGTGCTAGCAGGTCGTATAAACTATTGGAATTAGTTGGCGTGATAATTGCTTTAGGCATAGTTACTGCGCTCAATATTTGATTCTGAATCAAGATTGGTGATTGTGCTTCTGCTTGATTATTTAGAGAAACATTTGCTTGATTAGGATTTGTCTGAGATTTTTCTTCTTCCGTAGCGTAATTAGTTGTATCGTTAGTGGCATCTTGCTTAAAGAGCTTAAAGGTGTACTTATAAATACCTTGAATATTAACTTCGTATTCATGGCCTGGAATAATTTGTGTTTTACCAGGTGAATAAGTAATTAGCGTCTTGAAATTACCATAACCGCTTGTGCTGTAATTCTTGACGCGAGTACCGTTAGTAACAATGCCAGTATCTAAGTCCTTAATAGTGATTGCTGGTACTGATCTGATAGTCTTGCTAGATAAGTAAACCGACCAAACGATATTCTTTCCCTTAGCAAGTTCTAAAGGGAAGAGACGCATGCTGGGATAAGTAATTACTGGTTGACTAGGTGCACGAAACATGTCGTTAGCATTTAAAACTTTTTGGACAGAATAACGATAACCATTGCTACCATAAGCAGCACCGATTCCCGTTGTTGTTAATCTAGTTGAAAGAAGCCAGGCACGGTGCCCAGTATCTGATCCGCTTAAGTTGTAATGATCAGTAATTAGGTCAGTAATTACATCACCAGCTGATTGGTGCGATACGTTAAAGTTTAAGTTGGAAGTTTCAGATGTTTCTTTAGCTACTTTCCAGGTTGCTTTAGAAATATATGTTGGTCGTTTCTCACTTGGCAATCCGTGCTGGTTAACAAATGGATTGGCATTGATTGCTGCCATAACTGCTGCAGTTCGCTGTGCATTATTGTTGAGCGTATTACTGGTAGTCACTGCTGGCAGACCAAATAAGGAACGATAGTAGTTGATGTAATTAATTTGTGTTCGAATATATTTAGAGCTTAAACGTCCTGCATTGAATTTCTTGCTTAGGTGGGGCTTCTTAGCGTAAATGTTTGAGATACTATAACTAGTTTTGTCTAACTGAGCATATTCTTTTTGGAAATTATGAACTTCGTTAATTTCTTGTGTAGTAAAAGTAGCAGCTTGGGTAGTTTGATTAGCAAGCGACACCAGTAAGACAGCTATCATAGCTGTGATAGAGAATTTCCGTAGAAGCATTTTTTGACTCCCTTCTAGGGTATTTTTAGTCTATCCATTAATTATAAACCATTATGAAAAGGCTTTAGTGAAAAATATTCTACTATTTTGAGTTTTTCTGGTATTCTTTGCGTATAATAAAGGTTTGGAACATTTAAAAGAGGTATATAACAATGACTAAAAAAATGCAAGTTGGATTAATTTTTGGTGGTAACTCATCAGAATATGAAGTATCAATTGTTTCAGGTCACAACATTTATAAAGCAATCGATAAAGAGAAATTTGATGTGCACCCAATTTGGATTACCAATGAAGGTTACTTTGCTGACGAAAAAGAAAGTTTCAAAGTATTAGAAGATCCTTCATACCAAGTTAAGAACCCACACAAGGTTCACAACATTTCTAACTTAATTGAATTAGAAAATCTACCAGAAATTGATGTCTTCTTCCCAATCGTTCACGGTAACTTAGGTGAAGATGGCGTTTTGCAAGGTTTATTCCGTTTGATGAATAAGCCATTTGTTGGTGATGACGTCTTAGCTGCTGCCGTAACTATGGACAAGGAATTTACCAAGATTTTAGCTCAAAGAGTTGGCGTTCCTGTTGCTGATTGGATTTCAATCAAACGCTTTGAATATAATGACAAGAATAATGATAAACTTGATTATGAGAAAGTTGCTGAAAAGTTGGGCCGCGATATGTTCGTTAAGCCATCTAATCAAGGTTCATCAGTAGGTGTAAGCCATGTAACTAATGCTGCTGAATATACAGCTGCATTAAAGGAAGCATTTAAGTATGATGATAAGGTCTTAGTTGAAGAAACAGTTCCTGGTACTGAAGTTGAAACTGCCGTTCTTGGTAACGACAAGCCAATTGTAGCAGGTGTAGGTCAAATCACCAATGCAAAAGGCTCATTTTACACTTATGAAAACAAATACGATGATAATTCAACTTCTAAGTTGCAAATTCCAGCTGATTTGCCAAAAGAAATTATCGATACTGTTAGAGCAAATGCGCGCAAGGTTTACGAAGTTACTGAATGTAGTGGTATGGCTAGAATTGATTCTATGCTTACCCCAGGTGGCAAAGTTGTATTAACAGAAGTTAATGCTCTTCCAGGCTTTACCAACATCAGCATGTATCCTAAGTTATTTGAGGAAGCAGGCGTTCCTTATACTGAATTAATCACTCGCTTGATTGAAGCAGGGATGGATCGTTTCGATCATAAGAAGACTTTACTTCACAAGCATGATTAAACGCCGAAAAATATAGAGGTAGATTGTAATGACGACTAACAAGCATGATTTTGAAGAATTAGCTGCTCCTAAAGCAGCCGCAAAAGAATTAGGTATTAGTGTGGCCACGTTAAGAAAATATTCTTTAATCGTGGAAAAGGTTACGGGCAATTCAAATTATTTTGCTCGGACTAAGCAAAAGGCTCGTCTATATCATCAAAAAGATATTGATGATTTAAAAGCTTTTCACCGTTTGTCTAAAAATAGCGGTCTTACTTTACAAGAAGCTGCTCGTCAAATTTATGCAGTTAGCGATGTTAAGAATGAGTCAAAGAAAGAGAAAAAGCAAACACCATATACTACAACTGATGTAATGGATACACAGGAAGTAGTTAAGTTGCTTAATACTTTGCAAAAAACTATCTCTAATCAAAATGAAGCGATTGTTTCTTTGCAAAAGCAATTGAATGTGATTCAAAAGCAAAATCAAGATTTGATTGAAGCACAAAAACAATTAGCTGCACCTAAGGATAATTCTGATAAAATTGAAGCTTTACCTGATATTTCAGGAATCGTTGATAGTAATGATCAGAAAAAGGATGAGGCAGAAAAACGCGAGGAAGTAAGAGAGGACGTGCACAAGAGTCAAGAAGAGATGCATGACGAAATTATTTCCAAGGCAAAAGAAAATGCTAAGAAACGTGCGACTGCCAATGTTCATCGGACATTGGAAGATATGCAGCTGCCAGAACCTAAGGAACATTGGTGGCAAAGAATTTTTAAGTTTTAAAAAAGATTTAAACAAAAGGTTTAAGAATTCAAGGGTAGCCTAACTTTAGGCTGCCTTTTGTTTTACAGTAATACTAAATAAGGTTTAGGAAGTTGTGACAATGAAGTTTAAATGGAAAAAACGCTATACTGCCGCAATTATTGTTGCGGTGATCGGAGCCATTTTTACGATTCTGACATATTTTGCAACGGATATCTACCATAAGGATGAAGTTGCTGTGATTACAGATAGTCAGATTAAGGATACTCTGGTTGAAAAAAATGAGGATGTATATAAGAATACTGACCAAACGCGAGAGCAAATTCTACATTTGAAGGTATTATCAGGCAAGCATAAAGGTGAAACTTATACTACTAAAAATGTTTACTATCCTTCGCAATTAACAACACAGAAATATCGTGCTCATCAGCGAATTTTTGTTAATATCAAAAAAGGAGATCCGGCTATTGTTAATCCTAAGCGAGATTGGGTTCTAGTCTTAGTAGTAACAATTACCCTAGCTTTAATGGTAGCAGTATCAGGTAAGCATTCGATTTCGTTGGTTATTTCCATGGCAATCAGCTGGGCTATTTTCTATTTGATCATTATCTGGGATGTTCATCTGAATGGATCACATATCATTTTGCTGTTTGGCTTAGCTGATATTATCTTTTCATTCTTTAGTTTATTGATAGTTCAAGGACTTAATAAGAAAATGTTAGCTACATGGTTGGCTACTTTGCTTGGAGTATTTGTTTCCTTTGCATTGTGCTATATCATTATGAAGCTGACAGGTGAATCCGAGATGAAGTATGAAACTGGTGATTATGCAACTCAGGATCCACGAGGACTATTTTTGGCACAAACATTGATCGGTATCTTAGGTGCCGTTATGGATGAAGCCACAGATATTATTTCTAGTTTATATGAATTAATTCAGACTAAGAAAGATATTACAATGAAACAATTAATTAAAAGTGGCCGAACTATGGGACAAGAAATCATGGGGCCACTGATTAATGTCTTAGTACTAATCTTCATTGCTGGAGCTTTACCAGAGACGATTTTGTACTTAAGGGATAATAATACTCTAGCTTCGACTTTTGGCTTTACATTGTCCCTAGGAGCCACACAGAGCGTGATTTCTGCAATTGGAATCGTGTTGACAGTAATTTTTGCGACAGGCTGCAGTTTGTTCTTCTTAAAAGATAGAGATTGGAAGAGCTTGTTTAAAAAAGAAGGTGAGAATAAATGAGTACGCTAATGGCCTTAATCATCGTTTTAGCGATTTTAATGACTTTTGTTGGCGGTGAAACTGGAATTAGAAGTTTCTTCAGTGTATTGATCAATACGTTGCTTCTAATCTTAGTAGCAATGCTGATATCATGGGGAATCAATATTGCAGTTATAACTTTGATTTTTATTCCGTTAAAGTTAGTAACGATTATCTTCTTAGGAACGCATGATTATACTGTAGCTAAGAATTCATTTTATTCTGCTTTCTTGGTCTGCTTAATTATTAGTTTGTTTATCTGGGGATGTCAATATTTAGCTCAAGCTGCAGGTCTTGGACCAGAAGCGGGAGAATTGTTAGTCGGGCTTTCGCAGATGCCAGGCTTAAGTTATCCAATGATTGCAGTAACGGTTGCTATCTTTTCAACTTTGGGTGCAATTGCGGAAGCGGCTGTTGCTATGAGTTCAGGTTTATTGGAGATCAAGAAGCATAATCCTAATATTGGTGAAGAGAAATTAATGAATAGTGGTACAGCAATTGGCACAGATGTGCTTGGTACAGCAATGAATACCATTTTGTTTGGTATGTTTGGTAGTTTTTTATCATTATTCTTATGGTATTTCCGTTTAGGTTACACCTTTGGTGAAGTTTTAAATGAAAAACTCTTTGTTAATGAAGCACTGATTATCATGTATTCTTTAATAGGAGTAATTTTGACGGTGCCTCTGTCATCATTTATGTTGTCTAGGGGGATGAGCAAGAAAGGATTAAAAAATGAAAATAGAAAATCTAACACTAACTAATTTTAATCAACGTAAATTTAAGATTCATACTTATGTGCTAGATCCTAATCCAGAATTAGTAGAACAAAAGCGTCCTTTAGCGATAGTTGTACCAGGTGGTTCATTTAATCATTTATCTAAAAGAGAGGGCGAACCGGTTGCGTTAGCTTTTAATAATCGTGGATTTAATAGTGTAGTGATGGAATATAATCTAGTTCAAGATGAGGGCAAGATCTATCCTGATGCTGGATTAGATGTATTAACAACAGTGAAATACTTTAGAGATCATGCCCAAGACTATCAGCTTGATCCTAATAAAATTCTGACGATTGGCTTTTCAGCTGGGGGTCATGTGGTCAGTGTGGCTAATAACATGGCTGTTAATAAACAGTATCAGGAAAAATATGGTTTTAAAAAGGATGCGGTAATTCCTAATCGAACTATTTTGGGTTATCCATTAATTAATATTAAAAAGATTGGTTTCCCTATTCCAGAGGATCAAATGGATAAAATGCCTGAGGAGAAAGATTTATTAAATAGTGCACTCGGTGTTACACGTGAAACTCCCAAAACTTTTATTTTCCAAGCTTGGGATGATCCGGTTGTGTTGATTGATAATTCAATTGAATATCTTGATGCGTTGAATAAAAATAAGATCTCTACAGAGGCTCATTTATTTGGTCATGGTTATCATGGCTTTTCTTTAGCACGCCATAATGTGCAAACTAAGGGGCGTGAGTGGCAAGAAAATCCACATGCAGCTCATTGGTTTAATTTGGCAATGGAATGGTTAAGGAATGGATGGCTCAAATAATAGAGGAGTTCTCATTATGAGAACTTCTTTTTGCTAATTAACTTTATTAGCATAAGGAGATAGTTTATGAAAATATCTGAAGCACTAAAGAAATATCGAGAAGAAGTGGGCTTATCACAGAAGGCTTTTATCAAAGATATTATTTCACCAGCGCAATATTCAAGAATTGAAAAGGGAACACAAGAAGTTAATTTATCAACTATATTATTGTTACTTACAGCTAACCACATTAATGTAATAGCATTTATAGAGGATGTTTTATCTGATTATACTTGTGGTAATAATAACTCATTAACTAATCTTTCTATGCAAGTCATGAATGCGTATTATGATCAGGATTTAAAGGAGTTAAAAGATTTACTTCAGCAAATTAACCAATTTAATAATGCAGTTGATCTGAAATTGAGAACTAAATTGGTTAT
The DNA here is from genome assembly GCF_001436305.1 of Lactobacillus ultunensis DSM 16047. Classification (GTDB taxonomy): domain Bacteria; phylum Bacillota; class Bacilli; order Lactobacillales; family Lactobacillaceae; genus Lactobacillus; species Lactobacillus ultunensis. Next base: position 26,817 of record NZ_AZFO01000023.1, on the reverse strand, counting down.
ACTGTTTCTGGAAAATAAAGGGGAACAAACAGATCCTGAACTTAAAAAACAGATTATAAATGAATTTCTTAAAAGAGATAATTGGACAGAAAATACAACTACGTTGCACTTATTAGAACAAGCAATGCTATTATTTGACTTTGATCAAATTTCTTTATTGATGAATTCAATTTTTAGACGGTATAAAAATATTCAAAAAATGTCATTATTGATTCAAGATAGAATTAGTGGTATTTGTGCTAATTATTTATACGTGTGCTATCAAAATCACAATATAGAACAAGCGCAAAAGGCTCTTGATTTATTAGAAAATGTTCCAAAAATCCCTGAATTATTTGTATATCAATTATTGATCCAGTATTATAAAGCGCTCTTTACTAAAAGATTTGAAAGAGCGAAAGAAATAAAAGATATTTTAAGTACTTATGGATTAGAAAAATTCTCTCAGAGTTTACCTTATTAATTTCATATATGAAATTATGTATCTTTTATGAAATAGCAAAGACATAATGAAGTTTTTGCTAGACAATTATTGATGTAACTTAAGCTATATAGAAAAGTAGGTAAGATCATATGATTTATACATTACCAGTAATTTTGGGTTAATATGTTTGGAAGTAAAGTAATGTCTAGTAATAAGAAAACTATTGTCGTTGCTTTAGTATTGTTAGTTGCATTTGTGGCTGTTGTTTCAGTAGTTACAACGACTGATCACACAACTTTATTGAATAATGGACACTGGTTATTAGGTGTACCAGCTAAATGGTCTATTACTTGCTGGCCATTATAGTAAAAAGTAGGTGAACTTCATGCATGATATCTATCACACAATCATTAGAAACCGCAAAATAGATCATATTGTTTTGCCATTGCAAGCTATTTATTGTGTTTGGTTGATTATTACATTGATTCTTAACTTTAAATGGTTTGCTTATTCGATTGATGCACAGTTTGTTTTAATCAGTTTATATTATATGATTAGCTGGATATCATCCATGATCAAAAAACACCGTGCAGAAAGAAAAGAATAAATAAAAAGAGTTCCCAGAACGAAATATTCTGAGAACTCTTTTTATTTTTTACTTCGTCAATAACCAGCAAAGCACTAAAGCAAGAGTAGTTAAAACAATAAATGTTTCAGCTTTCTCTCTTTTAGTAATTCTTCTAGTTGTAATAGTCAACGAATTGTGGTCAGCTTTAATAGTCTTCTTCATTGCATCCCCTCATAATAAAAAATGGAACTATCTTATTGTATCAGAAACGAAAAACAGGCTCAAAATTGAACCTGTTTTATCAGTATCTATTCTTGCTTATCTCTGAAGAAAATAACTTCATTAGCTGCTACAAATGGGCCAGAAGACTTGTAAATCTTTAATCTGATTGCCTTAGCTTCTACGTCACGTAAGCCAACAACTTTATTCTTGCTGTCGGACTTCCAAGTTAAGCGATCGCCATAAGGATTAAAGTTAACACCGTCTGTTGAAGTTTCTACGCTGACTTCAACTGGATCTCCTTGATGATCGATCTTTCTAGGTACCCAAACCATACGACTTAAGTGCTCTAAATGATCAAACTTGAAGTTTAATTCGAGTGGTTTATCTTCGCTAACACCATTAATTGTTTCCCATTCACTAGCCAGTTTCAAGTCAGTTAAGTATTCAATAGGGTGATCCTTCTGACTAGTTAAACTGCTAGTAACATGAATATTATTAATGGCATAATTCATTGGATCTGGCTTAGTGATTGCACCAAATGGATCTGACCATTCAGATACCTTATTGCCTGCTACATAGCGTAAACGTAAAGTATAGCGTGTATTTGGTACTAATTCATGGAAAGTGAATGAGCTGCCATCGATGCCATCATGTAAAATACCGTTAACTTCAATTTGAACTTTATCAGTAAGCTGTGGCCAAGCAACTGTCAATGAGTGTGAGCTAATCTTGTCAGGTTCCACCATTGGTTGTTTTGGTGAGCGAAGCAACGAATCCGTAATAGCATGAACTAAAGTTTCATTGCCATATCTAAAGTTACGAATTGTAATCTCAATCTTAGAATCGGTAATATCTCGTTTAGCTAATTTAATTTGTAAAGCAGTTTGTTTCTTATCTTGATATTGATCAAATTCAGGCATCCAGCTGTAATTGGTGTTGAAGAAGAAACCCTCTTTAGCATGCGCAAATGTATCAACTGTACCATATTCTTGCATGTTGACGACTTGATCATTAATCTTAACAGTTAAACCATCAGGGTAGCCATCACACATGATGTTCAAGTTAGTAGTATTTTCTGTTTGGAAAGTACTGAAATCACCTTGAGTTGGATCAATCGTAATTGTTAACTTGCTTGCTTCGAGATCACTTGTAATCTGGGTAGCTACATGATTGCGTGAATAATCGTTATAGCCATTGTCATCGTAGGTAACCATCTTACTACGGCCTTGTGGGTAGAGGACGTAATTGCGATCACCCAAATCAAAAATTGAACCGCCTCGAACAAAGACTGGCAAATGCCAGGATGCATATGATTGTTTGTTGTAAACACGACCACCTAAATATTTCTTGCCGTTGAATAAGTCAATCCACATTGTACGGTGATTTGGCAAATAAAGATTATCTTTTCTTGAATTGCCTTGACCATCTTCACGACCATTTACAATTGGTGAAATAAGCAAGTTAGGACCAAGCATAAATTCATGTCCAACTTGTGGCGTGTAATTAATTTGTTCATGTGGAAATTCTAAGAATAAAGGCCGCATGATTGGTTCGCCGACTTGTGCTCGATAGATCAAAGTATACATGTAGGTTTGCAACTGTTCCCGCAGTTTCAAATATACTCGATTGATCTTGGTCATCTTGTTGTTATAAGCAAACGGAGTTTTACTGAAATCGCCTTGGTCATCTAAATTGAAGAGCAAAGGGGTAAAAGCTTTCCATTCGAAGTCACGAATACTGATTTGAGCATTGCCGCCTCCGGCTGTTCCATCGACTGCACTACCAATTAAAGGTTGACCCGAAAGACTGGCACCTAAAAAGCCTGCAACTTGAGTTGGAATATTTTCCCAGTTGCCGCCAATATCACCAAATGCCAGGATAGTCCTACTTTGACTGCCTGCAATACTTGTATTTGAAAAAATAAGCGGACGTTTGCGCTTTAAATTGTCACGCAAAATCAAGGCATCATCTTTAAGTGTCTTAGGATCACTGGTATCAGTTTGAATAAAGGTGGTATCAGGTGCAGTTTTAGGTGTTTCGTTACCACTCCATACGCCGGCATTAACATCGCGACTAGCTGCATAATCACTGAAATTGGTCATTGCTTCAGCGTCTACATCTTGAATGTGGTAATTAGGCACCATCCAACTCAGCTTGAAGTTCTGCTTTTGATAGCGATCAACCATTGCACGAGCAGAAAATTGGTATTCTTCTTCACCATTTAATGAGGCTTTACCGTTTGCATCTTCTGGTTTCGTGGTTCTGGTGTAGTAATTGCCATCTTCAAACATAGTGGCGTTTCTTTCTTTAGCTTCACCAGGTTGCCAAAGCGTAGTTAAAAAGTTGCCAACATGTCCTAAGCCTAATGCATATTTAGGTGGCATTAAAGGTTTGCCAGTTAATGTGTAATATTTTGCCAAAATATCTTTAGGTGAATTACCTAAAAGGTAAAAGGTATCAAAGATATTCGTATCATGCTTTAAAATTGTGGCATCTTTTTCTGTTTTTCCAAAATCATAACTGCCAGTTGCAGTGGTGTTTCTTAATTCACCAAAACCAGAGTTAGCCCAGAAAAATGGAATTTGACTTAAAACGCCGCCTTTACCAGTAATATGATCGCGCTTGATATTGATGATCTTGCCTTTGTGACTGAAATAGCCATTTTGCATACCACCGCCAAAATAAAATTCATTTTTATGTTGTTTCAATATTTCAGTGGTTTGATTTTTATCTAATTCAAGCGGACTGAGCTGCATTACACGACTGCGATGCAAATTTTCATCAAAAATATTCATTACGGCAGGCTTTTGTTGGAAAATTAATTGATAGTTGCCGGTTTGAATAATTAATGAATCGCTAGTAGCTTTGGGCTTGGATTTTTCAAAATAACTATTATCAAATTGTGAGAGGTCAACGAAAGAGGAGTGGTTTTCATCAAATTTTTTAGCTGGATCAAGGAAATAACGGAATATTCCGTCAGCTAAAATATAAAGACGAGCAACTTCTCCCGTGGAATAGTGCAGTTCATAATAATGATCACATTTATTAGCACCGATAAGCTGACCTAATTGGTGTCTTTCTATTTGCGTATTTTGTGTCATATTGCTTTCTTCCTAATTAAACTTGTTACCATATATTATAACGAAAAAAAGTAAAACTTTTTGAGCAATTGCATTAAAACTGGTATTGACCAATTTTATCAGATATAATAAAGATATTGAAAGCGATTATTTTAGTAAAAGAGAGAAGATACAAATGACTTATTATATTCATGCGGATAAATTTTTCCTAGAAAATAGAACAGAAAATGGCGGTTATCTTGAAGTACAAGATAATGGCAAGTTTGGTTTCTTTTATCCTGAAACCAAAAAGCCTGAAGGTAAGATCGTAGACTATAGAGGCAAGTGGGTTGTACCTGGCTTAGTTGATACTCACATTCACGGTTCTTTGCGTGAGGATGTAATGAAAAGCAACTGGGAAGGAATCGATAAGATTTCTAAGGGCTTGCTTAGTGCTGGTGTAACTTCTTGGCTACCAACCACTATCACTGCAGCTAGTGATACTTTAACTAGAATCTGTAAGATGTTTGCGGATCATAAGGGTGAAGAACATGGTGCCAAGATTCAAGGGATTCATTTTGAAGGACCATTTTTTACTGAAGAGCATGCTGGTGCTGAGAATCCTAAATACATGATGGATCCAGACATCAATGAATTTAACAAATGGCTTAAGGCTTCTGATGGCATGCTTTGCAAGATCTCAATGGCTCCAGAAAGAAAGGGATCCAAAGAATTTATTCGTGAAGCTGTTAAAGAAGGAATTGTTGTTGCATTAGGTCACTCAAGTGCTACTTTTGAAGAAGCAGTAGAAGGCGTTGAAGCTGGTGCAACTATGTTTACGCATACCTATAATGGGATGCCAGACCCAAGTCACCACACGCCATCGATTTCTAATGCGGCTATGGCTTTGAATAATGTTACTGATGAATTGATTTGTGACGGTCATCATGTACGACCTTCAATGGCTAGAGCTTTGATTAATGCCGTTGGTCCAGAACATATTGCTTTGATTACTGACTGTATGGAAGCCGGTATGATGCCTGATGGTGATTATATGTTAGGTGAGCTCCCTGTTTATGTAAAAGATGGGATGGCTCGTCTGAAGGAGGGCGACAACTTAGCTGGTTCAATCTTGCAATTGAAGCAAGCTATTAAGAATGTAGTTGATTGGAATATTGTTACTCCTGAAAAAGCAGTCATGATGGCTAGTTATGTTCCTGCTAAAAGTGCTCATATTTTGGATAAATGTGGTACGATCGCTCCAGATAAAGATGCTGATTTCTTGATCTTGAATCCAGATATGACTTTGAGTGAAACTTATTTAAACGGTGAATCAAGATATAAGGCTTAGAAAAATTAAGAAAATAGACTCGTTGTTTAAGTGGCAACGAGTTTTTTTATGTATTTAATGTAAGCGCTTTTATTTTTGACAAAAATATGGTATATTATGAGTGTAAAGAAAATGAGGATTAAAAAAAGAAAAGGTGAGTCCGATGACCTAGATAAGAAGTTGACAAGTAGAGATTGAAAGGTTTGTGATACCGATGGGCATCGTAAATTAAAAAGAAAAAAGTACACTTATCAAACAAGTGATAACATTTTACATAAATGACCCGAAACTTTTAAGTGGGTATAGAATAATAACTTTAATTGAAGTCACTTGAAATTGAATTATATGTAGAAAGATCCAAATTACATGATAAATGTTTATAAAGAATGACCCTTTGCAAGTAATTAAGCAAAGGGTCATTTAATTTGGTCTTTTTTTAATTAATATACAGCGCCGTCGTAGAAATTAAAGCGAGGTCTGTTAAAGTCGAAGTCCTTTAATTCGCTCATTTTGATCACGTTATCGCAAACGCCCCAACTCATCAAATTAATCGGCTTACCATAATCTTCGTCTGGTACAACTAAAAGGATGTATTTGCCTTGGGATAAAGCATAGCCTAGTTCCATGCCTAGACCAACATCTTCCTCTTCAGGCAAATATACGCCTAACATAATATCTGAAGATTTGATACCGATTAAATCATTATGATAAGTAGCAGAAGCCCATTCGATGTCATGTAAGTACTCAGGATGTTCATCAACGCGAATACCCTTGTATTGGTTATCGAGCGGAACATAACTGTTTTCTAAATCAACCGTAGGATTTAATTTCAAAGCATCCATTGCTTCTTTATAAGCTTTGTTTTGCTTTTCATTAAACCAGCCAGCACCAAAATATAAAGTCTTTGTTTTTGCCATAATTTTCTCCCTTACAAAATAATAAGTTAACTTTACCATCTTTTTGGTTGAAAAAAACGTCTTGTTAACTTAAGGTGAAAATGTTAATTCCACATTAGGAAGGAAAAATCCAATGACTAATACTAAAAATCTTTTTGCTTCTGATGCAGTTTTTGTAACGGATCAGACTAAGCAAGACCTAGTGTTAAAAGAAGTTTATGATAATTTGCTTGAGCGTGGTTATGTAAAAGGAAATTTTTTATCACATATTGTTGAACGGGAGCATAATTTTCCTACTGGCTTAGATACATCAACTTTAGGGAAAAGTATTCCAAATATTGCTATTCCGCATACAGAAGGCGAATTTGTTAATACGCGCCTAATTGTGCCGGTTTCGTTAGAAAATCCGGTTGTCTTTCACAATATGATTAATCCAAGTCAGGCTTTAGAAGTGAAATTCTTATTTATGCTGCTGGACAATGATCCTGATGGACAAGCTGAACTATTAGCTGCTGTAATGAACTTTTTAGCTGATACGCCAGCTAATGAGTTGCGTGAAGTGTTTAACTTTACTGATCCACATGCTATTTATTCATTCTTGGAACAAAAATTTGCCAAGAAAAAAGAAGACTAAATATTAGTCTTCAAGGTAAATGTTACGTAATTCAATTAAGTCTGCACTTAAGAGCTTCATTACGTCCCGTAAGTAATTATTGATGCTGCCATATTCGTCATTTAAAACTTTAACAGCATGATCGATATATTCAGGACGAACGCTTTGAATATCACGAATAGACTGTAGTACGTTTTCATTACGACCATTTTGACGTGCGTGTTCAATCATGCTCTCAACGAAGTCCTTAGTTGTAATGTTAGTTAAAAGATAGTCTTTTTTGATAGTGCTAAAAGGTACGCCCAATGCGCTAAGTGCAAGCAAAGCACCAAAGCCGGTTCTATCTTTACCAGCAGTACAGTGGAAAATTACGCTTTCGCCATCAACATCATTTTTGAGCAGAACGTCGAAAAATTTACGGTAAGCATTTTGTGCAGAATCACTTTCGATCATATCTTCGTATGCGTAGTGCATATGGTTAAAGCCAAAGTCTGCATCGTCATGAGCTTGTTTATTCAAGTCATTTAAACTCTTGGATGAGTTGGTTAAGTCTTCACTGAAAACTGGATCATAAATATATTCAACACCATCTGGCACACGGTCAGGCTGTCTGTCGACTTCTTCCTTACTACGGAAATCGACATCATATTTAACGCCATAGTCAGTTAAGAATTGCTTATCAAATGGTGAAAGATCGGCTAAATTACCGGTTCTAAGCAATTTATGCATCTTGATTTTCTTTCCAGATAAGGTTTTATAACCTCCAAGTTCGCGAAAGTTGCGGCCGCTAGTAATGCCGATTAATTGATTATTTAATTGAGTAGTCAAAAAATTCTCTCCCTTCTTTAAATATTTGCATGCATATTATTGTAACAACAAAAAAGGACTCAAACAATTATTAAAAAGTAACAGCTTACAAAATTATGCTAAAATAAGACTTAGTAAATATTAGTGCAATTTATAGGAGATGAATAAAATTGGCAAAGGAAAAAGAAAGCATTTTAGTTCCAGTAGATGGTTCCGAATCAGCTGAAAGAGCCTTTGACAAGGCCGTTCGTGTAGGCTTAAGAGATGGCGCTCATGTTGATGTGTTAAATGTAATTGATACACGTCAATTTATGGGTGAAATGCAAGATACTTTGATTTCTGGCGATACTATTTATCAAATGACGCAAGATTCAGAAGAATACTTGAAGAGTTTGAAGAAATGGGCTCACGATAATTTTAACTTTGATGATGTTGATTACCACATTCGTTATGGTAGTCCTAAACGCATTATTTCTTACGACTTTATTAAAGATCACCACAATGACTTAATCGTAATGGGTGCAACTGGTCTTAACGCAGTTGAAAGAATGCTTATGGGTTCAGTTACTGAATATGTCAACCAACATGCCTTAGCTGATGTTTTAATCGTTAAGACTGATATGGCTAATAATCCAGTTAAACCAACTATGAAGAAGAACTAATTTAATAAAATTAATCGTTAAATACAGGAATTTGTATTTAACGATTTTTTTATGAAAAAATTTGCAAAATACCTTGATGAAACCCGAATGCTTTTGGTATTATTTTAACAAATGAACGTAAAGCGTGAAAGGGAGTGGAAATAGATGATGCTTATGCGATTAAAACAATTTAATGATGTGTTTATTGCCGTGGGTAAGTCTTCCACTCGTGAAGACGTTTTTTCTGTTCGTTTAATTGATAATAACGCTATTAAATAGACTTAATTATTGATCGTCTTTGATGATCTTTAATTGAGTCTTTTTTTATGACGTTAAGTTGTTTGTTTTATCACTAATTTTGTTCATGGAGGAACATAATGAAAAGATTTAGAAAAATCTTGGTAGCAGTAGTTGCACTTCTCGTAGCGGTAGTTGCAACCGCTTGTTCAAACAAGGGCAGCAGCTCTAAAGATGGCTACACCCCAAAGTCATTAACTATTCAATTTGTACCAAGTCAAGCTGCAACTAAGTTGCAAGCTCGTGCTAAGCCTCTTGAAAAGATGCTTTCCAAGAGATTAGGTATTCCTGTTCACGTTTCTATGTCAACTGACTACAACACCGTTGTAGAAGCTATGAAATCAAAGAAAGTTGATGTAGGTTTCCTTCCACCAGATGGTTATGTTTTAGCTCATAAACAAGGCGCTGCTGACTTGCTTTTGCAAGCTGAACGTTATGGTGTCAAGCAACCAGGTGGTAAAGCAACTAAGAACTTAGTAAAGAGTTACCGTGCTGAAATCCTTGTTAAGAAGGGTTCCAAGATTAAGAACTGGAAAGATTTGAAGGGTAAATCAATCTCAGTTCAAAACCCAACTTCAACTGCCGGTTACGTATTCCCAGTTGCTGAACTTAAGCAAAAGGGCTTAGACGTAACCAAGGACTGCAAGTTAGTTACTGTAACTGGTCACGATCAAGCTGTTTTGAATGTATTAAACGGCGATACTGATGCAGCCTTCGTATTTGAAGATGCACGTAACATTGTTAAGAAGGATAACCCTAAGATTATGAGTGAAGTTGTTCCTATTTCCTTCACTAAGCCAATTCCTAACGACACTATCTCAGTAGTTCCAAATATGTCTAAGTCATTCCGTAAGAAGCTTGCTAAGGCATTCATCGCTGTAGGTAAATCTAAGGAAGGCCGCAAGGTTATCGAAAGCGTATATAGTCACGAAGGTTACGACTACGCAAAAGACAGTGACTTCAACATTATCCGTAAATACGACAAGATTGTTGAATCAACTAAAAAATAATAAATCAAATTAAGGGAGTTAACGATTAAATGGCAGATAAGCCAATGATCCAATTAAAAGATGTTTCCAAGATATATGACAATGGTACTGTCGGCTTGAAGGACATCAATTTAACAATTAACAAAGGCGAATTCGTAGTAGTTGTTGGATTGTCTGGTGCTGGTAAATCTACTTTGCTTCGTTCAATCAATCGTTTGCATAACGTTACATCGGGCGACATTTTGATTGATGGCAAGTCGATTACTAGTGCTAAAGGCAAAAATCTGCGTGAATTACGTCGCGATATCGGCATGATTTTCCAGAACTTCAACTTGGTTAAGCGTTCTAGCGTTTTACGCAACGTATTAGTAGGCCGCGTTGCATACTATCCAACTTGGAAAACAACTTTCAACTTATTTAGCAAAGAAGATAAGCAAAAGGCTTATGAAGCTTTGCAAAAGGTCGATTTAGCCGACAAAGTTTATACGCGTGCTGATGAACTATCCGGTGGTCAACAACAACGTGTTGCGATTGCACGTGTATTGATGCAAAATCCTAAGATCATCTTAGCCGATGAACCAACTGCATCACTTGATCCACAAACTTCAGTAAGAGTCATGAACGACTTGAAGATGCTTAATGAAAAATACGGCATGACTGTAGTAGCTAACTTGCACAGTATTGAATTAGCTCAACAATTTGGTGAGCGAGTAATCGGTATTCGTGCTGGTCAAGTGGTTTACGATGGCAAGATGAAAGATACTCCTAAGTCTGTCTTCACTGATATTTACAATGGTGGCGACGGCAGCGAGGAGGCAGAATAATGCCTGAACAAAAATCAATGCAATTGCCTAAACGCAAGTTCAAAATTATGAACTTAGTTTGGACAATCATCATGGTTGCTGGATTATTTATCTCAATCAACGTCACTAACACGCACATTAGTGTTTTGTTTGAAAACTGGAGTCAATTCTCTGACATTTTTGTACAAATGTCACATCCAGACTGGAGCTATTTAAGCGTTGTTTGGCCCAAGCTGATTGAAACTATTAAAATGGCCGTTTTAGGTACGGTAATCGGTTCAATTATTGCGTTTATTTATTCATTATTGATTGCCCGTAATATCATCAAAAATAAAGCTGTAACTGGGGTTCTACGTGTAATTATGAACATTATTAGAACTATTCCAGATTTGCTTTTAGGTGCGATCTTCGTTGCCATTGTTGGTATTGGCCCAGTTGCCGGTATTTTAGCTTTAGCTGTCTTCACTTTTGGTGTAGTTGTTAAGCTTTTCTACGAAGCAATTGAAACAATTGATCCCGGTCCCATTGAAGCTTTGACTGCTGTAGGTGCCAACAAATTGCAGATTATTCACTATGCAGTTATGCCTCAAATTATGACGTACTTCATTTCATATGTTTTGTATGCATTTGAAATCAACGTCAGAGCATCAACCGTCCTTGGTTATATCGGTGCTGGTGGTATTGGTCTTAACTTGCAACAGACTTTACAAGTCTTCAACTATGCACAAACTGGTACTATTATCATCGTTATTATCGTAGTCGTTGTCTTGATCGACTATGTTTCATCTAAGTCACGGGAGGCGTTAATGAAATAATGGATACTTCAATGAAAAAATTACCTGCTAAACCCGTTGACCGTAAGAAGCAAACCATTCACTGGTTGATTGCTATTGCGACAATTGTAATTATTCTCTGGTCATTCACTGGGATTAACTTTGGTGGAATTAAGGCAACAGCTGGTCAAATTGCCGGAGCTATTTTTGCAGGAATTTTCCATCCAGACTGGAGCTATGTTTATAACGGTTCAGGCGAAGACCTGATTTCTCAATTATGGCAAACTATTTGTATTGCTTTCTTGGGTACCTTTATTTCTGCAATTATTTCATTGCCATTTGCCTTCTGGGCAGCACATACCCGTCATAAGCACTGGTACACATCAAGAAGCGGGAAGATCGTTTTGGCAATTATCCGTTCTTTCCCAGAAATTGTTTTGGCCTTGATGTTTATTAAGGCAGTTGGCCCAGGCTCTGCTGCCGGTGTTTTGGCATTAGGTTTTCACTCAGTAGGGATGCTGGCTAAGTTATTCTCAGAAGCTATTGAAAACTTGGAAGAAGGACCAAATGAAGCTGTTGTCGCAGCTGGTGGTTCTAAGTTCCACGTAATCATGTTTTCAACTTTGCCTAACTTAATGCCAGCCTTGATTTCTAATACTTTATACCGGTTCGATGTTTCTATCCGTTCTGCATCTATCCTTGGTTTGGTAGGTGCTGGTGGTATCGGTTACCCATTGATCATTGCTTTGCAATACCGTCAATGGGATCGTGTTGGTATCATCTTATTAGGTATTATTATCATGGTAGTTATTATTGACTGGATTTCTGGTTGGATCCGTAAGAAGCTGGTTTAATTTTTAATTTCCTAATTTGAATAAAAATAAAGCGAAGACTCTCGTCTTCGCTTTTTCATGCATGATACTTGAATGAACAGCGATCTAAATGATCATTAATTAAGCCAATCCCTTGCAAGTAGGAATAAATGATGACCGGTCCAACAAAGAAAAAGCCATCTTTTTTCATTTGTTTAGATATTTTCTTAGAAATATCATTTGAGGCTGGAACATCATCGATGGTTTCGGGATGATGCATGATTTGTGTTGGAACGAAGCTTTGCAAATATTTGGCAAAGCTGCCATATTTTTCCTTGATTGCTAAAACAGCACGTGCATTTTTAATAGCTGCATTAATTTTCAAATGATTGCGAATGATACCTTTATCTAGCATGAGACTTTCTACATCATGATTATTCATTTGTGCTACCTTTTCTACATCAAATCCTTTGAAAGCTTTCCTGAAGTTCTCACGCTTGTGTAAAATTGTGCTCCAACTAAGGCCTGATTGGAAAAGTTCTAGTATCAGCATTTCATACAGGTATTGATCATTTAAGTTCAATTTGCTCCATTCATGATCGTGATATTCTTGGACAGTTTTATCTTTGACTTCACCCCAAGGACAACGTTGGATAGTTTCTTCACTACTCATGTATTCTTCTCCTTTAAGTATATTTTTACCTTACATTATTTATTACGCAAAAAAAGACGATTTTTTTCTAAGAAATTTTATTTTTATGCGTGAAAAGAAGGCTTTGAGAGCTTTTTTTGCTATAATTAGGGTTGAATTTTGAGGAGGTCCATATGGAAAAGTTAGATACCATGATGTTGGCTGATGATTTAGCCTTATCACAAGACAAAATTTTAAATGGTGAACAAGACTTTAACGCTGAAGCTGTTTACAAGGTAATTGATAACTTGGACGTTTTAAATAATCCGATTAAAGATTACTTCGATATGACCGAAGAACAATACTACGAAGCAGAAAGCAATCATAAATTAACTTTGATCAAGATGGCAAATAAGTTGACTGACTTGCATGACCGTATCTTGACCAATCACGTAGATGGTTATGTTGATAAGGATGAAATTAACTTGACCTATAACCACGAAAATCCATATGAAGACGATTTATATGACCCAGCTACTGATTATCGGGTGATTGTTTACAGCTTGAAGGTTATTGGCGCAGTTCAATCAATTGCTGCTAAAGACTTGCAAGAAGTATTATCTAAAGATGCTGTTTTGTCAATAGGCCTTGCTGCTTATGCTTTAGCACACAACGCATAAATTATTTGAGTCGGTTCGTGTTAGCCAGCTTTTTTTGTCTTTGAGGCGAAAAAATGCATTTATTTAAATATACAAAAGGGATAGTTGACAAGATTGTAGGAGCAAAAAAGCGTTCATCTATGGGTAAAAATGGTGAGTTGCTCGATCCTATGCAGAAATATACTACTATTGGTGAATACCATGTGGGTGCAGAAGATGGCACTCCGGGTGGCAAGCGCTTTGTTTTAACTGTGTATCAAGATAAAGATGGTGTTTTGCATCAAGCTTTAAGTTCTGAAAAGACGCCAAATCTTGCTCCTGAATATGTACGTAAATATAGCGCAGAACTCGGACGCTTTCGTGCTTTTAACAACAAGAAGACGGGACGCCGCTACTTGGTTGAAAATTATTTAGATAATTTTACCAACGAAGTTAAGAAGCACATTCGTCAGGGAAAGAATTCAATCAATATTGGTGTAATTACTGATACCCACTTTAAGGATAAAGATAGTGTTGACTTTTATGGTTGGAATGGCTTGCAACATGTGCAGGAGTTTTCTTACTTGGAAAACTCAGGTTTATTGAACATGAAGGCCCATTTAGGCGATTGGATTGATGGCTCCGATGCTGGTTTGATTGGTGAAAGTGAACTGATCAAATTAAATCATTCATTTAAGTCAACTAAAGTACCTTATTTGAGTATTAAGGGCAATCATGATGAAAATGATAAATTTGATGAGCATCATGACTTGCGGGCATCATTCCCAGAGAATGAATTTGAAAATATCATGTGGCCCGACATGTACCGTCAAAAAGACATTCACTACGTTTCACGTCAACATGGTGTTGCTTATTTTGACTTTGATGATGTTCGAGTTATTTCGGTTAATACTTCGGACTTGCCTTATGTTTTAAATAGCAAAGGGCAGAAGAGATATGATACCAAGATTACCTTGGCTGTACGTGAAGATCAAATTGAAGAGATTATCGAGATTTTAACTAGATCTTCTGATAAAAAGATCATCTTTATGAGCCATGCTAATCCAATTAATCGCAAAGGCAGCAATGCTCTTAAATACAATGGTCGTTCTTTGAATGAATTGCTGGTAGCATTTAACCAGCATGAAAAAGGCCGGATGCATGCTAGCAATGATGTGCCAGCCGAATTTCGCTTGTCCAACGATTTTGACTTTACTCATGTAAAAAACGCTCGTATTATTGCCTACTTCTGTGGTCATCGTCACCGTGAAGATCAATATCGGATTAATGGTATTCAATATATTCTGTTTAATTGCTCAGCCTTAATGGGGCCAAAACATTCATTAACAACGAAGTTTAATAAGAATTTGAATCGGCAGATTGACCATAAAAATGAATACGCGGGCTATATTGTAAATGTCGACTTGAAGCGGCATAGAATTCAAGCCTTTGGTTATGGAGCAGCTTCAAGACGTCGAGTTTACTTTATTTAATTTAAGGAAGAGTAAAGCTATTTGGCTATTACAAGTCTTTAGCTTATAATAAAAAAGTTAAAGTAAAAATTTGAAATTAGACAAGTAAATTTAGAGAGATTAGCTTAGGGGAAGTTTAACTATGTGCGGAATTGTCGCATTTTATGATCCAAAAATAAATGAAAAACAAGCTGTCATTGGAAAAATGATGGCAACAATTAAGCACCGTGGACCTAGTTCCGACGGTTACTACACTAATGATGAGGTTGCCCTTGGTTTTAGAAGATTGTCAATTATCGACCTTCGTGGTGGTACTCAACCTATTTACAATGAAGATAAAACCAGAGCAATTATCTTTAATGGTGAAATTTATAACTTTAAGCCATTAAGAGAAGAGTTGATTAAAGCAGGACATGTCTTTACTACCAAGGCTGACACTGAAGTTTTGCTTCACGGTTATGAAGAATGGGGTATGGATGGCCTGCTTAAGCGTGTACGTGGTATGTTTGCCTTCCTTATTTGGGATGACAACAATAAGACGCTTTACGGCGCACGCGATTTCTTTGGTATTAAGCCAATGTACTACAGCAACCAAAATGGACACTTGCTTGTAGGCTCAGAATTAAAGAGCTTCTTGGAATTTCCAAAGTTTAAGCGTGAATTGAACGTTGAAGCTGTTAAGCCATATTTAATGAACCAATACAATGACTTGGAGGAAACCTTCTTTAAGGGTGTTTACAGATTCCCAGCAGGTCACTGGTTTGAATATAAAGATGGTGAAATGAAGACTCACCAATACTGGGATGCAGAATATAAAGAAAATAGCTTAAGCTTTGAAGAAACTTTGAAGCGAATCAACGATGATTTGAAAGAAACTGTTGATTTGTACAGAAACGCCGATGTTAAGGTAGGAGCATTCTTGTCAGAAGGTATTGACTCATCATACTTGACTACTTTGCTTGATCCAGATGACGTTTTCTCAGTAAGTTTTGATGACTCAACTTATGACGAAGCATCTAAGGCCAAGGCTTTATCAGATATTAACCATTGGAAGTTCTTTAGTGACAAGGTTGATGCAGATGAAGCCATGCGTGATTTCCCAGAGATGCAATATCACATGGATGAACCAGATGCCAACCCATCAATTATTCCATTATGGTACTTGTGTAAATTAGCTCGTAAGCACGTTACGGTTGCCCTTTCTGGTGAAGGTGCCGATGAATTGTTTGCTGGTTATGTTAACTACGGGATGCACACTCACAATGATTTGATTAAGATCTTTACTAGCGAACTTAAGAAATTGCCTAAGAAGAAGCAAATTAAGTTAGCTCACAAGATCAAGAAGATGCCTAATTTCCCAGGGAAAGTTCACATGTACACTAACTTGGCTGAACCAAGTGAATTCTATGTTGGTCAATCTGTTATCTATGACATGGATTACCCAACCATCTTTACTTCTAAGGATGCTAATAGTATTTTGCAACCAACCTACCGTAATAAATTGACTGTTAATGGCATTTATCAAAAAGACTTCAAGAAGGTTAAGGGCATCGATAACGTTAAGCAAATGCAATATATTGATTTGCACCACTTTATGANATTGAACAAAAAGCTGATAAGATTTCAATGGCTCACTCACTTGAAGTTCGTGTACCATACCTTGATAAAAAGATTGCGGAACTTGCTAACTCAATTCCAACTAAGTACTTAGTCAACCGTCATGATACTAAGTATGCCTTGCGTAAGGCTTCAGAAAAAGTTTTGCCAGACGAATGGGCAAAACGTCCAAAGCTTGGCTTTCCAACGCCAATCAAGCAATGGCTTAAGGAACCACGCTTCTACAAACAAGTTCGTAGCTTATTTGAAGAAGAATTCGTCAATGATATCTTCGATCAAGAAAAGATTATCAAATTGCTTGACGACAACTACGAAGGCGATGGATCACACAGAAGACAAATCTGGACTATCTACACCTTCCTTGTTTGGTACAAGTTGTTCTTTGTTGACTATGAAAACACAGTCAAGAAGTATCAACATGTTCAACCTGAAGTTGCTAGTTTGATTAAACAAGGTAAATTACTTTAATTTAGAGGTTTATTGAGAATAATGACTAAGAAATTTACGCCAATTTTACTTGGTAGTGACATTAATGTGTATGGTATGGCTCGTTCATTTAACGAAGCTTATGGTATTAAGGTTAAGGCTTTAGCTGACATTCAACTTGCTGCAACGCGTTACTCAAGCATTGTTGATGTGGAATTGCACCATGGTTTTAGTGCAGACCCAACTTTTATGGATGTTATGCATAAAAAGATGGAAATTTACAAGGATCATAAAGAACCTGTAATCTTAATCGCTTGTGGGGATGGCTATGCAGAGCTTTTAGCTAAGCATAAGGAAGAATTAAGCAAAGTCTTCATCGTTCCTTACATTGATTATGACTTGCTGGAAGTTTTAATCTCTAAGGAAGGCTTCTACAAGACTGCTGAAAAGTATGGTTTGCCATATCCTAAGACCAAGATCATCACTATGGATGATTACAAGTCTGAAAAGTACTTGGATGTGCCATTTGACTTCCCAGTAGAACTTAAGCCAGAAGACCCAGTTTCATGGCTTAATTGCCAATTCGAAGGTCGTAAGAAGACTTTTGCCATTCAAGACAAAGCAGAATTTAAGGATATCGTAACTAAGATCTATACTCATGGCTATAAGGCTGATTTGATTTTACAAGACTTTATCCCCGGTGATGACTCTAACATGAGAACTTTGAATGCTTATGTTGATAAGAATCATCAAGTTAAAATGATGTGCTTAGGTCACCCATTGCTTGAAGACCCAACTCCACAATCAATTGGTAACTATATGGCTATCTTGCCTGAATATAACGAAAAGTTATATGAACAAGTACAACAATTTCTTGAAAAGTTAAACTACACTGGAATGGCTAACTTTGATATTAAGTATGATCCAAGAGACAAAGAATTTAAATTCTTTGAAATCAATTTGCGTCAAGGTCGTTCAAGCTTCTATGTAACTTTGAATGGTTACAACTTGGCTAAGTGGTATATTGATGATTACGTAGAAGATGCTTTGAAGAACAAAGATACTGTTTATGGCAACAAGCTTGAATCAAAATATAAATTATGGCTTGGTGTTCCTAAGAAGATCTTTAACGAATATGCTTTTGAAAATAAGTCAAAAGATAAAGCTGACGAATTGATTCGTGAAGGTCGTTACGGTACAACTGTCTTTTATGATAAAGATAAGAGCTTCAAACGCTGGTTATTGATGAAGTACATGTTCCATAACTACTACAAGCGTTACAAGACTTACTATGAAGTTAACAAAGGCAAGATCTTTAAAGAAGAAAATGCTAAGTTAGATAAATAGTAAAAGATTTATAAAAAATTAGCTCGGAATTTCGTATGAAGTTCCGAGCTTTTTTTGCTGAAATTTTTTTGAAAATAAAATTGCCCTGTTGCATCCCCCAAGCTAATGCACTTTTGCTAAATACAAGATATATTCATCTATATTTGAACAGAATACAAGATGTTGTGTTTATGATATCATTTAAATACGATATTTGGAGTGATGATTATGCTTAAACAGGAATTTAACCAACAGGAAGAGAATGAATTAGTTTTGCCTACAACCATCGTTAAACGTGACGGGGCAAGATATCCTTTTGAAATTTTTAAATTAAAAATGGTCTTGCATAACTTAGACCTAGATGATGCCGCAACTGCAGTTTTAGAAAAAATTGCTGCTAAATTAGCTACACAAGATGTAGTCAAAGCACAAGATGTTGCGACTGCTTTTAGAGATAGTTTGAATGAATTAGGTTATCTTGATGAAGCTAAAGCTTATATTGCTTACCGCAAGCACGACGTTGCTGAATGGGAAAAGCAGATCGATACTAAGAACCGTTTGGAACGCTTAGTTCATAAAGATCCAACCATTGTTAACGAAAATGCTAATAAAGATAGTGACGTATTCAGTACTCAACGTGATTTGACTGCAGGTACGGTGGGTAAGACAGTTGGCTTGACTATGATGCCACAACATATCGCTAAGGCTCACCTGCGTGGTGATATCCACTGGCACGATTTGGATTACACGCCGCTTTCACCGATGTCTAACTGCTGCTTGATTGACTTTAAAGAAATGTTGACCAACGGCTTTAAGATTGGCAATGCCTACATGGAAAGTCCTAACTCTATTGGTGTTGCTACTAGTCAGGTTGCACAGATTATTACCAATGTTGCTTCAAGTCAATATGGTGGTTGTTCATTTGACCGTGCGGATCAAGTTTTGGCACCTTTTGCTCAAAAGAATTACGAAAAGCACTTAAAGGATGCTCAAGAATTAATTGATGACGAAGAAAAAGCTAAGGCTTTTGCTAAAAAACGGACAAAGAAGGACATCTATGATGCCATGCAGAGCCTGGAATACGAGATCAACACGATGTTCTCTAGTCAAGGACAAACTCCATTTACTAGCTTAGGCTTTGGTCTGGGTACTTCATGGATTGAAAAGGAAATTCAGAAAGATATTCTGAAAATTAGAATTGCTGGTTTGGGTAAAGAGCACAGAACTGCGATCTTCCCTAAGCTCTTATTTACTCTTAAGAGAGGTCTTAACCTTCACCCGGGTGATCCTAACTATGATGTTAAAAAACTCGCTATTGAGTGTTCTACTAAGCGGATGTACCCAGATGTATTGAGTTATGACATGATCAAGAAGATTACTGGTTCATTCAAGTGTCCAATGGGTTGTCGTTCATTCTTGCAAGGTTGGAAAGACAAGAATGGCAAGGAAGTCAACTCAGGCAGAATGAACTTAGGCGTAGTTACTGTCAACTTGCCAAAAATTGCAATGGAAAGCCATGGTGATATGGATCTCTTCTGGAAGATCTTCAACGTGAGAATGCAAACTTGCCATGAAGCATTGCAGTTTAAGGCTCATCGTGTAACTGAAGCCAAGCCGGTTAATGCACCAATCCTTTATCAATATGGTGCCTTCGGTAAACGTTTGGCAGAAGATGGTGACGTTAACGAGCTGTTTAAGAATGGTCGTGCTACTGTTTCTCTAGGCTATATTGGCCTTTATGAAGTGGGTACTGTCTTCTTTGGCCCTGATTGGGAACACAACCAGGAAGCCCACGACTTTACTGTAGAAATCGTGAAGAAGATGCATGATTTATGTGCTAAGTGGGAAAAGGACGATCCTAACCATTACCACTACAGTCTGTACTCAACACCAAGTGAAAGTTTAACTGATCGTTTCTGCAGATTGGATACGGCTAAGTTTGGCAAGGTAAAAGACATCACAGATAAGGAATACTACACTAACTCATTCCACTATGATGTTAGAAAGCACCCAACTCCATTTGAAAAACTGGAATTTGAAAAAGATTACCCACAATATGCAGCTGGCGGCTTTATTCACTACTGTGAATACCCTAACTTGAAGCAAAATCCTGCAGCACTTGAGGCTGTATGGGACTGGGCTTACGACAAAGTGGGCTACCTTGGCACTAACACGCCAATCGATAAGTGCTACAAGTGTGGTTTTGCTGGTGAATTCAAGGCTACTGCCAAGGGCTTTCAATGTCCACAATGTGGCAACCATGATCCTAGAACTTGTGACTGTGTTAAGCGGACATGCGGTTATCTCGGCAACCCATTAAAGAGACCAATGGTTCATGGTCGTCATGAGGAAATTGCTCATAGAGTAAAACACATGTCAGTTGGCTTGATGCACCAAGAAGCAGAAGAGGAAATCAAGGAAAATGCCGAAGAAAGATAGAAATGATCAAGAAGGCCCTGATATCCGCAGCAATTTGGTAAAAATCAACGTAGATGGCGATACGATTTTTGTAGATGCTAATCAATATCGTCCTCAAGTGCGCAAAGCTAAGCGCGATTTGCGGATGAAAAAGTTGCCTAAGAATCCCCAACCTCAAGAATGGAAATCGGAAGATTACAGCTTGCATAAAGTTGCGGATTATAAACCATTTAATTTTGTTGATGGTGAAGGCGTACGTTGTAGTTTATACGTTTCGGGATGCTTGTTTGATTGTCCGGGGTGCTACAATTTAGCGGCACAGAACTTTAACTATGGACAACCTTATACGCAAGAGCTAGAAGACAAAATCATTGAAGATATGTCGCAATCTTATGTACAAGGGTTAACGCTTTTAGGTGGTGAACCTTTTCTAAATACTTGGGTTTGTTTAAAAATAATCAACCGAGTACGTAAAGAATTTGGTCATAGCAAAGATATCTGGTCCTGGTCTGGTTATACCTGGAATGAATTGCAAAAAGAAACGCCAGATAAAAAAGAGATGCTGTCTAAGATCGATATCCTGGTTGATGGGCGTTTCCTAGAAGCCAAGAAAGACTTAACTTTGCAATTTAGAGGCTCAAGCAACCAGCGAATCATCGATGTGCCTAAGTCGCTGAAGGCAGGCAAAGTTGTCATTTGGGATAAATTAGAGCGATAGAATAAAAGGTAGTTGTAAAACATAATTACAATTACCTTTATTTAGTGGAGAAAATTATGAAAGAAGAAAAAATAGAGTTAGTCGATCGAATTATGACGGCCCTGCAGAAAGTCATTGATCCAGAATTGCAGGTGGATATCGTCAACTTGGGTTTAATCTATGGCATCAATATTGAAGGTAAAAAAGCTACAGTAAAAATGACGCTGACTATTAGCGGCTGTCCTTTATCCAGTTATTTGCAAGAGCAGATTCAAAAAGCTGTGTTGTCAGTAGATGGGATTAATGAGTGTGACGTACAGCTAGTCTGGTATCCAGTTTGGTCGCCAGAACGAATGACGCTGGCGGCTAAACGGCAGTTGGGGATGTTAGACAATCCAGGAGAAAAGGCTGAAATTGACGCTACTGAGCAGCAACAAAAAATCATTGACTTTTCCGTACCGATTAAAAAATTGGCGGATGAATATCCTGATTTTGTTCAAATCATGTATGATTGTGGCTTCACCCGTATTAAGATTCCAGGGTTGTTAAATACAGTAGGGCGCGTAATGACGATCCCACTGGGTGCTCAAGCGATGAAGATAGATTTAAATAAAATCAAGCAGGCATTCAAGCAGAAGGGTTACAAGGTGATTGAATAATGACAGATTTAAGCAAAGAAAGACAGGCTGCACTTCTCAAGATTTTGCATTATATCCAAAATGGTGGCGATTTTGCAACTGCCAAGAAGATGTTTCAAGATGAATTTGACCAGGTAGATGTGGCTGAAATTACAGCAGCTGAGCGTGAATTAATTGCTCAAGGACTTGATCCTTGCAATATTCAATACCTCTGCAACGTACACGCAGACGTTTTTAAGGGCAATATCAAAGAAAATAAGGAAAATCCTGATTTTGCAATGCCGGGACATCCTGTAAATACGTTGAAGCAGGAAAACGTAGTGATTAAGTCGTTGATTAATGATTTTTTGTTGCCCAATTTGAAAAAATGGAAAGCAGATCATTCTACAGAGACTTTGGCTAAAATCAAACAAGCATTGACTGACTTGAGTACGATTGACAAACATTATGCTAGAAAAGAGACTTCGCTTTTCCCATTGATGACTAAGTATGGCATTACAGCACCACCTCAAGTTATGTGGGGCGTTGATGATAAGATCAGGGGACTAATCAAGCAAGCTATTCAATTAGCCAATGAAGAGCCAGTAGACGCTGCTAAGCTCGTTAAAACGATCAAAAAGACTAGCTATGAGGTACTAGAGATGATCTTCAAGGAAGAGGACATCATGATTCCGATGATTGATGAAGTGGCTACGCCGGCTGACTGGGATAATGTGAAGCAGGAAGAAAAGCAGATTGGCTATACTTTGATCAATCCACCAATGAATTGGCATGCTAAGAAAGAGCCGAAATCAACTGGTCCAATCGGAATTGATAATCTTTCTAGTTTGTTTATCAACTTCAAAGAAGGTTCACTGAATCTGAAACAGTTGTCCGCTATTTTGGATATATTGCCATTTGCACTGACTTTTGTAGATGCGGACGATAAAGTTGCTTACTTTGGTGGAGGTGCACAGATTTTTCCTCATTCAAAAAATGCAATTGGCAATTCTGTCTTTTCTTGCCATACGCCTGAGAGTAAGCCGGTGATTGAGAAAATCTTTAAAGAATTTCATGATGGTAAAAAGAAGGAGATTTCTTACTGGTTTACTCCAAGAAAAATGGGACGGAAACTTTATTTGCGGTATTATGCTGTTCATGATGAAGATGGCAAATATCTGGGATGCTTGGAAGTTGCACAGGATATTACTGAAATTGAAAAAATGTCTGGACAGAAGAAAAGTGAATATTAGACTAAAAGTTATTCTAATTAATAAATTCCTTCATATTAATATTACAATCTCTGTCAAATTATTGTAAAAAATGTCTAACTTAGTAAATTAAGAATGTTGAGAAGTTGCGATAATAATTGATATATAAGTATTTGTGAAGTGAACTAATTGTGAAGGAAACAATAGATATTTATTACAAATAAAAAAATAGAGTTTAGAACTTGCTTTTTTAGAAATAGGTTAGTAGAATATGAAGCGTGGTAAGTAATAGGACGTGCTTCAGGCGTGATGCCTGTACGCATGCTGATCCTTCAGCAAGACTACTACCTCGCGAGAGTTATAAACTCGTGGATCTTGTCTCGAAGAATTTTGTACATTATAGGCTCCTATCACATGCTGAACCTATGGCCTATTACATTTTTTATATTTTAAGGAGGAAAAGACCACATGAAGAAAAATTTAAGAATTGTTAGCGCTGCTGCTGCATTACTCGCAGTTGCCCCTGTTGCTGCTACCGGTTTAAGTTCAGTTGCTTCTGCTGATACTACTATCAGTGCATCAAGCAACAAGCCAGTAACTGAGAAGGGTGCATTTACTATTAACGCAAATGCTGCTGGTGTACAAGCATATTCAAAGGCAACTAAGAACAGCCACGGTGATTACAGTAATGTAGATGGTACCTCAGCATATACTATTTTACCAGCTAACTTAGGTGGCAACAAGCAACTTAAAGTGCTTAACATGAAGGAAGCATTTACTGTTTCTACTAGTGGCAGATCAGTTAGCTACGTTCCAGTTGAATATACTCAATCAAATGGTGCTACTGTTAAGGCATGGATTGATCCAACTCAAGGCGGTCTTAACTACCATGAAGCTGCTGGCTCAATTGAAGCAGGCAACGTATACTTACGTGCTAATGAGGATGGCGCTCTTGCTAATGAAGGTGCATATGCCAACAACGGTACTATCTATGCAGGCGCAAATGTTTCAGCTACTGTAACCGATCTTTCTTCATTGAAGACTGCAGTTATGAATCTTGTTTCATTAGGTTCTGATCAAGCAAATGGTACTTTCCAAGCTCTTGGTAAAGATGACTGGAACAAGTACGTTTGGGGTGATGGCTCAGCAACTAATGATGCTAACATCATCTCACAATTAACTAAGCAAGGTGTTTACAGCAATGGTAAGATCACTGCTGGTAACAAGGCTTTCCACGTTGACTTGAACACTAATGGTGGTAACGCAGTACGTGTTGTATTCCAAAACACTAACTACAGCGACTCAGCTGCTCCTGTAATTATCTTCAGAAGTGATGCTAACCTTATGAACACTGGTAATGGTTGGGCACCAGTAAATGGTCACGTTTTGACTATTATGAAACATGACTCAGGTACTTTCCAACCAACTGATTACTTTGGCGCATGGGAAAACGCAACTAAGCGCGGCCGTATCAGTGTATCTGTATCTAACAACAATGTTGACTGGACTAAGGATGGCTTATACAGCATCACTATTTCAGCAACTAACCAAGCAGGTAAGACAACAAAGACTACTGTCCCAGTTATCGTAACTGACGTTAGAGGCGAAGTTAAGACTGTTGTAAACAACACTAACATTTACACCGAACAAAATGGTGCTATGACTCAAGCTAACTTAGTTAACTTCCGTCAAACTGTAACCCCAGGTACTCAACTTGTTGTTTACGGTTCACCAGTTACTAAGAAGCTTAACGGTAAAGATGAACAATTCTATAGAATTGTAAGTCCATCAGCAAACTTCTGGGTAAAGGCTTCAGACCTTAAGGGTGGTCAAACCACTAACAATACTAACAATGGAGTTGCACAAACTGGTACTGTTACTATCATGCACGCAGCTTACACTTATGAAGTCAAGGACGGTAAGTTAGGTCCACGTGTAACTTCACAAGATACTCTCCACGCATACAGTGAAGTTCCTGTATATGGTACTGTAACTGTAAACGGCAAGAAGTACTACCGTGTGTCAGCAACTCATGACTGGTACATCAACTCAGGTAATGTAGACGGTACTCAAAGAAGCTTGAAGCACAATTCATACGTTTACAACAACAAAGGTAAGCGTGTAAAGAGCGAAGGTACTTGGAAGAAAGGCTCACGTCACACTACTTACGGTTCAGCTATGAACATTAGAGGCAACAGAATGTACAGAGTTAACAGAAATCGCTATGTTAAGGTTGTAAACTTTAACTAATTTTGAAAGGTTAATTTTGACATAATTGCTAAGCTAATATGCTAGATGTAATTAACTTTTAGTTTTGAAGACGTTCGTCGAAAGACGAACGTCTTTTTTGATTAGTTGTTCAATAAATTTTTCCATTCAGATGTGGAAGCCAACTTTCAATTTTGAGTAAAGTAAAAAGTGTCGGAATTTGAATTCGTCGATTCATAATCTGACACTATATTAGTTCTTTTTATTATTAGCTGAAACTTGAAAGTTAATTATTGAGATCATGAGTAGATATATCATACGGAGATCGTAAAATCATGTCTTTTATCATTGCTTTAACATCATTTAATGTCATTTTATCGAAATGATTTAACCAGAAAAAAAGAGAATCTAAAAATGAATGAGCATACCTTTTTGAAAGTATATCTATTTTAAACTCTTTACCATCTAATCGACTTATTTGTCCATATATTTGAAAGAAACGAACAAGCATTTTCTTAATAACTTGAGTGGTTAATTCAAGCATTTCAGCTTTAAAAGCAGGATCTCCATTTCTAGAAATAAGAATGGTGATAACACTTTTTTTATCAGAGACAAAATTAATCAGATTGGAAATATTTTTATCAATTCTTTCGCTAATCTCTTTTTTATTAGGACCATACTTAAGCGAAAGCCAGCCCTGACTGTCTGTAAATAGAGCTTTCTTGTATTCTGTAATTAAATCATTTTCTAAATCTCTTAACACATCACTTTTATCTCGATAATACTTATAATAACTAGCAGCTGATATTTCAGCTTTATTAATAATATCCTTGTCTTTAATTTGATAGAGTGGTTTTTGTTTTACTACGGTAATTAAACCGGTCTGAATTCGATTTTTAGTATTAATTATTCTAACATCCATTTACTCACCTCATATGTGTTATCAGACTACAAGAATAACATAAATTATACTTTATGTTATAAATTATAGCGACACTGCTAAAATATTAAATAAACTATAATTATTTTAAATACTTTATATATTTTTTAATTTTAATTTACAATATCTAATATTTTTATTCAAGATATGTCTTAGGACTTAAAATTTTTTAAGATATCTGTTATCATTAAGAAATGAGGATGGTACATAAGCCCCAGAGTAATAGTTACCCTGTTTATCCCCAACAAAACAAATATTAGACATTATCTATTAATAATGTCCTGCTATCACTTAATCTCTGAATTAGCAATTTGTCATCGAGTGTTAGTACCAATCCTCATTATAAAACGCTAGAATCTTTGATACATTCCCTGTCAAGTAG
>NZ_AZFO01000022.1 GCF_001436305.1 Lactobacillus ultunensis DSM 16047 | reverse complement strand
CTCTGAGATCCACACCCTTAATCTAGTTTGATTGAAAATAAATATTTATGGGCCCGTTTGACAGTCGAATTCAATATTCCATTCTGTTGTCGACCTCAACCTCAATCTAAGTATAAGAAAAAAGGTAGATAAAAACATCGTCATCTTTCTATCTACCTTTATACTTTAGGGTGTTTGACAAAGAGCCAATATTTCAAAATCCTAACGCATTTTATTTTACCCCTAGTGGCTTTTCCACTAAACATTTATTTCAATAAACTACTTATTAACCCTCCTTTATTTCTTTTTCTTCTTATGATCTATTCCCAAAAAGGACATAATACTTGTAAATGAAAGGGCAATCAAACCAAACAAACCTACTTGATTTTGCTTCTCACCTGTTTGTGGCAAAGTATCCTTACTTTGCGTCTTCTTCACTACATTGACTGCAGGTACTACAGGTTGCTTAGGCATATTATTCAAGACCTTATTCTTGGGAGCACGGTTAACGATATTTTCCTTTCTGGTTGATTTTTTGTTAGAAAACTTCTGTGGTGAGTGAGCTAGCTCATACTTATTATTTATCGGTTGTTGCGGTTCTATTGGAATCTGTCTTGTTAACTCATACGTCGACTGCTTTAATTCTTTAATTGGTACTGACTCTGTAGGAGCCTGCGGCACCTCTGGCGCTTGTGGTGCTGATTGAGGTTTTAGTTTTAGCTCTTCTCCCGGCTGAGGCGCTGGAGCTGGCCCTATCACAATGCCATCAGTTAACCTATAAACATAAGTTATTACTACATCACGATCTTGGATTGTACCATTTTCCGGATCACTACCAGCCAAAACTTTATCGAACCTATAAATCCGACCGTTAAACTGGACCTCAGCTGGCTTATAGTCTGTTACATCATAGTGAGCACCATCAATCATACTATCAATTACCGGATCTTTGATGGCGTTGCCATCCTCATCGACATAGTTAATCGTAACCTTGAACTCATCCGTATCTGAAATTTTCTGATAAATAAAGGTTACGGTTACATCGCTGTTAGCGATTTTACCATTTGGCTGATCACCACGTTTAACATCCTTAAAGCTATATTCTTCACCATTATAATAAATTATTGCAGTTTCATAACCAGAAACATCATATGACTCACCTGGTTTAAACTCTTCTGGCAAACTAATTTGTGGTCTGATTGGCATGCCATCCTTATCAATATAATAAACAGTTACCAGATGCTTAATGTCCGTCGGTTGTCTCAATTTATAAACATAAGTTACTTCCACATCCGCCGCATCAATTTTACCATTTGGCCAATCACTATGTGGAGAAATTTTTTCGAATTCATAAGTCTGACCATTAGAAGTAGTAATTGTAGTTGGATAAATAGTCTGATACTCTGAATCATCCGGATAGTTATCGGTTATCGTTGAATCTTTAATCTTTTGACCGTTCTCATCAACGTAATTAACTGTTACAGCATAAGTTCTGTTATAAATTTCGCTATAACGATATGTTACAACTATTGTTCCTAGATAAGTTTTGGTTGATTCAGGATTAACTATTAGACTGGCTACAACTGGCTTATCAATATAGTTGTAAGTTAAGTCCTTAGGTCGCTTAGAAACAACAGACTCAAATTCTGGCTGATCACTAGTCCAGTCGGTATAGCCAATAATTTGTTTGGTTACCATATCCTCATAAGCCTTACGTTTAAAGACTACAGTCTGAGTGTACTCATAACTACCTGTTGGAGAACCATATGCATGTTGATAAGTTCTACCGTCGTCCTTAGTACCACGGTAAACAATCTTTCTCGTGAAAGTCTTTACCAAAGCTTCAGATCCTGGTAGTTGATTATCAGTTTCTGCAATGTAGTGTTTCAAGTAAACGTAGTAATTACCTACATAGTAGTTACCATCACTTGATATATCACCAGTAATTGGGAAAGAGTTCACACCATTTTGTCCAGCTAAGACATAGTAAGCAGCTACGTAATTCCACTTACCTCCGACTGAATTCAAGTTGAATCTACCACCAGCTGTACCGACTACAATTTGATCATGATCAAGAGCTTTACCTGATGTACTTGTCCAACCACTTTCTGGTTCATTATCATCATTAACATCGCGGTAATGAATAATAATTTCTGAAGCCCTATTGATTTCGTAAGTGGCTCTGTTTTGCTTAATTGTCCACTCATAGTTCTTACCATTATTACCATCCAGAGCCTCAATTGCATTTAATGTGGTGGTTGTTAAAGCAACATGATAGTCACCAACATTAGTTGGCGGATCAATCTGATTGCCTCTAGCATCAATAAATTGTAAATCACTATTCGTCAATGTATGAGTAAATCCACTAGGCAAAGTTAATCTGTACTTACTTGCATTTAGACCTGCAGGGTTACCACTGTAAATCATATTATCATCACCAATTAAAGTGATGGTTGCTTTAGCTGGCGTTACAGTGAAGTTACCATTACCAGTCTTCTTGTAAGTATAATTTCTTATACCAAATTCTGCCTTAATACCTCGCATACCTTGTTCTGATAAAATGACCTTATATTGATCCCCAACATTAACTGGAGTAGCTCCCTCAAATTGGAGGTCACCAGCTAAAGGAGTCCAACCAGTTAAAGTCCGACCATCTTCAGTTGTAATAATAACTTGATAATGACTTGGATCAATTGTCATTGGCTGACCATAAACAACACTTTGTCCGTTGCGACCATTGTTAGAAACAGTAATAGTTACCGGCATTTGAGCAACCTTAAAGTTAGCATTTGATGCAAATGTCCAATCATAATTATTTGTAGTGCCAACAGTTGTCAAAGCATTAATATGATTCTTACCTTGCGTTGTTAAACTAATATTGTACGTACCAGCAGCAATTGGAACTGTGCCAGTTGCCCAAGTATAATCACCTGGTTGAAGATTGTAAGTCATACCATTACTTAATTCTACACTATAGCGACCTTCACTCAAGGAAGCAACAGAACCGTCATAATCATGCTGACCAGTACCCTCAAGTGTTGCAGTAGCAGAAGCAGGAGTAATACTTAAAATAGCTGTACTATTATCATACGTATAATCATAATGATTACCTTCTACTTCAGAGATATGACGCAAACCAGCATTAGATAATTTAACTCTATAATCGCCAACATTAACTGGATTATTTCCTGAAATAAATTCAAGATCACCAAACTGAACTATATAGCGTTCACCATTACTCAAAGTAATTTCATAACTACCAGGATATGGAATCTGAGCGATGGAACCAGTATAAGTAACCGAGCCTGAACCACTTAGCTTAGCTGTTGCAGTAGCTTTATTAATGATCAACTTACCTGAGCCAGTCGACTTCCAGTTGTAATTATCATGACCAGTAATTGCATCCCGAACTTTTTGCCAGCCTTGTTCAGTCAATTTAACTGTATAGGTTCCAGGTTCCTTAGGCGTCTTAACTGTGCCATCTTGGGTAATTTGATAGTCACCAGCAGTCAAAGTTAAAGTACTTGGTAAATCAATTGTTGCTTGGTGACTATTATCAGTTGTAATAGATGGTTGGAACTTAGTTAAATCTAAGCTGATATTATTACCATCCCAAGTTGCTGTTTGCTGGTTAGTTGCTTCATCAAGCTTAATTGTGGCATTGGCCTGATTAATCGTGTAGTCATAGTCACCAGTTATTGCAGAGAAGCTGTAATTCTTATTGGCAGTTTGCAATGCTTGTAAACCATGAGCATTCAACTTAATAGTGTAATCACCAGCATCACTTGGGGCACCAGTTAACTTAGTTGTGCCTTGGTACCAATCAAAGTCACTTGCAGTCAAAGTACTTGTGTCTAAGTTTTGACCACTTACTAAACCACTACCGCTCAAACTATTCTTCAAAGTATCAAGACTAATTGAAGCAGGATTACTGTCGTAAGTCTTTTCATCAGAATTGCCCTCATTAACGGTAATTGCTAATTGCTTAATCTTGAAGTCGGCAGTGCCAGTAACACTAGCTGGAATATCTACATTACCTGCACCTGCGATGCCATCGATAAAGTTCTTTAAGTGAGCCTTACCAGTTGCAGTCAAGTCAAAGGAAATTGTGTAATCACCAGCATCAGTTGGAGCTACACGTCCGGTCGTGTTCCAAGTGTAATCGCCAGTTTGCAAAGTGTAAGTATGATTACCAGTAGTTCCTGGAATCGTGACATTAACTTGGATACTTCCACTATTAACGTTGCTCAACTCAGCAACTTGACCATCATAAGTCATATTTGCGTTACCACCTAAGGCAGCAGTTGCAGTAGCAGCTTCAATAATATAAGTCTTAATGCCAGTGAAGCTATTAGCTGGCCAGTCAATATTACCGTTATCCTTGTTAGCAGCAATAAGATTGTTGCGTCCAGCATCGCTTAACTTAACTTGGTAAGTATCAACGGTTGTTGGAACAGAAGTACTCCAAGTACGTCCATTGTCGCTAGAGAATTCTAGATCGCCAGCTTGCAAAGTATAACTTGGTGTAAAGCCATGAATTGCAGTTGGATCAGTAGTTAATGTGACACTGTAATGCTTGTAGTAATCTGGATCAGCAGTACCAAAAGTGATAGTCCGTGAACCATCTAAGGCTACTGAACCTTTAGCTTGCTTAATTTCATAACTATAGCTATTTTGGTCGTCTTTAATAGAAAGACTGTAATTAGTATTCTTATTCTTTAAGGTAGCAAAGCCAGCTGTGTTCAACTTAATTGTGTAAGTACCATGATCAGTTGGTGCATTATTCAGCTTATCACCAGATGCATCATACCAATCAAAGTCGTCAGCAGTTAAACCTGAAAGGTCTAAGCTTTGACCACTTACTAAATCAGTACCACTAATCTTGTCTTTCAATTGAGCAAGCGGTGTTTCAACTTGATTGCCATCGTAAGTAACAGTAGTAGATCCAGTTAATGAAACTGTGGCAGCTTTCTTATTAACCGTAAATGTTGCGGTACCACTCAAAGCAGAAGCAATAATACCTACGTTGCCTTTCCAAGTTGAATCTGCAGCGATCTGAGCTTTCAAGTGTGCCAATACGTTAGCTTTATTCAATGACAAAGTGTAGCTACCTTGATCAGTTGGTGCAGAACCAGCTGTCCAAGTGTAATCATCATCTTGCAAAGTGTAAGAAATGGTCTTGGTACTATTTGGAATAGCAATCGTTACTGTGATATTGCCACCGTTGTTCAAATCAGCAGTTGAAACAGCTGAGCCATTGTAGTCACGATTATTTTCTCCTGACAAATTAGCAGTTGCGGCTACTTCGGTAATCTTGTAAGTTCCTGTACCGGAAATAACCGCATTACGCCAATCAAGATTATCGCCATTCGCTGTTGCGGTATGAATCTTATTCTTACCATTAGTAGTTAATTCAATGGTGTAAGTACCTGCATCAACAGGTGCAGTAGTGTATGTATGACCATCCTTAGTCCAAACATAATCTATACCAGCAGTTAAACTAATTGGATTTTCTCCAGCGTTTGGTGCATCAGTGATTGCTAATCCAACTTGAGTGGTGTAATCAGAAGTATTTAAAGCTGAACCGTTGTAAGTCTTAGAACCTGCACCTTGGAAAGTAACAGTTGGCGTAGCCTTGGTAATGATATAAGTTCCTGTACCTGTAATTTCAGCATCAGTCCAAGTCAAGTTAGCAGAGTTGACTTCCTTGATCTTGTTCTTACCAGTAGTAGTTAATTCAACTGTGTAAGTGCCAGCATCTACTGGAGCACTAGTGTAAGTGTGACCATCTTTGGTCCAAACATAGTCTGTACCAGCAGTCAAAGCAGGATTATCAGAAGCTACAACACCTGGAGCGGTAATTGAAACCGTTGGTGCATAACCACTGATTGCATTGCCATCATAAGTCTTGCTACCGTTACCTAAGAAGGCTGCGGAAGCTGAAGCCTTCGTAATCTTAAACGTACCTTCACCTGCATTGAACTTGCTAAAGTCGAAGCTAAAGTGTGTTGGGTCAGCGGCATTCAAGTGATCTTTACCTGCTTGACTTAACTCAACATGGTAAGTACCTACATTTGTGGCATCAGTACTTGGAACAAATTCCAAATCGCTAGCTTGCAAGGTGTAAGTGAAACCAGTTGGCAAAGTCAGCTTGTAGTCACTTACATCAATATCAGTATTGCCATAAGCAGAACCCTTGTAGGTTTCACTTTGACCATCACTAACGTCAGTTAATGAAACAGTACTATCACTGTTCTTTTGAATCTTGTAAATACCAAGAGAACCATCAGCCCAATCATAGTTAGTAGTATCAGTCTTGATCTTGTTCAAACCACTAGCGCTTAAGTAAACGTGGTAGTCGCCAAGAGCTGTAGGTGCGGTAATCTGATTGCCTTGATCATCGGTAAAAATGAAGTCATTGCTATCAAATGTTGTAGTTGATGGAATCGTCCAATCTACTCCATTATCTGTCTTTACGCTTGGAGTAAAGTTAGATGCATCAATCGTACCAGCTTCACCATTGTAGTCCTTAGTTTGACTACCAGCCAAGTTAATGGTTGCCTTAGCCTTCTCAATTGTGTAGGCAATATGACCAGTTACCTTGCTAAAGTCATAGTTAGCGTTGATTGACTGTAGCTTTTGTAAACCATCATCATTCAAAATGATTTGGTAATCACCAGCATTAGTTGGGGTTGACCCGTCCCACTTGAAGTCGGCATTAGTCAAGCCAGTGGCGTTAAAGCTTTCACCACTAATCAGACCAGTTGCTTGCCAGTTACCTGCTTTATCTACATTGATTGTTCCAGCTGTACCATCGTACTTCTTGCTATCTGTACCAGAGAAGGAAACATCGGTTAAGGTCTTCTTATTGATTTTAACCGTGATTTGACCAGACCCTGACCAGTTAAGGTTATCAGCTTGAATGGCCTTAATCTTATTGATGTCACTTTCGGTCAAGCTAATCGTGTAGGTACCAGCATTCTTCATTTCAGTAACTACAGTACCTGCAGAGTCCTTGATTTCATAATCGGTACTTGCAAATGAGTAATTATGACTGCTGCCAGCTGGATCTGGGTAAGCAAGCGTTACCTTCATGCCTATATCCGCCGTTGAAACAGCCTGACCATCGTAAGTCTTGGTGTATTGACTGTTATTATCACCAGACAAAGTCCAAGTTGCATCAGCCTTCTCAATCGTGTAAGCAATATGACCAGTAACCTTGCTAAAGTCATAGTTGGCGTTATTTGCTTGCAGCTTGTGCAAACCATCATCGTTCAAAACGATCTCATAACTACCAGCATCAGTTGGAGTTGAACCGTCCCACTTGAAGTCAGCATCAGTTAAGCCAGTTGCATTGAAGTTTTCACCAGAAACTAAACCCGTTGCTTGCCAGTTTCCAGCCTTATCGGCATTAATTGCACCTGCCGTACCATCGTACATCTTACTATCTGAACCAGAGAAGGAAACATCAGTTAAAGCCTTCTTATTGATTGTGACGGTAATCTGACCAGAACCTGACCAGTTAAGATTATCAGCTTGAACAGCTTTGATTTTATTAATGCCACTTTCAGTCAAGCTAATCGTGTAGGTGCCAGCATTCTTCATTTCAGAAACTACAGTACCTGCAGCGTTTTTGATTTCATAATCAGAAGTGTCAAATAAGTAATCATGACTGTTACCAGCTGGATCTGGGTAAGCAAGCGTTACCTTCATACCCGTATCAGCTGTTGAAACATCCTGACCATCATAAGTCTTGGTGTATTGACTGCTGTTATCACCAGATAATGTCCAAGTAGCGTCAGCTTTCTTAACGATCAACTTGGCACTTGAACCAGTGCTATCAAATGTCCAAGTGTAGTTGCTGTTAGTTGTTCCTTCAGCTGCTTTGATGTGATCCAAACCAGCTTGAGTTAATTTCAAAACATAGCCGGTGCTATTCGCATTAGTGTGATCGTTAGCGACAAAGTCAAGATCACCAGCTTGTAAAGTATAGTGTTGATTATTGCTTAATGTGACTGTGTAATTTGGACTAGAAGCTGAACCATAATCAATCACGGCAGGTGAACCAGTATAGGTAACGGTTGCGCTACCAGCAATCGTAGCTGTAGCTGAAGCTGGAGTAATGTCATAATTCCCGCTTCCAGTAATAGATGTCCAGTTCAAGTTGCTGCTATTAATATCTTTGATCTTATTAATACCAGCGGTTGTTAACTCAACAATGTAATTACCAACATTAACAGGAGCATTTGTTAAAGCACAGCCAGTCTTGTGACCTTCGCTATCGGTCTGGTACCAAACGTAGTCAGTACCAGCAGTTAAAGCAAAATTGGTACTTGTGGTACCTGGAGCATTAAAACCATCAGTTGGATTGTAACTAAATTGATAGTTGCTAATTGCACTACCATCGTAAGTCTTAGTAGCATCCCCACCAAACTTAACAGTGGCATCAGCCTTATTAATTGTGTAAGTACCAGTACCAGAAATAACAGCATTAGCCCAATCAAGGTTGTCACCATTAGCAGTTGCTGCCTTGATCTTATTTTTACCAGCATCAGTTAATTCAATAGTGTAATCACCAGCATCAACAGGTGCAGTGGTGTATTTATGACTACCCTTAGTCCATACATAATCTGTACCAGCAGTTAAACTAATTGGATCATTACCAGCGTTTGGTGCATCAGTTATTGCTAAACCAATTTGAGTGCTGTAATCAGAACTACTCAAAGCTGATCCGTCATAAGTCTTAGAACCTGTACCTTGGAAAGCAACATGTGGTGTAGCTTTGGTAATCTTGTAAACCACATATGAAGTCTTTGGATCATACTTCCAAGTAAAGTTAGAATCAAGGTTCTTAAATTTATCAAGACCCTGTTTATTCAAAACAATATGGTAAGTTCCAACATTTACTGGCTTATCGGTCAGAATATCGCCATTCGTATTGGCAAATGAGAAGTCGCTGCTATCAAGAGTTACATTTTCAGCACCAGTAGGCCAAGTTAAAAGATTATTACTCTTCTGAATGTCATGTGTTATGCCACTTGGAATAACTGTATCAGCAGCATTCCCAGTGTAAGTTTGATCAACTTCATCATGACTAATGGTGATCGTTCCAGAATTCTTTATGTAAGTTACGTCAACAGTAGAATCAGCAGTATCTGGTGTAACTGTTGCTTCAGTAACACTTGTCGCTACATTTCCATCAACAAGCGCGGTGTACCCTGGCTTCGTAACGTTATATTCAGCCCAGGTACCTGTTGGAATGCCATCTCTATCAGTTGATTTGTAATTCCATACATTATTACCAGGAGTGAAATGATAAACATTATCCTTTAAGGCACCAAGCACAACGACTGTGTCATTATTATTTAATCGAGCTTCACGATTAAAAGTAACTTTCTGTGGAATAGACCGAACAGTACCATCCGGATTAGTAATCTTAATCGTTCTAGTAACAGTTTTACTTAATAACGACTTAGGTATATAGAAGGTAGTCAAAGAATTCCGGTAATACCATGCCGGATCAGTGGCATTAGTAAATCCACCACTAATTGGTGAACCAAATGTCCCGCTACCATAGCTAAGGTCTTCTTTTAACGATATGGCTTTATAACCATCTAAAGGTGGAAAACTAATCCCCCATGAGTTACCGCTACCATTGGCAATACCGGACCATAAGCCTTTACCAGAAATAACGGTAAACCCTGGTGTAGATGCATCACCAACTGTGGAATCCCACTTCCAGCTGCCATAAGTTGCTTTCCATTTACTTGGATCGGTACTGCCATTGGTTGCAAAACCAGTAGCATCCTTTTTATACCAAACTTTGATCTGAGCATAGGATTGCTTAGTTCCATCTGGCAGAGTTACAACATCTGCATCAGTATAGCTATTTGGATCATTGAAGTCGCCACTGACATATTTCTTGAAGTGTTCAGTTACTGTTCGACCTTCAACTTGTTCAGCTGGAACATAGTAAATTGTATGTTCTGGAGTAGCTTCATAAATAGTTGCTGCATCGGTATATGCAGTTGAATTCAAACTCGTATCTGAAGTTCCAGGGTTATTGTAACTTGGAAAGACAAACTTATTGGCTGGAACAGTAGATTGTTTATCATCTTTATTCTTTGTCCAGTCACCATTTAAGTATGCTTTATAGCCATCTATTGTTGGTACTTCAGCCTCAACCGGATTCCATGAAGTTGGCAAAGTCCAAGTTCCCGATACAACTTTATAGCCATTGCTAAATCCGTCTGCATTGTAACTACCGTCAAAGAGCCATGGAGCTGTATCAACCATCTTGCTAGTTACTAAGTCAGTATCACCAGTTCTCTTGTAGTAAACATCAAGAACAGCATCATCATGGGCCTTTTGACCAGCATGTTCACCAGCACCATAAACATAATGAACAGTAATCTGACGAGTCTCATATTGAGTAGTCTCACCATGTTGATGAACCAACTTAATTTGAACAACTGTTGGTTTAGCACTATCAGTTGATTGATCTAAGAAAGTAATACTTGTTGGAATAGTTTGACCTGTTGCCAATTCATAATGAGTTGGTACATCTAATCCACTAATTGTGACATTTTGACCAGCTTTACCTGAAACAGTAACTGGTGAACCAACTGTTGAATCATTCTTATCAGCATCAACAAATTGGTATTGAATGTAACGATCTTCAGTACCTTCATTAATCGTAAACTCAGCAGAACCACCAACAGCATTTTCAGCAAACTTAACGTTCGACACTTCGTTGCCTTGTGCATCGGTACCGGAGCCAGCTTCAGATTCAATCAAGCTCTTAATCCGACTAATACCAGTTATACTTAATTTAAGCGTGTAAGGTGTGGTACTTGCATCAATTGGTGCATGATCATCACTCGTATCCCAAACGTAATCGTTGGCTGTTAAAGTGATCGTCTTTTGTGCATCAGTAACACCTGGGAAGCTAACTGTTACCTTGATGTCACCATTTCTACTGTTAATTTCATCTAAAGTTACAGCTGCTCCATCATAAGTCTTACTGTTAGATCCACCAAGGGTTGCAGTAGCATCAGCTTGGGTAATGGTGTAAGTCATTGAACCGCTGAAGTTATCCTTGGTTAAACCAGCATACTTACTATTGTCAGCTTGCAATTTAGCCAAACCAGCAGCATTCAATTTAACGACATAAGTACCAACATTCTTTGGTGTTCCGGTTATTTCAGTTAAATTATTGTTAGCACCTTGCAAATACCAAGTGAAGTACTGACTCTTAAATGTGCCATCAGCATTTACCAAACCACTTGTATCAAGTGAAGTACTTGGCAACAAACCTTGTTCATCCCAAGCTGGCTTTACAGTTGGTGTATCTGCACTGCCGTAGACCTTAGTTCCAGAGCCAGAAAGCGTAATTACTGGCGTTACATAAGGAAGCGTAAAGCTATAAATCGTACCATCAGCAGCATCAGGATCAGCAGTAAGAGTAACAACTTTTTGACCATCAGATCCTGTAGTAATCTTAATTGCTGAACCAGTATTTGGCGAGTAGGCAAAATGACTACTATCCAAATTCAAGTAAGCAGTTTTGCCCTTAATAGTCAATGTAGCTGGGAAGTCAAGAGTATCAAAGCTTGTCTTATCTAAGTTGGAAATTGTCCAAACATACTTAGCTGAACCATTACTGTTAAATTCACCACGATTGTGGGTCTTAGTAACAGTTAAATTGCTTTCAGTTGGTTGAGTTACGTCTAGACGGTTACCATTTGCATCAACATAGGTAACTGTCTTATGCAAAGTCTTAGTATCATTATTAGCCTTTGCCTTTAAGTAGACATTGTAAGTAGCTACGTAGTAGTTGCCATCAGTAGTGGTTTGTCCATTGTTAGGGAACTTAGTCAAATTAGTGCTGCTTACATAGTCCCAATCTGCATTACCGTAGTCCCAAGCATCTGAAACACCGCTCAAACTGAAGTCAGCATTTGGATCATTTGTGACAGTCTTATCTTGACTATCAATAGTCTTACCTTGACTTGCATAATTGGCACTATTAGCGATACCAGTTACATCAACATAATGAATGTTGATTTGAGCAGCTGGAGTGATAGTTAACTTACCGTACTTATCACTGGCTTCAGTGATATCGTAATTGTTACCTAAGGCATTCTTGATCTTATTTAATCCAGCATCAGTTAAAACAATGCGATAGTCACCAACATTTATAGCCGTTACATCATTGCCACTATCATTAACAATCTTGAAATCGCCTGAAGTTAAGGTAACTCCCGTTAAACTTGCAGCTTTACCATCAGTGTTATCGGCTACCTTAGCGATAGTAACTTTGACACTGTTAGTTCCATCAGCTTGGTAATTAACGCCAATTCCACTACCAGTGTATTCATTAGTTTGTGTACCAGAAACAGTTACGACGTTCTTTGAAGGATTAATGGTATAAACTACATGGCTGCCAATCTTAACACTATTTAAATTAAAGATGTAATTACTATTATTTTGTAATAACTTATTAATACCATTTTGGCTCAAAACAATATTGTAATCACCTTTGTTTGTTGGAGCAGAGCCGCTTTCCCACTTAAAGTCATCAGCAGTTAAGCCACTAACATTCAAAGTTTCATTGTTTTGCAAACCTGTAGCTGTCCAGTTCTTAGCCTTGGCTGGATCAATCGTACCTACGCTACCATCATAAGTCTTAGAATCTGAACCAGAGAATGTAAGATCAGTTAAAGCACGCTTATTAATAGTAAATTTAGCTGAGCCGAGAATAGTACCGTTGCCATCTTTATCAGTAAATTTAACATTAGACTTAGTTGCGCCACTAGGATCAGTCTTTTGCTTAATAGCTTTTTCAATATTAGTGATTCCAGCGTTAGTTAATTTAATTGTATAAGTACCGGCATTAGTTGGAGCAGCTCCGTTATTAGCTAATTCTTCAGAACCATCTTCGTTGTACCAGATGTAGTCCCCTGCATGTAACGTGTATGTTGAAGCTGCAGTTGAACCAGGATATGTCAATGCGACTTCAATATCACCGGTGCTACTGTTAACTTCGGTTAAAGTTACAGCACTGCCATCGTAATCTTTATGGTTAGAACCTGCTAATTTTGCAGAAGCTTCAGCTGGAGTGATAGTTAACGTACCATACTTTGTACCGTCATTAGTGATGTCGTAGTTGCTACCTAAAGCGTTCTTAATCTTATTCAAACCAGCATCGGTTAAAACAATGTGGTAATCGCCAACATTAATAGCTGGATTATCAACAATCTTGAAGTCGCCTGAAGTTAATGTAACTCCGGTCAAGCTTGCAACTTTACCATCAGTATTACCAGTTGCCTTAGCAATAGTAACCTTGACACTGTTAGTTCCATCAGCTTGGTAATCAACACTAATTTCGCTACCACTATATTCGTTGGTTTGTGTACCAGAAACAGTTACAACATTTGATGAAGGAGTGATCTTATAGGTTGCTTGACCACCAACTCCATTATCTTCAAAGGTAATATTTTGTGTTGTACCGTCTAAGCCATAACCTGCAGCTTGAATTAGTTTATTTTTAAGATCACTAATCACGCTATCTTTCAACTTAATGTAGTAAGTACCAACATCAGTAGGGGCTCCAGTCAACTTATTCATTGAACTATCGTACCAATCAACATCGCCTGCTTCTAAATTAGTACTTTGGAAGTCTGGATAATTAGTCTTGAAGTAAATACTGCCACCCTTGTCAAAAGATTTAATATTATTAATAGCTTGAGCTGAACCAATATAAACGCCAGAACTTTCTCCACCTAAAATAAACTTAACCTTTTCTTGGTTAATCTTAAATGAAGCGTAGTTATCATCACTAAATGAACTAGGAGACCACTTTAAACTGTTGAAGTACTTATCACCTAACTTACTCCTCAGCCAATTTTGAATATTTTGCTTACCAGTATCATTGATCTTCAAATAGTAAGTACCGACACCAGTTGGTGCACCATTAGAGCCAGCAAGATTGTTATTATAGGCAACGTAATTATTACCATCTTTGGTATACCAACTGTAATCACCATCAACTAAAGTATAACTATCACTAGTGTTACCTGGAAATGTAAACATTACTTTAATTGGATCACTACTATCATTCTTTAAATCATCAGTGGAAACAACATGACCGTTGTAATCACGTTCACCCTTACCATTCAGGGTAACAGAAACTGGTGCTACCTTGATCGTATAATCAATTGACGTATTTTCAAAAATCTTGCCAGTATTAGCATTCTTTAATTTGTTAAAACCAGTAAGTGAAAGTTCAAACTTATAGCTACCTGCATAAATTGGTGCATCAGTCAGCGGACCACCAGTACTATCAAGCCATTCAATATCTGCACTAGACAAATCACTCGGAATCGCCAAAGCTGTACCATCTGACATCTTTAAGGTCATGGTGCCACTTTTCAATTCATTCACAATCTGATCAGCCGTAACAGCTTGATTATCAAAAGTCTTACTTTGTGGATCAGTGTAAACACCACTAATTAAGTTAATTGGCACATTGACCATGTAGTAGCCATCTGGTTCACCATTGCCACGTTCCTTGGTGTACTTGACCATAACATAGATATCACTCTTAGTACCAGCACTAGCAATATCGCTGTCTTTTAAAGCACGGTAACCAGTTACAGGGATACCTTCAAGGGTATGTTGATGAACACTGCTATCTTTAACTACCCAGTAGTAATCTTGCTTATAAGTCCCCAATAGAGACTCAGCTAAATTAGTTAATTGGCCTTTAGCAGATGTACTGTTAAATGCTCCCATATCTTTAGCAACAAAGGTTGGGACAGTCGTGTTTTTGTTTTCTGGTGGATAAACACGCGTAGGAATTGTTGGCGTCGTATCAGTCCCATAATGCAGCTGTGAACCATCAGTAAACAAAATCTTCATACCGGGAACTACAACATAATACTTATTCCCTTGCGAATCTGTG
Organism: Lactobacillus ultunensis DSM 16047; assembly: GCF_001436305.1. Lineage (GTDB taxonomy): Bacteria > Bacillota > Bacilli > Lactobacillales > Lactobacillaceae > Lactobacillus > Lactobacillus ultunensis. The sequence continues at coordinate 23,528 of NZ_AZFO01000022.1, read as the reverse complement.
TGGATTGTTTGAACCGGAAAACTATGCTCATATGCAGTCTCAAACCGATCAACACTGCGAATGTATTTATCAATTGTAGCTTGGCTAACGCCAGCTTTCCAGTGAACTTCTTGAATGTTGCATCCCCAAGTCAACTTATATTGAGGTTCAATATCATCCTTATTAGTAATTGGGTGTGAGTTCATGTAATCAAGGTCATTATATAGTTGCACACCCATCTGATCAGCCATTGACTTAATCTTAATATTTACTGGGACAATTTGGTAACCGTCATAAACCTTTTGATTATTTTCTAGTACTAAATTACCATCTCTATCAGCCTTGTAGTAAGTTACCTTCACATATCCAGTAAAGGAAGTATGATTCTTGTTCCACTTAGTGTCATATTGGTGACTGGCATCAAGCGCTGTACCATTTTGATCATAAACCCATTCATAACTAGGTTGCCATCTGGTAATTTGAGAGCTATCAACACTAGTGCTACTTTGCAAAGCAGAGTCAGCACTGTTATTAACAGTATCTCCACCATTGATTGACAAACCAGTTTTAGCTGTTGCCTTATCCAGATCGATTGTAATAATTGATTGATCTACATCTTCATCCGATGCACTATCAGCATAGACAACTTTAATTGATGCCTTAGTATTATCTAATTGATGAGTAGTTGGATCAACATAACTACCTGGCTTTTGATCCCAAATGATTGATTTAATTGGATAATTACTTTGTCCAAATTTACCTGGATCAATAATTAAATCTTTCTTCTGACCATCAAAACCAATATACCAAGCAGACATATGATCAGCTGCTGAATCAGTATCAAAATCAGAACTTAATTGACCAACATGCACATTGACTGGTGAATGTGGTTCAACATGAATAATCTGATTTAAGCTATTAACGTTAATTTTAACAATTTGATAACCATCCGGACGAGAACTTGCTACGCCACTATGATATTCTTTAGCAGTATATGAGACTAATACGTATAAAGTATGCGGACCAGCTTCTAACTTATTAACATCTTCCTGCGTTAATTTATGATTGGCAATTATCTGAGCCGCGGTCATACCAGGGGTAACATTAGGCATATCTTTTAACCAAGTATAAGTTGGACTGAAAATACTTAATCGACTTGCATTGCCAACACCTTTAACTGCATTACCCGCATCAATACCATTACCGACATTAATAGTGTGCCAAGTGTTGTTGCCCTGCGTTGTAGCAAAAATGGCTGTTGTGACTAATGTACTACGAATAGTAAGCGATGCATTCATTTGACCAGTACTTGAATTATCGCTAAATAGGAGAATAATCCCCGCAGTTGGTGTCCACTCTTCTTTTCCCTCTGAAGAAGCTGGCGTTCTATGCACTCCCGACCATCTAATATTATTTAAAATACCCGCATCAGCTAATTCTTGACCACTATATGAACAGTTATCAACCGTAATATTAGTCAAAATTTGTGGACTAGCAGCTAACTGACGGTCAGAATTTAGAACTGAATTTGGCTCCAAAGCATGAGTTAGAGCCTGTAGTTTACTTTGATCTGCAGAATTAAAATAATCTGCATAACTCATACCCCTCTTAAGAAAGGTAAAAGTCCAAGTCTTAGTTTGAACCGTTCTACCAGCATGAGTTAAAGTTCCTTTAATGCCAAGTTGCACATAGCCTTTATCATTAAACTGGTGAGAAGCAGTTGGATTAGCCCATTCAAAACTATATGAGTAACCTGAAGCGAGTCCTTCTTTAGAATGTAAGTTAAAGTCATTTTGCGTCACACTAAGATCCAAGTCATTATCCACACTTGTAGTCTGATCTGTCTTGTGAATACCAGCTAGGTATCCAACACCGTTCCAGTTAATATCATCAAGACTTGTACTATAACGACTTTCATCTGTTCCAATAAAACTAGCCAATTTAATCTGATCAGCAACTGAAAGCTGATTCACCTTTTTCCTCAAGTCAGTCAAAGCATTATGCTGTTCTTGCTCATTCATTGAAGCAAATTTTTTCCTAACTCAGTGTAAGCTTTAGTCAAAGAATCAAGAGTTACAGGAGCTGATTTAACAGCAGTATCCTTTATATCCTTAATATCTGGATTTTGATCTTGCTTTCGATCATCAGTCTTAGTCTGTACGGTCTTAGAATCTGATACATCCTTTTGAAGATCGTCTGCTTTATTTGTTACAGAATCTATTTGCTTAGTATTAGTAGATTGTTGTTTAGTACTATTTTCGTTGTTAGTATTTTGTTCTTCTGACGGTGGTTGGATAGATTTTTGTCCTGTTTTGTTTTGGGCTTGTTCTAGATTATTCTCAGTACTATTGTTCTTGTTAGTCTGAGTTGTTTTATCTACATCTTTTGCTGTACGTAAAATAAGGGAGCTGTCATCGACAGTATCTCCCTTTTCAACCTCGATTTTTTTATTATTTTCGTTATTAGTATTTTGTTCAGTATCTCCGCCACCGGCTTTGCGGGAATCACTAGTTTCATGATTCTCTGCATTATTTTTTTCTACATCACTTTGCGATTCATTTTGTTCAGTAATCGTCTCTTCTGATGTCGGAGTTGTCTCTGCATGCACAATTTCTGTATCGATACCTAAAAAGGTAACACCAATTAAAACGGAAGCTGCACCAATTGTAAGTTTTCTGATTGAATATCTTTGTAACTTATTAAACATAAGCAGTTTACCTCCATAATCTATCCTGACAATGTAATTTTAACACTTTTTAATATACTGTTATTAATATTTAGCACAATATAATTATGTTTTTTTATTAATAAAAAGTATTATAACGTAAAAGTAAAAAGAGTGATACCTTCTAAAATGAAAGTATGACACTCTTTTATCATTTTTTCTTTTTAACAAATTGTTCATACCCTTTATCGTACAAAGTAACAATAAAGATTGAACCCTTTTCAGGCTCTGATTTAACTTCAATCTTGCCACCATGTTGTTTTACTAAAGATGACACAATCGATAAACCTAACCCTGATTCACCTGTACCTAAGCGCGCTCTTGAGGGATCAGCTTTGAAAAAACGCTCGAAAATAAATTTCATCTGTTTCTCATCCATTCCGATTCCATTATCTTGCACGCTAAACTGGGCACCATGTTCTAATCGCTGACTAATAATCTTAATTTTGCCATCATGAGTAAACTGAATCGCATTCTGAATCAAGTTCACCATAATCTGAGTAAAACGATCACGGTCTGCATAAACCTCAACCTCATCAGGTGCAACAACTTGCAATTGATCATTAGCTTTCTTAGCATTTTGCATTAGCTGTGACCGCAAATCATGTAAGACCGGTACAGCATTGAAGTTAACTTTATATAACATAATCTGATTATTACGAATCTTCTCATAATCTAGATTTTCATTGACCAATCGAATTAGACGCTTAGTTTCATGTTGCATCAGAGCAATTGACTTCGGCTTGGATTCTTCCGGAATCGCATCGTACTGCAACCCTTCCAAAATACCATTAATCGTTGTCAGCGGCGTGCGCATCTCATGCGCCGCATCTGCCATAAATTGATCGCGTCGCTTCTCCTGCGCCTTAACTTCTTCATTAGACTGCTTCAGCGCCTTGACCATCTTATTGAAGTTCTCAGCTAGCTGGTCAATCTCATCACTATCCTTATGCGGAATATGCACATCAAAATCACCAGCTGCAACTTTTTGAGTAGCACGCGACAATTTCTTAATTCTCTTGGTTGAATAATAGGAGATGATGAAACTCATGAGCAACCCAACAGCTACCGTTATCAGCAACGCCCGCAATAAATTGCGCTTAGCCGTATAAATCGGTCTTTCTACATGTTTAACTCGTGAACTGATCCAGGCAATTCCTACAAGATTTCTACCATTCATCCATGGTACTAGCACCCCAGTATAGGCATCCTTGGTTGAACGAATTGGCGAATTCTCATCATGATTATTTTGAATGCGAATTTCCTGTCCGTTCTGCAACGTATTGAAAACCGTCTTAGACAATTGAATATCTGAATCCGTTTTCGGATAAATCTGTTGATTTTTATCATTGAAAATTCGTAAATGGACATCGTCACCATGAAGAACGAACTGCAGCTGATTCAAAAAGTTATTGTTGAGCAAAGCCGTACCATTTTTGCCATCAGCTTCTGCTAAGTCACCTAACGAATTCGCGTAGCCTTCCATTCGCTGATAGTTCTGTGTATACGCCTGATTACGAGCATAGCCAATCTCAGAATAGCCAATAATCGAAATCGTAGTTACGATTATCAACAAAAATCCCAACATGTTCTGGTAAATTAACTTCATTATTTAACCTGCGAATCATCAAACTTATAGCCTACGCCCCAAACAGTCTGGATCACTTGAGCACCAACTTTTTCTAATTTTTGACGCAGCTTCTTGATATGGGCATCTACAGTTCTCTCTTCACCATAGTATTCATAGCCCCAAACTAATTCCAAAAGCTGATCACGCGAAAAGACTTGCTTCGGCTTCTGAGCCATTGTATAAAGCAAGTCAAATTCTTTCGGCGTTAAATCAGTCACAGGCTGATCATCGAACATAACCTCACGTCTGTTCTTAGAGATCTTCAAATGATTAGTTTCAATATCGTAGTCCTGCTTAGCTTCCGTTTTAGGAGCTATCTCTTCTTTCATCATAATTCGACGATGAAGAGCCTTGATCCTAGCAATTAATGCCAGTGGACTAAAGGGCTTCGTGACATATTCATCAGCACCAATGCCTAATCCCAACACTTGGTCTGATTCACTGCCCCTTGCAGTAAGCATGATGATTGGCACAGTCGGTGAGATTGCTCGCACTTCCTTAGCCACTTGAATGCCATCTTTCTTAGGCAAATTCAAGTCTAGCGTAATCAAATCATATTTATCTGCATTTTTCTTAAACATATCGACGGCTTCGACACCGTCGACAGCAATATCTTGTTCCCAACCTTCTTTTTTGAAAAACATTCCCATCATCTCAGCGACGGAAGTGTCATCTTCTACCATTAAAATTCTTAAGCTCATTATCGATCCCTAAATCCTTTTGTTCTCTGACGTTTCACTTGATCGGGATCGACATAATCATATGGCAATTCATGCCGCTTAATTAAAAAAGCTTTCAAACTTTTCTCAGTAAAAATAATTGGCAATAAGATAAATAAATAAAAAGTTAATAGCCAAATGAGAAAATAGCGATCCCAATTCAAAAAGTGAATGATCAAACCTATCACAACTTGAATCAAACCAAAGAGAATCAAATACCAACTCGCTCTTTTTTGAGCAAATTTAAAACTCTCCTTGTTAACTTGCGCCAGATAAGATAAATAGCCATAAATTCGATTAGGCTTTTTAGCTGGGGAAATTAGCCAAAGTATCCCAATCACTGCCATAATTGAGCCACAAGCGACATAGATCACAATTTCTCACTCCTAATTCTGATAAATTAAACGGTTATTCTTCACCCGGTGCAGACATAACTATTCTCATTTTACCAGTGAATGTGAAATTCTTCATCTCATTTGGAATAATTAAATTGGTTCCCATCTTCAAATCATATGATTGGCCATCGGCTTCAAGTTTGCCTTCGCCTTTGATGACTGAAACCAAAAGATATGGATGATTCTTTAAACTAGTCTTCCAAGTACCATCAAGATCAATTTGCCATAAGTAGAAGTGTGGTGAAATTGGTGGTTTTACCAAAGTCTTGATTTCTGCATCTTGATCCTTGTTAGTCTTAACATCAAGCTTAGGATCAACGTGTGGTACCGTAGTTACATCGATTGACTTTTGGGTGTGAAGTTCACGTTTCTTGCCAGTCTTCTTGTCAACACGATCGTAATCGTACAAACGGTAAGTAACATCACTTGATTGTTGAGTTTCGATAACCAGGCATCCCTTAGTCAAAGCATGAATAGTACCTGCTGGTACGTAGAAGAAATCGCCAGCCTTAACTGGAACTTTTCTGAGCAGCTTGTTCCATTCGCCCTTATGAATCATGTCAGCCAATTCTTCACGAGTCTTAGCATGGTGACCATAAATAATGTAGGCACCTGGATCAGCTTGCATGACGTACCAACTTTCAGTTTTACCTGAGTCGTTTTCCACCTTGCGGGCATAATCGTCATCTGGGTGAACTTGAACTGAAAGGTTGTCGTTAGCATCCAAGAATTTTACCAAAAGTGGAAATTCCTTAGCCTTAGGATTGCCGAAAAGTTCAGGATGTTTCAAGTAAACATCTCTCAGTGACATCCCCTTGAGTGGACCCTCTGTTACAGTAGAAGCATCGTCCTTGTAGCCAGAAATGATCCAAGCTTCACCGACTTTTCCATCTGGAATATCATAATTGAAAATATCTTTTAATTTACGTCCGCCCCAAATCTTAGGTCTAAAATACGGGGTCAAAAATAATGGTTCCATTTAAAATCACCTCATCTAAAGTATATACTTTAAGGCAATAAAAATGGAACCCCTTTCTTTGTTATATATTAACTTTTTTCTTTACATGTAAAGCTATTTGCTATACTTACTAATTCCACTTGCTAACCGATGCATCCCGTCTTTCACCATTGCTAGTGGACAAGCTAAATTCATCCGAATGAAGTCATGACCATTGCCACGATAAACACTACCTGCGGAGACGATTAAGCCAGTTTTCTTTCTAAGAAAGTCGGCTAAAGTTTGTGAATCATCAGTAACTTTTTGCACATCGATCCACATCAAATAAGTAGCCGTACCTGGAATGACTCTGACTTCTGGAATATTTTGCTGGATAAAATCGGCAGCGTAATCAAAGTTTTCATTAAGCTGCTTCTTCAGTGCATGCAGCCAGTCGTGACCATGTTCATAGGCTGCGATAGTTGCCGGAATTGCTAGCAAATTTGGTTCAGCTACTTCGTCACTGTTCAAACCACGACTAACCATCTCACGCAAATTTTCATCAGGTACAATTGCAGTAGCAGCATGCAAAGCAGCAACATTGAAGGTTTTGCTTGGTGAAACCAATGAAATTACATTGGGCTGAGCCTCTCCGGTTATCGAAAATGCAGGCGTATAGTCCTTTCCCTTTCTGACTAAATCTCCGTGGATTTCATCAGATAGTAACGTGACATGATGTTGGTGACAAAGATCAGCTAATTTTTGCACTTCTTCAGCTGTCCACACCTTACCAATTGGATTGTGCGGATTGCAGAAGATCATTAAAGTAGTCAGCGGTTCGGCTAATTTTTCTTCCAAATCCTGCCAGTCAACGGTATACTCTTGCCCATCAAATTGCAGATCACTGGATAAAACGTGACGGCCATTATTCAAGATCGAATTGTAAAAAATATTGTAGACCGGCTCTTGTACTAAAACATTGTCGCCAATAGGTGAAATACGACGTACGATAGATGAAATTGCAGGTACAACCCCAGTGGTAAAAATCATCCAACTTTTATAAGGACGATGATTGTGTTCAGTTTCATACCAATCAGCAACCGCATTAAAATAATCGTCCTTAGGGAATTCGTAGCCGAAAGCTCCGAGGGCCACCTTTTTCTTCATTGCTTCAATAATCTCAGGTGTAGTCTTGAAGTCCATATCCGCAATCCACATAGGAAGCTCGCCTGGCTTTACATTCCACTTCACTGAATCAGCATGTGTTCTATCTGGCGCATTAACAAAATCATATTGCATATTATCACTAATCCTTTGGTTCTTGATTCATATCTGATTGATCAACTTTTTTATCAATCTTAGGACAATCAATAGTTGTTTTAGTAGGATCAATCTTATTCAGATCTATAATCAACGTACCGATCTCAGGAGTTCTAAGCTTGCCAGAGATTGGATTCTTCACGCTATCGATCTTGCTAGTCAGTTCCACATCCATGTTAGAAACTTTTTCGAAAGCTAAGTCTGTATGAATGAGTGCACTATTCTTGATTTCAAGCTGATCAATATAGTTCAAACCTTGATCACTTTCAATTTTACAATTAATGAACTTAATATTGTCCGTATTCCAGGCTAGATATTCACCATCAATGGTTGAATCATAGATCGTGACGTTTTTGCAATTCCAGAAAGCATCTTTAGATACGAAGGTTGAATTGTGAACTTCAATGTTTTCTGCACCATCAAAGACATAGTTACCAACAACGCTAACATGATCAAGGTAGATATTCTTGCTATCTTTACCAAAATAATCACCATTGATTTGCGAATTAGTAATCTTAATATGATCGCAAGTCCACATTGTTTCTTGAGCATCCGCAAAGTGGACATTATCTAAGTCAATGTAACTAGCTCTTCTGAATAATTTTGGTGCTTGCAACGCACTATTTTTGATAGTGATATTTTTGGTATACCAGATCCCGCTACGTGACATCGTTTCAAATGTAGTATTTTCCACTTTGACATTTTCATCGTACCAGAGTGGATATTTCCATTGAAAAATTGAATTCTTTAGATTAATGTTTTTGGCTTCCTTTAAAGGTGACTCTCCTTTACCAAAAGTAATGCCATCTAGATCTGCATTTTCTAAACCATAAAGTATTCTTTCGCCCTCAAAATATCTATTTTTAATTTGTGTCATTATTTTTCCTTCTCACTATTAACATGGTTATTTTTAGTAAGTTGCTCTGCTTATATTATATGAGTCAGTAGTAATAATGTTTAATACTTATTTTTAAGGTAATACTATAACTTATGGGTATGGATAGAGATTTATGAAAGTATATAGATTTCTCTTCAATAGTAAGAGATAATGGTGGTAACGGAGGTGAACCACCCATGGACAAATATGTAACTTATCAAGAATTAGAAGCAAATACTGAAAAGATTCTTCATAGAATGGATAATCAGTTTGCTGAATTGAACGATAATTTAAAAACCGAGTTCAATAAAAATGAGATTGAACTACATGATATTAAAAATACGGCTATTAGTAACAAAGAAAAAATAAACTGGTTGCTATACACAGTCGTAGGTGGTATTGCTATTTCTGTAATTACTACGATAATTTCAAATTTAGTTACTAAATAAGCATCTTTATAGTACAAGACATCTTGCTATAAGATGCTTTTTTGATAATTAAAAAAGGCGGACTATCTTGTTTGATAGTCCGCTTCACTAATTTATTAGAATATGTATTGATTATATCTTGTATTCCAATTAAAAACTTTTAATTAACTCGTTTACGCTTTAGTAAAAATATGAAGTCTATTTTTGCATTTTTATTTAATTTCAGAAAAATTGAGAAAACAAAAATGCTTTAATATCAACGTTTTCAAGCCGTCAACATTAAAGCACTTTTTTACAAATGGAGATGAGGGGAATTGAACCCCTGTCCAAACGCATCTCGTCACTGACCTCTACGATCATAGTTATATTACTTGAACTTCACTAGCTCAAAACGCCATATAACAGGGCTAGGATGAGCTAGCTAACCTGTTAAGACTCTTTTCAACTATTCAGGTGAGGTAGTTAAACGTAACTCGCTAAGTTGATACTCAGTGCTGGTCACGAGTAAGCCGGCAAAGAGCAACGCATGCGCTAAATTAAGCAGCTAATGCGTAAGAATTTTTGTTATTTGCAGTTATATTTAACTGTAACGTTTTTACGTAGACGTAACCTACGAATCGCAGTCAATGCGGGTCTACGCCTGTCGAATCCCAAAACATCCCCTTGAGACGATATCTATTGTAGCATAGACCTGCATAATACGCGACTAATATGCTTAATTAATGTGAGTTAAACGAACTACATCACGTTCAATGATTAATTCTTCGTTAGTTGGAATTACCATTGCCTTAACTTTGGAATCAGGTTTGGAAATAAATCCTTCTTCATTCTTTTCGTTAGCTTCGTAATCAGGCTCAACACCCATGTACTTAAATGCATCCATTACAGACTTACGAACACCAACATCGTGTTCACCAATACCGGCAGTGAAGATAATTGCATCTACACCACCCATTTCGGCAATATATGCTCCAACGTAGCGAACAATACGATTAATAAAGATTTTTCTTGCAAGCTTTGCGCGATCACTATCGCTTTCTCTGACATCACGCATGTCTGGAGAAATACCTGATAAACCAAGCAAACCTGATTTATGGTTTAAAATGTAGATCATTTCATCCATTGTCTTATGTTCAACGTGCATCAAGTGTTGAATAAGTGAAGGGTCAATATCACCCGTGCGAGTAGCCATTGTAATTCCGGCAACTGGACTGAATCCCATTGAAGTATCAAATGACTTAGCATCCTTAACAGCAGTAATTGAAGCACCTGAACCTAAGTGACAAATGACTAATTTTAAATCTTTCAAATCCTTGCCCATTAATTCTGCAGCACGTGGTGCAGTGTAGCGAATTGAGGTACCGTGAGCACCGTATTTACGTACGCCATATTTTTCATAATATTCATATGGCAATGAGTATAAATAATGAACTGGATCAAGGTTACGATGATAAGTAGTATCAAAAACGGCAACTTGAGGAACATTTGGCAATACATTCATGAATGCTTCAATACCACGACCCTCTGCTGGGTTATGAAGTGGAGCATAATCTTCCAATTCATAGATTTGGTGAAGATTTTCTTTAGTAATAATAGTTGAATCTTTAAAGTATTCGCCACCATTAACAACTCGGTGACCCACACCTACAATTTCACTTAAATCTTCAACTACGTGGAATTGCTTTAAAAACTTAATCAATAAGTTTACTGCAGCTTCTTGATCAGGAATCTCGGTTTTTTCAACATGACCAGTGCCATCAGCTAATTTAATTTCAAAAGAAGCATCGTCTAAGCCAACACGATCAGCCATACCTTTTGCAATTACCTTTTCATCTGGCAAAGAGAATAACTTGTACTTGAATGATGAACTACCAGAGTTAATTGCCAAAACTTTTTTCATAAAAATATTTTCCTCTTCTTTCAATTAAAGTTAAGTGCTTCACGGACTAATGAAGAATTTTATTATACCACTCGTTCAATTTCACATTAAAACGAATCAAAGATTCTTCTTTCTTCAAAGAATCAAGCTTGGATAGCAATACCTCACTAGCTTTGGCTTGATCACCATGATTCTGGAAGACTAAAATTGACTTTTGATTGAATTTATTTCTAAACATGTCATCGGGTAATTCTACGATTGCCTTTAAGTATACTTTTTTAGTCAACCAAGGCATAAAGTCCGCGCCAATCTTGCCAGACAAAATAGATTTAGGAACCACTAAAAAGGCATAGCCATTTGGCTTCAAGTTTTTAATAATTTGTTCAATTAATAATAAGTGGGCCAAAGAATGACCTTTCTTAGCTCTATTTTCAAAATTCTTAGCATTATTATCAATAGGATAATAACCGATTGGTAAATCACTAACGATGGCATCCGCATTAGGACACATCCATGGCATCAAAGCATCTTGGCAGTAAAGTTCAATGTCAATATCATTCAAATGAGCAGCGACATCAGCTAAATTAAGCATCTCTTCATCATTGTCGATACCAACCAATTGATAATTATCTTTAGAATGATTAAGCGCCTTTAATTGTGCCACAATTGAAAAAAGCAAGTTGCCTGTACCCACTGTTGGATCAACAACTTCCATCTTTTCATCCTTAAGCAATTTGTGCATGAGCATTGCTATCACAGTAGAAATTGCAGGTGGAGTTGGCATTTGATTGGCATTCAAACCATCATCGTTAACAGCTTTCAAAGTTAGGAAAGTGAAAACTTGTGCCTTGTCTTTTTGACTAATTTGATCGTAATTAAGTGCCTGATATTTCTTGCTTAATTTTTCAACAGTTGCGTGATCTGGCGCACCATTTTCAACTTTAATCTTACCTTGTTCCAAGTTATCAAATGTTTCTACTAAAGCTTCAGTAAATGAAACATTCAAAGCCGTTTGCAAAGTTTGGACACAGTCCAAGAATTGATTAAAAAGTTTTTCAAAATTTTCCATTGAGTCGCCCTCCATACCTAAACTATTTTAAAGAAAGGTCGATGGTGGTGCAAGAAAAGTTATTCACTCGTAAGATACTTCATGATCATAATATTATTTTCCATACTGGCACGATAAATGTCTTGGTACATTTTGATAAACAATAAAGCGGTTAACAAGACAAGTACGCTACTAAAGAGCGCGCTTCCTTTTATTTTGTTTTTTCTCCTTTTCATCTGCATCCCTTTCCTCAGGTTTTTCATCCAGTTGAAAGATAAGATCTGACTTGCCTTTATCGTACTCAGTTACACGGATAATAATCTGATCTTTTGTAGTTTTAAATTCTGCTTTTTGAATATTGAAAATTAGTGGCATGTAACCACCTGTTTCAGAATTAGACACCTTTAATACATGTTTTTTCGCATAATGCGTTATACGATAGATCTTTTCTTTCTTATTTTTATCTACTTTAGTAAAAGCCGTAAAAGACGAATTAGCATCATCTCGAACAGGATAAACCAACTTAGTATCCTTATCTCGCATAAAACGATTTAACTGCACATAGGCATAAGCAACTTCATTCACGTGATGATTCTGATCTAGGTTCGCTCTTTTAATACTCATTAATAAATTCTGCAAAATAAACAAAACTAAAATTGTCACAAATAAAGAAAATAGTGCTTCTGCCAACATAAATCCCTTAGCCCGCAACTGCAAATTTCTGCTTAGCATCCCTGTCATAAACATAGTTGTGCCCCGCCTTCTCATAGATTCGATCATGAACCATTACCTGATCCAAATTGCTCTCGGTCAAAACATGATAAGCATATGCACGATCAGTTTTTAATTCAATTTCTCGTCCATTCTTTTGATTTTCTGCAACGGTTAAATAAAGGCAGCTTACTGCAATGGTGGCAATCATAATTGCCATAAAGCTTTCCATCATTAAAAATCCTTTTATCCTCATTGTTCAGTCACTCGTCCCCATTGCATCTGATATTTCATCTTTTTTGTAAATCCAAAGCCAGTAATTTCAATAGTTCTAGGTCTAGATGATCCATTATTACAAAAAGTGAATTTATCCAAATTACTAATATGAATGCCCTTGTCTATTTTTACTAATTTGTCACAATGACCACCTAATATTTTTAAATAATGTTCTTGTGGTGAAAATATAACTAAAATACTTTCACCAGTAATAACGCTAAAACGTGATGCTTGTTCTATTGTGGTGCTTACTTCTTTTACCGTGCTATCAAAGATCATTCGTTGTTGATACCTTCGAAGCTGAAAACTACCAATCAGCAAAATACCACAACAAATACTTAAAGTGATAAGCGTTTCAATGAGTGTAAAAGCTAGAATGCTATTTCGGTTTAGTAACTTCGCCATTTTCAATAGTGATCTTCTTTTCTTTAGCTCTAGTTATTTGATCTAAGGTTAAATAACCCTCTTTTTCCAAATCCATTAAAGTAGTAGGCTTTTTGCCTTTATCATCTTTGTAGAGCTCAACCTGTGTCTGAATCGTGGTTCTGAATGCATCACTCGTTTTATCGTCTGCCTTCTTTTTCTGATCAATCAGATTGGGTACAATTAACAAAATCAAAATTACAATAATCGCAATCACGACTACCATTTCAATCAAAGTGAAGCCCTCTTGGCGACGACTCTTTGCCAAAATATTTAGTAAATACCGTTTCATCTTCTTATTCATTTTTTACTCCTAAATGCCTTGCATCATTGAATACATAGGCAATAACAATTTCAAATACATACCAATAATGCACAAACCAATCAAAATAAAACAGACTGGTTGTACATTTACTACTAATTTTTCAATTTTCTCCGTCAAATCTAGAAAAAGACTCCGTCCTAGAATCAAACATCTCTGGCTAAGACTTTTTCTTTCTGATCCTGTTTGCAACAAAATCAACAGACTATTAGGTAAAAATTCTTCCTGTTCAACAATCTCCTCTAGACTTCTACCTTCAGCCAATTGATGCCCAATCTTCTGTCCTAAAGCCTGTTGCAACGATCCTCGTTCTTGTTCTGAAGCATATTCACACATTCTCTGCAATGAAAAGCCACTTGCCAATAGCATCCCAATATCGTAGACCAACAAATAATTAACATACAGTGCAATTACTGGGCCAATAATGGGATACTTCACCAGTTTTTTCATCGATTCATAATCCTGCTTGTTTAGCAAATTGACAATTCGTACAAAGAAATAAATCCCTGTCATAACTAAAACAATTAATCCTAACATCACAATGTCACCTGAATGCTCACTGGTGCTACTAAATTGGGTTGAAACAAATGACTGCATAAAAACAAGCAAGATGACCATCATAATTGCCAAAACCAATGGGTATGACAATTCGGATCGTAATTTCTTAACCTGCTCCTGCTTTAATCTGTTCAAGGTTGCTAATTGATTCAAGCACTCCGTTAGATTCCCTTGTTGCAAAGCAAGATTCACCTGAGTTACTGTTGTTTTTGAAAAAACTAGTTTAACCAACTCAGTACTAAAACTCGCTCCCTCTTTCATCTGATCGGCTAACTTTTGCATCAACTCTTCACGCTTCGGCCACAAAGCTGGCATCAATTCAATTGAATTAATCAATGAAAAACCATTATCTAAGCTGTGCTTTAAATAATCTAAAAAAGCCAATTGCTCTTCGCTATTCAACCTATCCTTGTTGGAATTGCTGATATACTTCATCACTAATTTCTCCTCCCTTCAATAAAAGTTGCATATTATTTTGCCAGTCAACAAATTCACCACGAATTTCTCGTTTCATTTTTTCTTTTAAAAGCGTTCCACTCGCAATATCCATTAGACATTTAACCTCGTCATGACTAACCATTAATCGCTGATATGACACGGCAGTCAAACAGTTAGCTAATTCATCTCGACGAATACCTAACCCTTCTAATCGTGAAATTGTTTGCAGAGTACTTTTGGCATGGACCGTTGCAAATACCAAGTGCCCACTTAAAGCTGCATCAATTGCCAGCCGCGCTGTCCCTGCATCCCGAATTTCCCCAATGATCAAAATATCTGGACGATGTCGCAGTGCTGCTTTTAACAAACTTTGATAATCAATCCCAGCTTCATTGTTGACCTGTGCTTGCAAAAAAGAAGTTTCATGAACCTCGACTGGATCCTCAATCGTCATCACAACCTTGCCCTTACTCATTTTCTTAGCAATCTCATACATTGTAGTGGTCTTCCCTGATCCGGTTGGACCACTAGTTACGATCAATCCTCTAAGCATGGCTAATTCCTGTAACTTTTCCAATTGCTCAGGTATAAAATAGCGACTGTGTTCAATTCCATAAATGATTCTGATCACCAACGACTCTTGATCAGAAAAATCGCCTAAGCTAGATAATCTTAAGTAATACTCTGTTCCTTCAGAGTCATACATCATCGCACCGACCTGCGGACGACGGTGTTCCGCAATATCCATCTGAGCACTATATTTAAAGAAATTAATGATTTCTTGACCTTCATTCATTGAAAAAGCTACTTGTCTCTCCACGCCATGCCTCGTTCTGAATTCCACTACAATCTCATTTCTTTTCGGAAAAAAGAAAATATCGCTGACTTTGTTCGAAATTGCCGAAACGAGCATACGATTGATAACCTCTTTGACTTTCATAAAATACCTCCTTTTTTGCCCCACATTATTTATTACGCAAAAAAAGGCAATTTTTTTCTGAGAAAATAAAAAAATTTACAAATGACCAGAAAATAAATCTTTCAGTCACCTGTAAATTGATTTTTTATTAAAATTAAGCGTGAACTACACCGGCACTAAAGTGCCGGGCTTCTGGGAACACTGAGTAGTGTTTGTGGGATCTTACAAAGAATATCGCTATCCTTATACCCAACTCACGGAACTCAGCTATTTACCACGGCCAGTTCCTGACCAGCTGGCTTTGCTTTTTTCAAGATATTAACTGCCGCATTAATATCCCGATCGTGATGAGCCTGACATTTCTGACAGGTCCACTCACGAATGTTCAATGGCTTAGATGACCGCAATGAGAACAGATTCTGGAAGTGTTTCTAGGATCGACAATGATTAATTGCTTGCCGTACCATTCACACTTGTATTCCAGCATCTGTTTGAACATGCTCCAAGAGGCATTGGCAATGCTTTTAGCCAAGCAGTGATTCTTTTGAAGGTTCTTGACTCTCAAATCTTCAATGGCAATCACATCATATTGCCTGACCAAATGCGTTGTCAGCTGATGGAGATAGTTCCTGCGCTTATTGGCAATTTTAGACTGATATCTTGCTTTTAGCTTTCTGGCTCTTTGCCAGTTGGAGAAGCTTTCCAAGCTTCGCGGAGTCATCAGCACTTTTCGCTGCTTGTCTTGTTGGCAAAGGACATAGGCCTGATGTCTTCGACGAGAATATTTGCTTTGCCAGCTTTTAGCTTGCTTTTCAAAATAAGAAGCATCAAAAGCGGGATATTTCAGTCCATTGGACAAGATAGCTAAGTCAGAAACGCCCACATCAATGACGACCTGTTTGCCAGCTTTCTTAAGCTTAATTTGTACAGCTGTTTCAACTTGCAAAGACAGATAATACTTACCGGTTGGTTCTAGCATGACAGTGTAGCGTTTGATTCTGACATCCTTTAAAGCGCCTGTCTTGCTGGTTTTAATGTAGTCTAGCTTAGGCAAGTACAGGTATCTTTTGCCGGCTATCTTAATGATGGATTTTCCAGTATAAGATAGTCTCAGATACTTGCGCGAATGAAAGCGTGGCTTGCTGACTTGTCCCGTTTTGTCTTTAAAGAAGTTCTTCCATGACTGAACTAAGAATTCATTGACTACCTGCAAGCTGGAAGAGTCGCTGTTTTTCAAAAATGGATATTCTCTCTTCAAGGGCTTAAGCAAATAGTTTAGCTTGAATTTAGACAAGAAAGGCAAATCTTGATTGTTTTTATAGCGCTCATTCATCATCGCCAGCATTTGATTCCAGACAAAACGGTCGTTGCCAAACATTTGCCAGAGCTGGCCTTGTTGAGTTTGATTAGGATATAATCTAAGCTTGATGCCTTTAAGCACATTTGTTCCCTCCTTTCTTCCAAAAATTATATCAAACAACTGTTCAAGAAAGGAAGGGGAACAAGCAAAAAATATTAGAAAAAAGAGCCGGATTCATCACGGGATTAAAATCCCATGTTTTCTCCGGCAAAATTTCAATAAAAAAACAACTTAGCCGTTTGACTAAGTTGTTTTCATTTCAATTAATCTTCGTCAGCTGCTGCAGTGTAAACATTTTGAACATCATCGTTGTCTTCCAAAGCGTCAACTAAGTGTTCAAATTGTTCCTTCTTGTCTGCTGGAACTGGAGTGGTGTTTTGTGGAATCATAGTTAATTCAGCATCAGCAAGCTTGTAACCATCCTTAATAAGAGCGTCACGAACTTCTGCGAATTGCTTAGGATCAGTGTAGATTTCATATGCATCATCGCTAGTTTGAAGATCGTCACCACCAGCGTTCATTACATCAAGCAAAACTTGATCTTCATCAGCATCAGTAGTTGAACGATCGATTACAATGTAGCCTTTACGATCAAACATGTATGCAACTGAACCAGTAGCACCAAGTGAACCACCGTTACGAGTGAATGCAACACGAACGTCAGAAGCAGTACGGTTCTTGTTATCAGTCAAAGCTTCTACGAAAATAGCAACACCACCTGGAGCGTAACCTTCATAAGTGATTTCGTCGTAGTGTTCTTCTGAGCCACCTTCGGCTTTCTTGATGGCACGCTTGATGTTGTCCTTAGGCATGTTGTTTGAACGTGCCTTATCAATTACCATACGTAATGTAGGATTCCCATCAGGATCAGGACCACCACTCTTTGCAGCCATATAAATTTCACGAGATAACTTTTGGAAAATTTTACCTCTCTTTGCGTCTTGCGCATTCTTGCGGCCTTGAATATTGTGCCATTTTGAATGTCCTGACATAAGGATCCTTCTTTCTATTCTCTAATAATATTTAACGTTATTATCTTAACTCACGCTACTTCAAAATTCAATGGTAGCTAGTAGTTAAACCTACTTTTTCTTGACAAAATATCTTTTCCTGATAAATAAAACTATCATGATTAAAATAATAGCTGTTAAAGCTCCTGATCCATCTAGCATGACATCATGTACGCTTGGGGTTCGATCACCAGTCAAATATTGATGATATTCATCAAAAGCAGCAAAGGCAATTGCAATAAACCAAGTTACAACAGGTGCTACCCATTTAATTTTAAAGATGCGACGCAACCCTAGATAACCAAACGCACCTAATAAAAAGTATGATCCAAAATGAGCCATCTTACGTAAAACAAATTGTGCTAAACCAGCACGGCCATCAATTTGAACATTATGAATTCGACCACCATAACTAAAGTTCCAACCTGCAACCATATTTTCAAGCCAGCCGAAGCGTCTATCCATAAAATTATTATGTAATTCTTGTTGCTGATATGTCATAGAACTTGAAACAAATAACATCAGCAATACAAATAAAGCTAACAGCAAAAAGATTTTTTCTCGTTTAGTGAAGTGAAATTTATTCATTAACAATTTTCCTTATCTAATCCATCATTCTTTTTCCTACTTTAACAAAAAAATTGCTGTTAGTTGATAAGAATTTACAAAAATTCTATTAAAAAAAGCCCGAGAAAACTCGGACGCACTTTTACCAGCTAGCTTTTTTAACGCCTGGAAGCTGACCCTTGTGTGCTAACTCTCGCATGCATTCCCTACACAAACCAAATTTACGATAAACCGAATGTGGTCGACCACAACGCTCACAGCGAGTATATTCTCTAGTTGAAAATTTAGCTATCTTTTTGTTACGAATAATTTGTGATGTTTTTGCCATAATTTTTATCTATGCCTCTTAATTCTTTCAACTTCTGGCTTTCTTTCCTTGGTTAAGCCTAATAATCCTAAAATAATTATTCCAATTGCAATAATTTGTGTATTCATTTTCACTCCTCGCTCTCCTTACTTTTCGTTAGTTATATTGTATCAACTTACATTAAATAAGTAAATAAGCTAAACATTTAAAAGTATATTTCCCCTAGTCACAATACAATTCAACAGGTAAAATCAATAATGGTATTAATACGAGGGGGAAAGAATGCGCGAAAAATGCAAAAATAAATCGCCAGTATTCTCATCAGTGGGAGAAAAGAAAATTTAATTACTAGAGAAGGATGAGAATTACTTGGACGATTTAACTTCAACAAAGAAAATGAAAGCCATCACTTGGCCAGTTTTGACCTTGATGGCCCTCTGTACTGTTATCGGCTTGGACGATATCATGTACAACTTTCAAAACCAAGGGATGCCTGTTATCACCTCTTGGATTATTATGTGCTTACTTTACGTAACACCTTATTCTTTAATGGTGGGACAGCTTGGTTCAACCTTTAGTAGTGAAGGCGGTGGACTTTCATCATGGGTTCGCGGTACAGATGGTGAATTCTTAGGTTACTTTACTGCTTGGACTTACTGGGCTGCTTCAATTCCTTATGCTGTTGACTCAGCTAATGAAATCATTGTCGACCTCGGCTGGGCTTTAACCGGTTCAAAGGACTTCCAAGATAAGATTCCAACTACTATGTTTGCGGCTCTTACCTTCGTAGTCTTCATCGTTTTCATCATTGTAGAACACCACTTTGCAAATTCAATGGAATTTCTTTCCAGTATCGGTGGGGGATTAATGGTGATCATGACTGTGCTGTTTGTCTTCTTAGCCTTTGTAGGCTTAGCAAAATCAGGCGGTCATATGGCAACTCAACCATTTACTTGGCACACGATTATTCCAAACTTTAATTTGCATTATTGGTCAACGGTGGGGATGCTGATCTATGCCATGAATGGTTGTGAACTGGTTGCCCCATACGTCACTAAGATGAAGAAACCTAAATCAGACTTCCCTAAGGCAATGATTGCTTTGGCTATTATGACCGCTTTCTTGACCATCTTAGGTTCATTTGCATTAGGAATCTATTTCAATGCATATCACATTCCAAACGACTTAAAGATGAACGGTGCATACTATGTATTCGACATGGTTGGTCACCAATTCGGCATGGGCAAGCTTTTACTTTATGTTTGGGCTTGGACTTCATTGCTCTTTAACTGTGCTTTAGTTGCTGTTTTGCTTGATGCCATGACTAGAATGCTAATTTCTGATACTGGCGACAAGTACATGCCTAAGTTTTTACGCAAAAAAGATAAAAATGGTTTGCCAATTAATGGTTATATCCTAACTGTCGCTCTTTCATCATTCATTATGATTTTGGGTATCTTCTTACCTGACATGAACGACATTTTCAACTGGTTGCTTAACTTAAATTCAATTGTTTCGCCAGGTGTAACTTGCTGGATCTTCTACTCATTCATGCGAGTTAGAAAGAATTCCGCTAAATACCCATCAAAATACACTTACATTAAGAATGATAAGCTTGCTTGGCTAGTTGGGTTAGCCCTCTTAATTGTTACTGCTGTAGCAACGATCCTAGGCTTTGCTCCACAAGATGTTAAACAAGGCAGTGGTTTATGGTGGTACGAATTAGTCATTAATATTGTTGCCGTAATCGTTTTAATTGGTTTAGGCGCAATCTTACCAGGTATTAGACGACGTGAAGAAGAATACGGCACTGCCTTTGACAAACAACAATGGATTTGGATGGGTATTCTGATTATCGGTTCAATCATCCTAGATGTTTGGCTCGGCAGCACTAAGATTTCAATGCGAATCGCTTTGATCATTATTGAAGCAATTATTGCATTACTTCTTACTTGGTTAGTGGGTCGCAGAAAGCCAAAAGATGCTACTAAGTAGAAACAAAATTAAATATAAAAAGTGCTAGATCAAATTTGATCTAGCATTTTTTTACGCGTATTTTTTCAAAAAGTTAGCTATATGTTCTTCATATTCATGAGGATAAGTTTCAAAAGATCTAGCATGTGTTGCCTTTTTAGCAACCCATAATTCTTTAGTTCCATTATCTGCTCGATAGTTTGCATATACCATTTTCGTTGGCACAAATGGATCATTACCACCATGAATAAACAACATTGGCTTTTTATTCTTCTTCAATTGATTTACCGCAGAGGCATCTTTTAAATAAAATCCTAAGTTAGCTTTACTAATGCCACTTAATAAATCAACAGCCCCGGTAGCTATTGGCCCTGGTAAATGATACAAATCTTGAGCTTCATGCAAGAATTCAGATTTAACATCAGTATAGCCACAATCTTCAATGTAAGCTTTAACCTGATGAGGCATTTTCATGCCACTTACCATCATAGTAGTGGCACCACCCATACTTACACCAAAAATTACAATTTTTTGATTCTTACCTTCTTTACGTAGATCTTCTCTTACCCATTTACGTACATCGTACTTTTCTGGCCAACCATAGCCAATGTACTTTCCTTGACTTTGACCATGAGCACGTGCATCAGGGAGCAAGACATTGTAACCCAACTCATGAAACATTGCAGCGTACGATCCCATCGTATTTTTATTATTACCAAAACCATGAAGCACTATTACCGTCTTCTTCGATTTTTTAGCTGGAATGTAGTTTGCGTCCAAGCGATAGTCACAAGTTGCTGATTTTAAGTACCAGCGTTGCTTCTTCGCCTGAGCATACCATTTCTTTTTACTTGCTAAGGGATCTTTTTTGACATAATGAGAATATTTATTTAACACGCTCTTTTTGCCTGGGACAAAAGCAACGTGAAAGAAATATGCCTCACCTGCTCCAATTACTAGCAATAAAATTGCTACTATAATTCCAAAGATGATTTTGAATTTGTTATGTTTTCTTTTATTCCTATTCAAAATGCCAACTCCTATATAATAAATAGTTAAATTAATTATACGCTTTTTAATTTCATATGGTATATTGACATTTTCAGAAAAGGATTACTTGGGCTGCACATACCAATATCAAGTGAACAACAAAAAGAGAGTAACGAAATACTTGCTATCATTACTCTCTTTTACCATATAGTTTTTCTTATTTTTAAGCTAAATCTTCACCATTTGAAGCAATAACTTTCTTGTACCAATAGAAAGAATCCTTTGGCATTCTCTTTAAAGTACCGTTGCCTTTATCGTCTCGATCAACATAAATGAAGCCGTAACGCTTACTCATTTGACCAGTACCAGCAGAAACTTCATCGATGCAGCCCCAAGTGGTGTAGGCACGAACATCAACACCGTTTTCAATAGCACGATTCATTGCTTCAATATGCATTCTAAGGTAGTCAATTCTGTATTGGTCATGAATCTTGCCATCAGCATCGATCTTATCCTTAGCACCAAGACCATTTTCAACTACCATTAATGGCAATTCATAACGGTCGTACATTACTTCAAGGTAGTATTGCAAACCATCTGGATCAGTTGCCCAGCCCCATTCAGAATACTTAAGGTATGGATTCTTGGCACCAGCTGCGAAGTTGCCGCCAACCTTGTCCTTAACTTCATGGGTAGTTACCACGTTAGACATGTAGTAAGAGAAGGTGTACATGTCAACTTTGCCTTCGAGCATATCTTTCTTGTCTTGTTCAGTAATATCCAAATGAACGTTGTGTTCTTTCCAAAGACGCTTAGCAAATGTTGGGTATTTACCTTTGCATTGTGCATCCCCACAATAGAAGATACTTTCTTCCCACATATGACGGTTCAATAAAATATCCTTTGGATCTGGAGTCAATGGATAATCAACAATACCACAGATCATGTTGCCGACAACATAGTTAGGATCAATTTCGTGAGCTAACTTAACTGCACGTGCACTAGCCACAAATTGATAGTGAAGTTTTTGGTAAGCATGTTGATATGCGGCATCATCAGATACCTTTTCACCAAATGAACTCAGCATCAACAAAGCTGAATTGATTTCATTGAAAGTCAACCAATATTTGACTAACCCTTTGTATTCTTCAAACAAAGTTTTAGCGTACTTAACATACATATCAATCATCTTACGATCTTGCCAATCATGGTATTTTTCACTTAAGTAAAGCGGATCTTCATAGTGAGAAATAGTAACAAGTGGTTCAATATTGTACTTCTTGCATTCCTCAAAGACATGACGGTAGAAGTCAAGACCAGCTTGATTAGGCTTTTCTTCATCGCCCTTAGGGAAGATCCTAGTCCAAGCAATCGAAAGACGGAAAGTTTTAAAGCCCATGTCTGCAAACATCTTGATGTCTTCCTTGTAGTGGTGATAGAAGTCAATCGCTACATGGTTAGGATAATATTCGTTAGGATCAATTGCACCAACAGCACCTGCGGGAATACCTGCACCTGGCATGCCTGGAGTTTTTTCTAATTTGCCATTTAACTTGTAAGTTAAATATCTTGGATGGTCCAAACTACCTGCAGTAGTAATATCTGTTACTGAAAGGCCCTTACCATCTACATCATAGGCACCTTCAATTTGATTAGCAGCGGTGGCACCGCCCCATAAAAAGTTCTTTGGAAATGACATATTTTATTCTCCTTATACGCGTGGTGCTAGTTAAATC
>NZ_AZFO01000021.1 GCF_001436305.1 Lactobacillus ultunensis DSM 16047 | reverse complement strand
TGCTTGTAAGGCAGATGCTCTCCCAGCTGAGCTAATCCTCCATTATGGGGCGGAATGTGGGATTCGAACCCACGCATGCCGGATCCACAAACCGGTGTGTTAACCCCTTCACCAATTCCGCCATATTACGGTCCATGTCAGATTTGAACTGACGATCTTCTCCGTGACAGGGAGACGAGATAAACCACTGCTCCAATGGACCATCAAAGGAGGATGTGGGATTTGAACCCACGCGCGGCAGAACCGCCTAACGGTTTTCAAAACCGTCCCCTTAAGCCACTTGGGTAATCCTCCATAGCCGAACAGATACTATTATACTAGAATGAGATAAAAGCGCAAGTGTTTTTGTACAAAAAATTGAGATTACAGAAAAAGCATAGGATTTTTATCATCCTACGCTTTTCTTCTCATTAATCATGCAAATTTTTTTGATAAAGCAAGTACTTATATTCTTTACCTGCAATTTCTACGAATTTTTCAGTGGCAATATTGCGCCAGTTAAAGTGTTCATAAAACTTTTGTGCACCTTCATTACCATCAAGGCACCACAAATAAATTTTGCCGTAACCCATCTTTTTCAGCTCATTTTCAGCTGCATTAAGCAATGTTTTGCCAACATTATAGCCTTGAAAATCATGTGCAACATATAAGGCCATTAACTCACCACAACCTAACATTCTCGTATCACGAGGGCGGCCATAGCTAACAGCACCTTCTACGTTACCATCGTTATCAAAAAAAATTAGATTATGGCGACCACTTTCATTTAATCGTTTTACCCAAGCTTCTTTAGGAATATTATCCAAAAAAACATCAGGCAATATACCCTTATAAGTATCTTGCCATGTTTTTTGAAAAAGACTGCTCGTTTCTTTAGCTTCTTCCTCTGTAATTAAAGGTTTTATTCTCATCTTTACCCCACAATTAAAGAAATTTTATCTAAATAATTTCTGTAGCAGTGCAATTATAATCCTAATTAATAGATGTGTAAAACTTAATAACTATTTCAACTGCAATAGGGTAACGCTCTTAATTTCAGATTTCTGCGGTGCTAAATCAATTGGAGTAATATGATCACAATGATAGCCATACTTCGAAGCTTCTTTAATATCGCGAACCAAGGTAGCTGGACTTGCAGAAACATAAACCACCTTTTTAACTCCCATCTGAGCTAACGTATTAATGAAACCTTTACTTAATCCCTTTTTTGGTGGATCGACAAAAACAATATCTGGCTTTAATCATTGCTTATTCCAACGAGCCAATACTTGATCAGCATTTCCCTTAAAGAATTTGGCATTGTCAATTTGGTTATTTTCAGCATTGCGACGAGCATCCCTAACCGATGCAACAACTGTTTCAATTTCTCGTACTTCTTTGGCCTTTTTTGCGGCTAACAAACCGATAGTGCCAACACCAGAATATGCGTCTATTACAACATCATCGGGTTGAATATCAGCTTCTTTAATAGCAATGTCGCGCACAACTGGTGCTTGTAATGAATTAAATTGGAAATAGCTCTGTGGCGAAATTTGAAACTTCAATCCATTAATTTCTTCAGTTAAATAATCTACACCCCAAAGAGGTATGTCGCTGCTTCCCCAAATTTTTTCAGTTTGATGAGGATTATAATTCATAGAGATTCCATTAATGTCATGCATCTTTTCGGTCAGCAATGCATACAACCTAGGCAAGTCAGGTCTATCCTTTTGTCGGGTGACCAAGATTACCATAATCTCACCCGTCTTATTTGAACGGCGAACATCCACGTTACGAATAAAACCAGTATTAGTCTTAGGATCATAAGCAGGAATTTTCATTTCACGTAAAATGTCTCGAATTCCCATCAAAACTTTGCTTAATTGTTTATCGGTAGTTAAGAAATTATCAACTGGTTCAAACTCATGGGTATATGGTTTTAAGAAACCAAACTCAAGTTGACCATGATAATTTCTTACATAAACCAATCTTTGATTACGATAACCGACCTGCTTAGGGCTAGGAACTGTATCTTTTA
Source organism: Lactobacillus ultunensis DSM 16047 (assembly GCF_001436305.1). Lineage (GTDB taxonomy): Bacteria > Bacillota > Bacilli > Lactobacillales > Lactobacillaceae > Lactobacillus > Lactobacillus ultunensis. The sequence continues at coordinate 36,825 of NZ_AZFO01000021.1, read as the reverse complement.
CTTTAATATCAGCTAAACCTGCCTGCTTGAGCAACTCCATAATCCGATCATGTTTAAATTTTAATTGATATTCATACTTTAAGTTAGCCAAGTTATCAAAACCATCTTTAGCCCATTGATCATTTTCACCATTATTTCGTTCTGGACTTCTTTTAATAATTTCTTCCACTTGACCTACAGCGTAATCATGTTTAACTTGCACAATCTTTGCTTTTATTTTTTCACCTGGTAAGGCATTAGTAACAAAAATTTTTTTGCCATCTAGTTTGCCAATTCCCATAGCATCGAATGACAAACTATTTATATCCAAAGTAACAACATTATTCACTTTCATATTTATTTCACTACCTCTATTCGCTCTCCATTGCTTACCTATATGATAATAGATTTTGATTCTGTTTCAAACTCAAAATGCCATTTTAACAGTCTTTTTACCGTTTTCAGCCATATATATACGCATGTGTTTCACACTTATTATCCGCTTATTTAAATATACTTTATGCGTTATATATAGTTTTATTTTCATTTAAGAGCTAGCAAATTTTCAATACAAGTTGTACTTTTGAATAGAAATAAACAAAATAAAAAAATTTGAAAAAATTTTTAAAAAGCAACCATACAGGGACATTTTTCACCGCTTTTAGGCGGGTTAACTGTATTTTTATAATATAATATAGCTAATATGTGATATCTCTTTTCAAAACAAAAAAGCGTACTATTTCGAAATATTAAACGAATTAGTACGCTTTTATATCTAAAATTAGTATGCTTTTTTCACATTTAATTCTTAGTAAGTATCGTCACAGCTTCAACATGTGGAGTTTGAGGGAACATGTCTACAGGATCAATTCGATCAAACTGATAGCCTTGTTCTTTAAAGAGTTGCAAATCACGAATCATTGTAGCTGGATTGCAAGAAATATAAACTACCTTTTTTGGCCCTGTCTTCACAGTTGCATCGATAAATTCAGGCGTCAAACCTTTTCTAGGCGGATCAACAAAGACTACATCAGTCTTCAGTCCTTCTTTAGCCCAGTGTGGCATGATTTCTTCTGCTTTGCCAGTCACATACTTAGCGTTGCTAATATTATTCAATTTAGCATTGGCATTAGCATCCCTAACCGCATCAGCAATAACTTCCATACCACGGACAGCCTTAACGTGTTTAGCTACGCTCAACCCAATAGTTCCAATACCAGAATAAGCATCAACTACCACATCGCTTGGTTTCAAATCAGCCTTTTCAATGGCTAGATTGTACAACCGTGGTGTCTGCAATGAATTGATTTGGAAGAAACTCTTAGGTGAAATTCGAAATTTCAAGTTGCCAATCTGATCGGTAATATGATCATCACCATAAACCACGTAATCTTTTTGACCTAAAATCACATTAGTCTTCTTAGGATTATGATTCAAAATAATGCTAGTCACACCTGGGATCTGACTGATCTCAGCAGCAACTCTAGGCAATTGAACAAAATCATTGTGCAAACAAACTAGAATTACCATAATCTCGCCCGTTGCCTTGCTACGGCGCACATCAAGATAGCGAACTTCACCCTTGTTATGAATCTCATCATAAGCAGGAACTTGATTTCTTCGTAAAACGTCACGTACAGCTACTAAGACACGATCAATCTCAGGATCAGTGGTGAAGAAATTAGTCAGTGGCACTAAATCATGAGAATGTCTTCTAAAGAAACCAATCTCTAGTTTCCCTTTTACTTCACGAACTGGCACCTGGGCTTTATTACGATAGCCCTTCTGCTCTGGGCTAGCCAAAGTTTGCCCAACTTCAATATCATCTAAGTGTGCTTTCTTAAGTAAGTTAACCACTTGATTACGTTTAAAAACAAGTTGCTTTTCATACTTAATATGAGCTAAAGAAGCCAAACCAGTTTGAACCCACTGGTTAAGTTTGATTTTAACTCGATCAGGACTCTCTTTTTTAATTTTTTCAATTTTGGCAAAAGCAAAGTTTTTCTTCACTTTTAATATTTTTGCACTAACTACTTCACCAGGAAGTGCATTAGTGACGAAAACCGTCATTCCATTGTAATGGGCTACACCCATTGCTTCATATGAAAGATCAGTTATCTCTAAATCGATAATTTGATTTTTCTGCATATTCATTCTGCCTTTTCAATAAACGTCTTTTTATATTATAATACTCAGATAAAAACTATGTTTTAAAAATTTATTTTGTTAAAAGTATTGACAGTTAATTTTAATGTTGCTATCATAATTTCAACAATCAACGAAACAGTAGCAACTTCGTTCGGAGTTTAGAGAACTGGTGGTAGCTGCAAACCAGGCAGGCGAAGTTAAGTGAATTACATCGTGATTAATCATTGTTCGGATAATTTTCAGAACCGTTACCATCTGATAGAGATTCAAGTTCTTATACTTGAAAGAGTGGGTGGTACCACGGCTATCGTCGTCCCGTTGACTTAGGTCAGCGGGGCTTTTTTTATTTGGAGGAAGCAAAAATGGAGAAAAAGAAAGTATCTTTCGCTGAATCAATCATAATTCTAATTATTCTCCTAGCAGTGCTAGGAATCTCAGTTATTAAATTTGGTTTATCACCAGAAGTACCTGTTTTATTCACAGTATTGTTGTTAACTTTTTGGGCAAGATTTCGGGGCTTTACTTGGAAAGATGTCCAAGATGGTATTAAAGAAGGTATCGGAGTCGCAATTATTCCAATCTTTATTTTCATTTTAATTGGTGCCTTAATTGGGCTTTGGATTAAAGCTGGAATCATTCCATCTATCATGGTCCTGGGTTTCCACTTAATCAGTGGTAGTTTCTTTGTACCATCAGTATTCATTGTTTGTTCGATTGTCGGAATTGCAATCGGTAGTGGTTTTACTACCATTTCCACTGTAGGTATCGCTCTGTTCGGTATCGGGGCCAGCATGAATGCTAATCCTGCTTTAGTAGCCGGAGCTATCATTTCTGGAGCTGTTTTCGGCGATAAGATGTCCCCTTTGTCAGATTCTACTAACCTCTCCTCTGCCGTCGCAGAAAGTGAATTATTTGCTCATATCAAGAACATGATGTGGTCAACTATTCCATCATTTGTAGTTTCTCTTATCTTATTCTGGATTCTCGGCAACAGCGGTCATATGGATCCAACTAAGATCGAACATACTTCAGCAATTTTACAATCCAACTTCGTCATTTCTTGGTGGGCAGTTATTCCAATCATTTTGATGTTTATCTGCGCATGGCGTAAGATCCCTGCAATTCCTACTTTATTTATTAATATTGCAGTCACTGTCATCATGATTTTTGTGGAAAGCCCACATGAAACTGTACAATCATTGAACAATTTAATCATGAATGGTTTCGTTGCTAAAACGAGCGATCAATCCGTTAATGCATTGCTTACCCGTGGTGGTATTTCTAGCATGATGGCCACCGTTGCGTTGATCATTTCCACTCTTTCTTTAGGTGGGATGTTAATGAAATTCAACGTAGTTCAAAGCGCTATGGAACCACTTGTTAAGCACTTAACCAAGCCTGGTCGTTTAATCACTGTCACTATTCTTTCAGGTATCTGCATTAACTTATTCGTGGGCGAACAATACTTATCAGTAATTTTGCCAGGTCGTGCATTTAAATCCGCCTTTGATAAAATTCATTTATCACCATTAGCTCTTAGCCGTGTACTTGAAGATGGTGGTAGTGTTATCAACTACTTGATCCCATGGGGTGTTGCTGGTTCATTTGCGGCATCTGCTTTAGGTGTACCTGTACTTCATTTCCTACCATTTGTTTTCTTCAGTTTGCTTTCACCAGTCTTCTCAATCTTAAGCGGTGTAACTGGCATTGGCTTAAAGTGGGCTAAGAATAAGAAATAAACATTATTCAATTTAAAAACGCGCTAAGCGCGTTTTTCTTTTGCCCTAGTTATTCATTTTCTTCATCCTAATTTGAGCTTTTTGATACTTTTTACTATCACGATACGGTTGATAAACAATATCCGTAATGATTATTGCTTGATCATCTTTCTCCCAAACTAGAGCTTGATCTAATTCATAATTAACCATTTTATCTTTATCATTATCATGACCGAATTTTAAATCATCTAATTCTCGATCAATAAAAGTTCGTTGCGAGCCAGTTAATTCACGATATTTTTCTTTAGCCTGCTGTGTAAAATACAATTCACTATCTTTAACTTTAATATCTAAATTTTCTGGATGATTACTGCGCTCACCACGTACTTCACTATCTGAATATTTTTTATCCATCTAAATCACTCCTTTCCCTAACTATACTGAATAGTTTATTAATTAGATACTTATCTGCCCAATTTTGAAATTTCATAACTAAAAATTAAGTTTTAATATTTCAAATTCTAAAATTTATACTTTTTATTTAAATAGGTTAAAATAGATAGGACAATTAAATAGAAAGAGTGACACATATATGGATAACTTTTCAAGTCCAGAACGTCGTGAAGTTCACGATGTGGCAGAAGTTAATGGTTTTCTCTCAAAAATGTATGGCTACATGGGCTTAGCCGTCCTTGTTTCAGCTATAGCTGCATTTTTGACAATGACCGTTTTCAGATCTGCAGTGATGAATATGCCACCTGCATTTATGTGGGTAATCTTGTTCGTTCCAATTGCTTTATCAATGGGAATTAGTTTCAAGGCTACTAGAAATCCTGTTGCTGGTTTTATTATGTTAATGATCTTAGCAGTAATCTATGGCTTTGAATTTGCCTTATTGGCAGGCTATTATACTCAAGCTCAAATTGGTACGGCATTCTTATCATCAGCTGCAGTATTTGGCTCAATGGCCTTGTTTGGTACCTTTACCAAAAAGAATCTTAACAATTTAGGTTCTTACATGGGAGCTGCTTTAATTGGTTTAATAGTTGCTATGATTGTGAATATGTTCTTACGCAACTCAGTTGCAACTTTCGTATTTTCAATCATCGGCGTCGTAATCTTCACCGGTTTAACAGCTTATGATGCTCAAAAGATGAAGAACATTTACAACAGTTATGGTAGTCAAGTCCCTACTAATGGTCTTGCTATTTTAGGAGCTTTGCAACTCTACTTAGACTTTGTAAACATCTTCCTCTTCTTGCTTCAAATCTTTGGTATGGGTAACGACCGTAACTAATTAATTAAGCAAAAACAAAGAAGGCAACAATGATCATCAAAATCATTGTTGCCTTCTTATTTTTATATTTGAATTTTATCCACCAACATAAAATTCAATATGTTGCTTCAAATTCTTAAATTCAACTGGACAATAGCCACCAATTTCACCATCAAGGTTAACTGGTAAATCTTGTCCTTCACTTTTACCAATTAACTCAGCCTTTAAACTGGTTGTCTTGGTATAAATAATATTTGGATCATCAACGTGCTTACCATTTAAAGCCAAAGCCATCAACTTCATCATGCTGACAGGATCAGAAGGTTTAACCACGATCAATTGGAACAAGCCATCGCTAAGTTGTGCATCAGGCATAACTTGTTCAAACCCACCAATTGAATTGGTCATTCCCAACAAGAACATTGAGAGCTTGCCTTCATAAACACCATCATCATAAGTCAACCGCATCTCATTCTCACTCAAGTGAGGCAACATTTCCGCGCCTTTAATAAGATATGCAGCATAGCCTAAAGCTGACTTGACTTCGGATGGAACACCATACGTTAATTCTGTTAAAGAACCGCTGGCAGCAATATTTACAAAATATTGAGTTTGATCGCCAAAGACTGCTTTACCGATATCCATTTTGCGTGTTTTATTCTTCAAAATGACTTTGGCTGCATCTGGAATATTATCACGCGGAATAGCCAATGCACGGGCATAATCATTAGTAGTACCAGCAGGGATGATAGCCATCTTAGGTCTTTTTTCTAAGAAAGCTACTCCATTAACTACTTCATTGATCGTACCATCTCCACCTGCCGCAACGATCAGATCAAAGCCTTCTTTCGCGGCACGTGTAGCTTCATTGCGAGCACTATTTTCTTCAGGTGTAGTTCTAAAAGCACTGGCTTCATAACCAGCATGCTCTAATACATCTAAAATATCGGCCACATTTTTAGGCATTTGCTCGTGACCGGATACAGGATTATAAATTAATCTTGCTTTACTAGTCATAATTACTACCTTAACGTCTTAAAAACTAACGACTTTGCAATTCTTGGTTTAGCAACTTGTTAACAATCTTAGGGTTAGCCTTACCACGAGTTTGCTTCATGATTTGACCAACTAAGTAACCAATTGCACGATCCTTACCATTCTTGAAGTCTTCAACTGATTGAGGGTTATCGTCAACAACCTTCTTAACCATTGGAGCAAGGACACTGGTATCAGATAATTGAACCATACCCTTATCTTCAACGTACTTCTTAGGATCAGTACCGTTCTTGATGGTTTCCGCAAAGACCTTCTTAGCGATCTTAGATGAAATAGTACCATCCTTGATCAACTTAATCATTTCTGCCAAGTGTTCTGGGGTAAGCTTAATATCATTCAAACTTACACGGTGATCGTTCAAGTAACCATTAACTTGAGTGTTCATCCAGTTAGCAGCAAGAGTTGGGTCAGCACCTGCAGCAACAGCACTGTCGAAGAAGTCTGAACTTTCCTTAGTTTGAAGCAAAACATTTGCATCATATGGCTTTAAACCATACTTGTTGACATAATCATCGTAACGAGCAAATGGCCCCTTTGGAAGTTCCTTAGCGATTTCGTCAATCCATTCTTGACTAATGTGGTCAGGAGCAATATCTGGTTCTGGGAAGTAACGGTAATCAGAAGCGCCTTCCTTAACACGTTCCAAAACAGTCTTGCCAGTAGCTTCATCGAAACGACGAGTTGAAAGTTGAACGTGACCACCTGACAAAAGAACTTGCTCTTGACGCTTTTCTTCGTAGGCAAGTGAACGACGTACGTGGTCGAATGAGTTCAAGTTCTTCATTTCAACCTTAGTACCAAGTTCCTTTTGACCTGCAGGACGGATGGAAATGTTGGTATCAACACGCATTGAACCTTCTTCCATCTTAACGTCAGAAGCACCAGTAAACTGAACAATCTTACGAAGCTTTTCAAGGTAAGCATAAGCTTCTTCTGGATCTTCCATATCTGGTTCTGAAACAACTTCAAGAAGTGGAACACCTTGACGGTTTAAGTCAACATATGAGAAACCGTTGGTTCCGTGAGTATTCTTACCGGCATCCTCTTCAATGTGCATTTCGTGAATACCGATTCTCTTCTTCTTGCCACGAACTTCAACTTCGATGTAACCATCACGAGCAAGTGGTTGGAAGAACTGAGTAATCTGGTAAGCCTTTGGGTTATCAGGATAGAAGTAGTTCTTACGGTCAAAGTGAGTAGTTGGCAAAATGTGAGCGTGAGTTGCAATGGCAACCATAATACCTAAACGGTAAACGTTCTTGTTAACCATTGGCAAGGTACCAGGCATAGCCCAGTCAATAACATTAGTCTCCGTGTTTTGTTCAGCACCATAGGTTACTGGTGAAGGAGAGAAAATCTTGCTCTTTGTCTTTAATTCGAAGTGGACTTCAAGTCCGATAGTCGATTTAAAATTCATTCAATTAATCCTCCATTCCAGTTGGTGTTTTTTCATAAAACTTGTTAGTACGTTCAATAAAGTCAGCAGTCTTGAAGACATTGCCTTCGTCAAAACGCTTAGCCATAACTTGTAAGCCGACAGGCATCCCATCAACTAAACCAGCTGGAACACTAGCTGCAGGAATACCTGCTAAGTTGGCAGAAATAGTCAAAATATCGTTGTTGTACATCTTAATTGGATCAGAAATTTCACTGCCAATATCAAATGCAGGTTCAGTAGTAGTTGGTCCAACAATTACATCATTTTCAGCAAAGATCTTATCAAAGTCGTCGCAAATTAAGGTTCTAACCTTAGCAGCTTGTCTGAAGAATCTGTCGTATGAACCAGCAGAAAGTGCAAATGAACCAAGCATGATACGACGCTTAACTTCTGTACCAAATCCTTCAGAACGTGACTTAACGTAAACATCAAGCAAGTTCTTAGTATCCTTAGCACGGTAGCCGTAACGAATACCATCGTATCTTTGCAAGTTTGAGGAAGCTTCACTTGAAGCGATGATGTAGTAGTCAGGAACAACGTATTTAGTGTGTGGCAATGATACTTCATTGATAACTGCGCCAGCATCCTTTAAAGCATCAATTTGCTTTTGAATAACTTCACGCATTTCACCACTAACTGCTTCCATGTATTCCTTAGGAATAGCTACACGCAAGCCCTTAACGTCTTGACCAATAAACTTAGTAAAGTCAGGAACTTCACGAGTTGAAACAGTTGAATCATGTTCATCAGCACCAGCAATTACATTAAGTACTTCTGCTGAATCCTTAACGCGCTTAGTCATTACACCGATTTGATCAAGTGAAGAACCAAATGCGATCAGACCCCAACGAGATACACGACCGTAAGTTGGCTTAATACCAAAAATACCATTGAATGCAGCTGGTTGACGAATTGAACCACCAGTATCTGAACCTAAAGCAGCAACAACTTGACCACTAGCAACAGCAGCTGCAGAACCACCAGATGAACCGCCAGGAACCTTGTCCAAGTTCCATGGATTGTGGGTTGCACCGTAGTATGAGTGTTCAGTTGATGAACCCATAGCGAATTCATCCATATTGGTCTTACCTACGAAAGTTGCACCTGCATTTTTAAGCTTAGAAGTAACTGTTGCGTCATACATTGGCATGTAGTTGTACAAAATGTGACTAGCAGCAGTAGTCTTGATACCGTTAGTGATGATGTTGTCCTTAATAGCAATTGGAATACCTGCAAGCTTGCTCTTTGAGTAGTCAAGGTTTTCTGCAGGCTTAGCATCATCTAAAACAGTGATCCAAGCATTTAATTTCTTGTCTGTATCTTTAATGTTTGCCACAGTGTCTTTAGCTAATTTATCTGCTGATAATTCACCGCTGGCAAGCTTTTTGTTTAATGAATCAATATTTTCGTTTAAGTAATTCATTACTCGTCCTCATCCTTATTAATAATTACAGGAACCTTAATGTAGCCGTTAGCCTTTTCAGGAACGTTAGCCATCAATGTATCTCTGTTTTGTCCTTGCCAGTGTTCAGGTTTGTCTTCTCTTAAGACAGTATCACGATCAACAACTTGAACTGTTTCATCAACGCCCTTAGTATCAACTTCACTGAGTTGGTCGGCCATATTGATGATTGATCCCATTTGATCTGTAAATTTATCTAATTCTTCTTCATTAAACGCAAGTCGCGAAAGAGTCGCAACGTGTTTAATGGTATCTTTTGTGATTTCCACTAAGAAATACCTCCTATTCGCCGCCATAAACATGGACTAGATAATCACTATCGCCGGTTTCTTTGGCAATTAATGCTTGTACATCGTCAACTGATCCAATCTTGATTTCAATTGGAATATTGTTAGCCAAGTATTTCTTTGCCGTTGACAAAACTAAACGAGTGAAACTCTGAATCTGCTCGTAGCCATAAAACTGGGTCGTAATTGAAATATTTTCTTGAGCCAGCTTGCCATTATCATAACGCAAAGTTGCCGTTACCCCACTAATATTAGGGAAGTAATTTTGAATAGCCGTCTTGAAATCATTGAAGTGCGATGCATCGTCGCTATTAATTGCTTTCTCATTACCAGTTGTCGGCAAAACTTGCATTTTTTCCGACACGGATTTCCATTTAACTATTTTACTACTATTAGCGGCCGCTGTCCCATAAGCGAAGTAAGTTCCGCCAACTAATGAGTCTTTTCCTGTCTTTGAGAACAAACCAACAGTAATTGGAATCTTTTTCAAAGCTTTCTTTTTACGCAAACGGCCGATAATTTCGTTAGCTATCTTTTCACCTTGCGCACGTTGTTCAGCTCTTGAAATATCAGTTTGGAATTGCGCACCATCACGCTTCTTTTGATAATAGTCAACAGAGTTCATGGCTAAGCCTAAGCTCATACCGCCTAGTGAATACTTAGATCCAGAACCGGTTAAATAGTCTTGTTCAACAATTTCTTCCAAATAAATTGGAGTTCTATTGTCTGAACCAGACTTGCCATTACTTGCTGGATTCAAACCAGTCGGATTAGATTTAGATTTTCTTGTTAACCAATCCGTTACAGTTGAAGTATCCAACTGCTGCCCTTCCTGGAAAACATATTGATTGGTTGAAAATTGATTCTTGGAAATTTGAATCAAACCACGCTCAAGTTCACGCGTATCAACCGAATTATCATTATCCGTAGCTGTCAAACCCGCGATAGGACTAGTAACATAGCGGCCATTCTTCATTAAAACCGAGTAACCACTATTCCCCGTATTAGTTGTTTGATAATTCTTTTTCTTAGTCGTAGAAGTAGTCGTCGCATTATTAGCCAAACTTGAATCTTTCAACTTGCCACAACTACTTAGGGTAAGTGCTACCCCAGCTAAAGCTATAATCTGCAAATATTTTCTCACAATAATTGTCCCTTTATTCAATTTGTGCAATTGCGTCTTCTTCTGTTAAAAGTGGAACTCCTAATTGCTGAGCCTTGTTGTATTTAGAACCTGCATCTTTGCCATAAATCACATAATCAGTCCTGTGTGAAACTGATCCGGTAACTTTAGCACCCAAAGCCTGTAATTTCTTAGTAAATTCGCTTCTTGTATAATGCTCTAATTTACCAGTTAATACAACCGTTTTATCCTTAAATGGATTGTCAGGTGCAACTTCTTCATCTTCACCAAGGTAATCCATATTCAGACCACTTTCACGTAATTCTTCAACCAGTTTTTGGGCTTCTGGCTGAGCAAAGTAAGTCGTCATCGATTCCGCAATCGTCATGCCTATTGTATCTATAGAAGCAATATCTTGCACCCCTAGAGACATAATCTTTTCCAGATTTTTAAACTTTTGTGCAATTAAACGAGCTGCTTTTGCCCCAACATGATCAATTCCTAAGCCAGTAATCAATAATTCTACAGAATTTTTCTTTGAATTATCAATTGCCGTCAACAAATTATTAATAGATTTTTCTTTAAAGTGATCAAGTTGAGCTAAGTCATCAGCATTTAAATGATAAAGATCAGCCACATTGTGCACTAAATCTTTAGCAATCAATTGCTTTACGATCTTAGGACCAAGTCCTGCAATATTCATAGCTGGACGTGAAGCAAAGTGAGTAATTCCTTCTTCAACCTGAGCAGGACAAGACGGATTAATACAACGCAATGCTACTTCATCTTCTAAGTGAACTAATTTTTGCCCACAAGACGGACAAGTATCCGGGATATGGTAAACTTCTGAATCTGCTGGTCTTTTAGCCATTACTACTTCAGAAATTTCTGGAATAATATCGCCAGCTTTATGCAACTTAACCGTATCACCGATTCGAACGCCTTTTTCATTCAAATAATCTGGATTGTGTAGAGAAGCGCGTGCAACAGTTGTTCCAGCTAATTGAACCGGATCCATGACAGCAGTCGGCGTTACAACTCCGGTTCTTCCTACTGTCCAGACGATATCGCGGACAACGGTTTCTTGTTCTTCTGGTGGAAACTTATAGGCAATTTCCCAACGTGGCACTTTGACGGTATTGCCTAATTCTTGTTCAATATTCAGATCATCAATTTTTAAAACGATACCATCAATGCCGTAAGTCAAACTATTACGCTTAGCCGTATATTCATCGATAAAGGCAAAAATTTCATCTAATGTTGCCAGCTTTCGACCAGTTTCATTAGTATGAAAACCTAATTCATGCATTCGATCAATTGCTTGATGCTGACTTATAATGCCCTCAGGTGGGTTGACCCAGGTATAGATGAAGGTACTAAGTTGTCTTCTCTTGGTTACCTTAGGATCAAGCTGACGCAAAGAACCTGCAGCGGCGTTACGAGGATTGACAAAAACGGTTAACCCCTGTTCTTCACGCTCTTCATTCAATTTGGCAAATGCTTTTTTGCCCATGTAGCATTCGCCACGAACTTCAGTGGTTAACGGCTCAGGCAAAGTCTGCGGAATATCAGCAATGTAGCGTGCATTGGCTGTAACATCTTCACCCACATAACCATTGCCTCGTGTTGAAGCGCGCACTAACTTGCCATTTTCATATTCTAGTGACAATGACAAACCATCGATTTTCAGCTCAACATTGTATTCAACGGGATGACCAACTAGTTTTTGCATCCGTTGATCAAATTCTTTTAATTCATCCTTAGAAAAGACATCTCCCATTGAAAGCATGGGAATGGGGTGCTCAACCTTAGTAAAATCGCTATCAATCTGCCCACCAACTCGTTGGGTGATTGAGTCTGGCGTTACAATTTCTGGAAATTGCCTTTCCAGTTCCAGCAAGCGATTGTAGCTTTGGTCATAGACATTATCTTCAACTTCAGGTGCATCTTTTGAATAGTACGCATCAGCCCATTCATTCAATTGGGTTCTAAGTGAAGCTGCTTCCTTTTTAGCTTCATCAAGAGTAATTTCTGTCATATTTCCCTCCTGATTAAAATCTTTTTATTTGTATTAATTATACCTTTTTAATTGGGGCAAACGCAGCTAGAAGCCTCTTGATGCCCTTATCTGGGAAAGCAATATCCAATTCCATATCCTCACCAGTGCCATTAACCTTTGTAACGACACCGCGGCCCCAAGCTTTGTGTTCTACTTGGTCGCCAACATGCCAGCCCTTCTTTTCAGCACCAACAGCACCACTGGCCTTCTTAGCAGTATAAACCGTAGCACGAGCACGTTCTTCTTTTCTGGCAAAAGGAGCAGGACGAGATTCAAAGCTAGACTTGATAAAGCTGCTTTGCAATTTTTCATTTTCTTCCTTATGCAAATCTTTGGGATCGATTTCATCCAAAAATCTAGAAGGTGGATTACTTTGAGTTCTACCATACATCATGCGTGAATATGCATTGGTCAAGAATAGTTCTTGCTTAGCACGCGTAATCCCTACATATGCTAAACGACGCTCTTCTTCCAACTCATTATCGTCCATCATTGAACGCTGCAGAGGGAACAAGCCGTCTTCCATGCCAATTAAGAAAACTACAGGGAATTCAAGCCCCTTAGCAGCATGCAGAGTCATCAAAGCAACTTGATTATCATCTTCATCCAAATCATCTTGGTCACTCAATAATGAAACTTCAGCCAAAAAATCGCTTAATGGATTAGAATCATCTTCTTCTGGCTCGTAGTGATCATCGAACCGTTTAGTAACAGACAAGAATTCGTCCAAGTTTTCCAAACGAGTCTCAGATTCGATCGTATTCTCTGCTTTTAAAGCATCAGTGTAATCAAAATCTTCCAAGATTTTTTCAGTTAAACCAGTTACACCATGATTTTGTGCAAAAACAATAGCATCTCGCAACTTAGCGCCAAAATCGCTTAACTTTTTAGCAGCTCGAGTATTAATTGGGCTCTCAGCTACATGTTCCATCGCATCTAACGTATTATAGTGATTTTCATCCGCAAAGGTCATCAACTTGTCCACAGTTGCGGCTCCAATACCACGTTTAGGCGTGTTGATGATTCGGTTCATGCTCATCGTATCAGCTGGGTTAGCTACCAACTTCAAGTAAGCCATAATATCCTTAATTTCCTTACGGTCGTAGAACTTGTGTCCACCTACGATTTGATAAGGAATATTCGATTTTACAAAAGCTTCTTCGACTGTACGTGATTGTGCGTTAGTTCGATAAAGAATGGCAAAGTCTTTGTATGAACGTTTCTTATCTTTAACTTCCTCTTGGATCTTAGAAATGATGTAATGGGCTTCATTGTCACCGCTTTGGGCTTGATAATAAGTTACTTTTTGTCCTTCGCCGCAGTCAGTCCACAAGTTCTTAGACTTACGATTCTGGTTGTTCTTAATAACAGAGTTCGCAGCTGACAAAATGTGACCGGTTGAACGATAATTTTGTTCCAGCTTTACAGTCTTAACACCATCCTTCTTGTAGTCATGCTCGAAGTTCATGATGTTTTCCATATTAGCACCACGCCAGCCATAGATAGACTGATCGGCATCCCCAACTACGCAAATATTCTTATATTGCGCAGCTAACGCATGACATAACTGGTATTGGGCTTCATTAGTATCCTGATACTCATCTACCAAAATATAACGAAACTTGTTTTGATAGTAATGCAAAGTTTCTGGATCTTTTTTGAATAAAACTAAAGCTTGCATGATCAAATCATCAAAGTCCATGATTTGGTCGCGACGCAATCTTCTTTGATATTCTTGATAGATCTTAGCCGTCATCTTTTCAAAAGGCGAAGATGCACTGGCCGTATAGGCTTCTGGATCAAGCAAGTCGTTCTTGCCGTTAGAAATGGCAGCTAATACGCCTCGCGGATCATACATCTTAGGATTGATATTCAAGTCCTTTTCAATATGCTTAACTAAAGTTAATTGTTCAGCTGAATCCGCAATTGAAAAATTATGACTGTAACCAATCTTATCCGCATCCCGACGCAAAATCCTGACACATAAAGCGTGGAAAGTCGACATCCAAATGTTCTCAGCAGCTGGACCAAGCAAGCCTTGTTCACGATCACGCATTTCAGTAGCCGCCTTATTAGTGAAGGTAATGGCTAAAATATTCCAAGGTGCCACATGATTTTCTTCAACTAAGTAAGCAATACGTCTTGTTAAAACAGAAGTTTTACCTGAACCCGCACCAGCAACAACCAAAAGTGGTCCTTCAGTAGTTTCGACCGCCTTTTTCTGCTGCGGATTTAAGCTAGCTAAGATAGAATTTTCGCTCATTATTGTCCCCTTCACAAAAAATAAATTGATTAATGCAACTCAATTATTATACCAAAAAAGCAACGAACATTCGTTGCTTTAAAAATTACTTATCATATTTTTCTAGATTAAATTGTTCAATCAAACTTATCAGTTTATCAGCGTAATCTGGGTCAGTTGCATAACCGTCTGTAACCAATGCCTTAGCTTGAGTCTTGTAATCTTTAGCCGCTAGGACGTGCTTATATTGCTTGTGGTTCCATGTTGTCCCATTCTGGAATAATCTAGCATGGGCTCTGATAGAAGCTTCATATGAGTCATATATTTGGAAACGCGCCTTCACAGTGATCCACTTGTTTTTAACAAACTCTTTAGTTGTCATCACAGCAGAAGTATTAGGATTGCTGCCCTTTACGCCAAACAAATTATTATACTTTTGCGACAAATCGCTTTGACCATAATTGCTTTCTAGACATGCTTGCGCAATTGTAATACTTGGCAATAAATCATATGACTTATCCACCTCGCGAGCAATTGGGCCAATCTTTTTAATAAATGCTTTCTTTTGTCGCAACAGCTTGGCTGCTTCTTGTTCACGCTGCAGTTGCGCTTGTCTGATCTGCTCAGATTGAATCGCATATCTGCGGTAGTAACGAAAGCCAATGAAGGCAACTAATAAAATAAACAGAATGATAAATGCCCGAACAACAATTTTTATGCTTTTTGGTACTTTTAATTTACGCTTTTTTGCCATAGTCTCAGTTCCTTTAATTCCAATAATTAAAGTATACCCGATTTTAGAGTAAAAAAAAGAAGTCGCTCACTGCGACTTCTTATTGGTGCGGGCGAGAAGACTCGAACTTCCACGATCTAAAGCGATCACAAGATCCTTAGTCTTGCGCGTCTGCCATTCCGCCACGCCCGCGGAACATGTACTATAATAGCGTAAATCTAGCAGATGTGCAAGGGAAAATCCAAAATAATTCAAATTTATTTTAAATTTTGCTCTAAGCGTAGGTGCCCTCTGCATTTGCCACACCTATATCTGCGCGTATTAAGCCGGCGCATGCGCGGATAATACAGACCACAATTTTCGCAAACATAAATGTAATTATATTTTTTCTTACGTCTTAACCCAATATCAGGAGCATAACGACTGCCACTTACTTGCTTAAGCAAAGTCTTAAAATCATGATCTTTATGTTGATAACCCATGCCTAAAAGATGCAAATGATAGTGGCACAACTCGTGTTTAATAATACCAACTAGATAAGCATGATATTGAGGTGCTAAAAAGTGAGCATTGATCTCTAAATGATGATCATCTAGATGATAACGCCCACCGGTAGTCGTCATTCTGCGATTAATTTTTACCTGATAGATAAATGGTCGCCGAAAATACTTGAGTGAAATTTCTTCAACTAATTTTTGTAATTCTTGTTGATTCATCGAATCCACTTCGCATAGATTCCTGCTCCACGAGGCGTATTAATGTGTCGCTTTAAAGTCGTCACAATCTTATGCTTGAACGAATGCTTGCCATCCATCCAGGTTCCTGTAAATAAGTGAATCGATTTAGATTTAGCCGAAGGATTGCACAACACACCATCAGGATAAACATGAATGCCTTGTTTAAGCATTTGCTCATGATTGCCAATTTTTAAACCATATTTATCAATCAGCATATCAGTTACCGAAACACTATTTACGCCCGCCATTTGATTATGAACATCATATTCAAAGCTGCGATCTTTGTAATAATCTAAAATATCCTGCATAAAGGGATGTCCCTTTTCTGCGCCAAAAATTGCAGCCGACAAGTAATCGTTATTTTCAAAGCCAATAAAAGCACGATCATTAAGTAGCGGTGTTAAATCGCTAATCACACGGACATCAGTATCTAAATAGATACCGCCTTGTTCATAAATAGCGCGCGCCCGAATATAATCTGAAACAAAAGCCCATTTTTTTGCTTGATAGGCTTGTTCAATATATTTATTTTCGTGCATGTCAAAATTGTCTTCGTTCCATTCAATGAATTGGTAGTCTGGCAAATTTTTCTTCCAGGTAGCAATACACTCTTTAATTATTTTGCTTTTAGGATTATGACCTACCCAAACATAATGAATTATTTTTGGAATCATTTTTAGCCTCGTTTAAGAAAATTCTTGACTAATTTGACGATATCTTCGTTGAAATCAAGTTTTAATAAGAACATTAGGGCCATGTAAATAACGAGCATCAGAATTGACTTAACTGCCATGTTGAAGAAGGCAGATGGGATTAAGTTAGGCATTAACATCCCTGCCGCCAATGTAATCAGCGCGATCAAAATGTATTTGGGCACATCGTGAAAAACATAGGTAAATTGATACCCATCACGAACGACCCATAGCCGTAATACTAATACGACTGCTTCGGTAATCAGAATCGCAATCATGGCTCCCATAGCACCATACGGTCTGTCTAAAACATAGCTCAATACAATTTCTAAAATAGCCCCAATGACTACAGGTACAGCATAGTCCTTATCTCGCTGATTAGCTAAGGCAAATTGATTGGCAAATACCCCACCGGTTGGAATCATAATAATGGTTAAAGTAAACCAGAACATGAGTGGCGTCATTGGAATATACTTATTGCCAAAGAAAAATGGAACAAATTGCTTGGTATTCGCCATGATGATTACCGCGAATAAAGTTCCCAGCATCACTGTTGCTTCCAGTGATTTCTTCATGACTACCTTTTGCGCATTTTTTCCTTCACTAGCCATCTTGGGCATGATTACCAGGGAAATACTAGTGATCACGCCTAGAATCATATTGGAAATTCGCTGAGAATTGTCATAAAAGGATACCTGAGTTGAACTTGAGAACAACCCTAAGATCGGCTTATCTAGTGAAGTATAAATCTGCGTCGCAATTTGAGGAATCATCAAGGTACCGATCGCAATTGCCGTTTTCTTGAATTTATAAAAATGGGCAACTGGTTTACCTACGTAACGGTGAATGTCAAACCAAAATACAAAGGAACCCAGCATAGTAGAAACCGACATGATTAGCAGGTATTTCCATAAATCACTAGGCGATTTTACCCATAATAAGATCAAAACCACACTGACTAGTTTAACGGCAGTATT
Organism: Lactobacillus ultunensis DSM 16047; assembly: GCF_001436305.1. Classification (GTDB taxonomy): domain Bacteria; phylum Bacillota; class Bacilli; order Lactobacillales; family Lactobacillaceae; genus Lactobacillus; species Lactobacillus ultunensis. Next base: position 18,898 of record NZ_AZFO01000021.1, on the reverse strand, counting down.
CTTCAAAACAACGCGACCGAAGTCGGCTAATCCTTGAAAGAACCAGGAGATATCAACTTGAGCTGAAATCAAATATGGCACCATCAATAAAAGATAAAACCAGTACTGGATATGAAAGACTGTCGTAATGAAGACCGTAAAGGCAATGGTAATAATCCCGGCAATTCCTTGAAAATACCACAATCCCCAAAAAGCTTGCGTCAATTCTTCTGGCGTACCATAAGTGCGAGTACGCGAAATCGTCCGCATCCCCACATAAGACACGGATAAAATACAAAAGATCATCAAGAATTGCACAGTATTGTTAACACTACTGTAAATACCATATGTTTTTGGCCCTAAAACTCTTGAAAGATAGGGAACGGTGATCAGAGGTACTAAGACAATAAAAATCTGATAGACCGCATTATACAGAATATTTAAAAATGTTTTTCGCAATATCCTACCCTCTATATTCTTGCGTCATGAACTTAAAGACGTTTTCACAGTATGAATCGCCCTTAACCTGACTGGTTAAATGCAGCCAATATAGCCGCCGATTTGCCAGTTGCTGATTGTCTAAATGATCCAAATTAGCAATTAACTCTTGCTCGGAATTAACGCTAATGCCTGGCGTAATTTCACTGTATGGTCCCATGAGCAGACCACGCGTTCTTTCATACTGTTGCAAAAAGTTGGTGACAAAAACGATTGGTTTGTTCAAATGCAAATAGTCAAAGTAAATCGATGAAAAGTCCGTCATCAAGAAGTCAGTGTCGCCCAATAATTCGTATAAGTCGTAGTTATGATCAAAAAGATAATCATTATTCAAAAAGGCAATGTTGGAATATTGACTCTTGAAGTTGGCAAATAAGCGCATTTCGTAGGGATGCAGTTTGACGATGAGATACTGATGTCTCTTCTTCAATTCTTCGTTAAGCTTTTTCCCATTGAAATCTTGAAAAGCAAAGAAGTTGCCTTCTTTAATTTTCTCCATAATTGTTTTATCTTCTAGCTCATATCTAAAAGTCGGCATATAGATTCCAATTTGTGCTTTTTCATCTTCAGTATTAAACAAGTCCTTTAACAGTTGTGCCTTGCTGATTACCGGTGAATGCAACAGATCTAATCTAGGAAAGCCTAACTTATGGTACTTCTTAGTTTCAATTGCCATACAAGCACTCATTAGCGTTTCATATAAATCTGAACTGGAAGCAACGACATCCGCCGTTTTGTGCCACAACTTTTCATTACGCTTGTTATCACGGTGACGCGTGTTGTTCGCCATAATGCCCATACGCTTCAGCGGTACACCATGCCAAAGCTGCACGTTAATCTGGTGCTTGCGTACCTTGAAAGGTTGATGCGTTGTGATCACGTAACGAGCAGCACCAATCTTTTGCCAAACCTCCCACTTCAAATGTGAAGAAGGCCAAGGCTCAACCAAGGTCGTATTATATTCTGGATGATTGAGCAACAGCCACTTATAAAATGCATAGCCATTTGAACCCGAGCGTCCTGAACCATTCAAAATGACAATGTTGTTGTTCTCCATCGTGGTAAAACGTGCTCGAAACTTCATCCAAGCTAAATAAAGGCGAAATAAAAAATTTTTCATCTAACAACTTCCTCAAAATAATGTTAGTTAAAGCATAATAAAAAAGCCTGAGTAAACTCAAGCTTTTTTAGTTATTTTTGCCAAACTTTACTCTTTTCCCATTTTTCTCTGGCAGAATTTGACAATTTCTACAATTAAAATCATGCAAATACCAGCTACCAAAATTACCAACCATTGTTGGCCATTAAGTTCAGTTACATCAAAGAACTTCGTCATGAATGGCAATTCAACAGCTGACATAATCAAAGCAGCAATAATAATTGCACCGTTAAACCATTTATTAGCAAAAATATGCTTTCTGAAAATCGATTGGTGAACATACTTCGAGTTAATAGCATGGAACAATTAAATCAAGCCTAAAGTAAGGAAAGCCATGGTCAATGCATCCCCATGCTGCATAGAAGCATCGCCAACATGCGGACCAACGTGCAAGCCAATTTGATATGCACCTAAAACCAAGACACCTTCTAAGATACCTTGATAAATAATCGAACTAGCTACGCCACCACTAAAGAAGTTAGATTTCTTACCACGCGGCTTGCGTTTCATAATGCCGCTTTCGACTGGTTCAACACCTAACGCAATGGCTGGCAAGGTATCGGTTACCAAGTTAATCCATAAAAGTTGTACAGGAGCTAAAATATCCCAGCCTAACATGGTCATCATGAAGACTGTTAAAACTTCACCAACGTTGCAACTCATCAGATATAGAATTGCCTTTTGGATATTGCTAAAGACTTTCCGTCCTTGCTTAACGGCCTCAACGATTGTCGCAAAGTTATCATCAGCCAGAACCATATCACTGGCACCTTTAGAAACTTCAGTACCAGTAATTCCCATACCGATACCAATGTCGGCTTGCTTCAAACTTGGAGCATCGTTAACACCGTCACCGGTCATGGCTACAATCTTGTCATTTGCCTGCCATGCTTTAACAATTCTAACCTTGTGTTCAGGTGATACACGAGCATAAACGCTATAGTCGCCAACATGTTGCTTGAAGTAGTCATCGCTTAACTTATCAAGTTGCGCACCAGTTAAGACGCGTTCGTCTTGACCTTTTTGAATAATGCCTAAACGTTCCGCAATTGCTTGTGCTGTAGTTTGGTGGTCACCAGTAATCATGACGGTTCTAATCCCTGCACTCTTAGCTTCAGCAACTGCCGCCTTAGCTTCGCTACGTTCAGGGTCGATCATGCCGACCAACCCAGCAAAGATCAAATCTTGCTCAACATTATCAGTTGTAGGATCATCATAAACATCATCAATTTGCTTGTAAGCAAGACCAAGTACACGTAAAGCCTGCTTAGCCATATTCTTGTTGCTTTCAAGAATAGCTTGCTTTTCTGCATCGGTGATTGCCACAACCTCACCGTTACGCACAATCTTAGTGATGCGTTTCAAAAGCATATCAGGAGCACCCTTAACGGCAACGTAAAACTTGCCATTGTCCTTGTTAACAGTACTCATTAACTTTCTCTCAGAATCAAACGGTACTTCTTGCACACGCTTGTACTTCTCAAGCAAACCTTGCACATCAATGTTTTGGTCAAACGCATATTGAATCAAGGCAGTTTCAGTTGGGTCACCCAAAAGATTACCGCCATTTTCAATTTTGGTATCATTGGCTAAAACCATTGAAAGAAGAGCTGGATTGGTATCCTTAATTTCTTCACTATCATCATGCAGTTTACCGTCATAAAAGACCTTTTCAACTGTCATTCTGTTTTGAGTTAAAGTACCAGTTTTATCTGAACAAATAATGTCAGTAGCACCTAAGGTTTCAACAGCAGGCAATTTTCTCACAATTGCCTTATGCTTAGCCATTGTTTGCGTTCCTAATGCCAAAATAATCGTAACAATGGCTGGCAACCCTTCCGGAATTGCAGCTACAGCCAACGAAATGGCAACTAAGAACATGTTGATCATTAAAGTTGAGTTACGATCAGCTGGATTTGCTTTGAGCACACCCACGATAAAGACAATCACACAGATTGCCAAAATCATCATAGTTAAAGTCTTACCAAGCTGATTCAAGTTATGCTTCAAAGGAGTATCAGTTTCGTCAGCATTGTTAAGCATCGTGGCAATTTTACCGACTTCGGTATTCATCCCCGTACCAACAACAATTCCTTCACCACGACCATAAGTTACGTTAGTGTTGGAATATGCCATGTTCACACGGTCACCTAAGGCGATATCTTCACCAGATAAAGTTTCTGCGTGCTTTTCAACTGGTACAGATTCACCGGTTAAAGCGGACTCTTCAATTTTCAAACTTCTGGCCAAGTTCAAACGCAGATCAGCAGGAACAACATCCCCAGCTTCCAGTAAAACGACATCCCCTGGAACCAGTTCAGTACTTGGAATCGTAATAATTGCGCCATCCCGCCGTACATGCGCATCAGGCGTGGCCATTTCTTTTAAAGCATCGATAGCAGCTTCACTACGTGCTTCTTGAAATACGCCTAAAATAGCATTCAAGATAACCACGATCATAATGATTGCCGCATCGGTCCATTCCTTTGCCAATACGCCAGACAATACGGCTGCAATGATCAAGACAATAATCATAAAGTCCTTGAATTGATCAACGAAACGCATGAACATGCTTCGCTTCTTTTTAGAAGCAAGCGCATTTTCACCATATTTTTCTAATCTGGCTTTGGCTTCACTATCGCTTAACCCATCTTGCAATGAGGTATTAAGCTCTTTTTCCACATCGGGAATTGATTCGGTGTAATATTTTTTAGCCAAAATGTTTTCCTCCCTGCTAAAAATAAAAAAGAGACTTACATGCTTGTAGCACATAAGTCTCACAAATTAAGATAAACCCAGAAATATCATATTTCGGTTGTTGAGTTTATCGCAAGCAAATTGCTGTTACTCCCTTATGACAAGCTTATTATAAGAAAGTTTTCACTCATTAACAAGTTTTAGCGAATAATTTCTATTTTTTATAAAAGTCGTCAAAAACAGTAACTGGCAAATGACGCTTGTGTTTGCTCTTATTCCATAATTTTTCAATTTGTTCTGCAGCTTTATCGCTGACATCCTTGCCTTCAAGGTAATCATCGATTTCCTTGTAAGTTACGCCAAGTGCAACTTCATCTGGCAAGTCTGGCTTTTCTTCTTCCAAGTCGGCAGTTGGAGCCTTTTCGTAAAGGTGTTCAGGACAACCCAACTCCTTCAAAAGCATCTTGCCTTGACGCTTGTCCAAACGGAAAAGTGGCGTAAGATCAGCAGCACCATCACCATATTTGGTGTAAAAACCACTAAAGTTCTCGGCTGCGTGGTCGGTTCCCACAACAGCACCTTTGTTAGCACCGGCGATTGCGTATTGAACCACCATTCTTTCACGCGCCTTGATATTGCCCTTGTTAAAGTCAGTGATCTTTTGACCAGTAGCTTCTACTACCTTAACCATGGCATCAACCGGTTCTTTAATATTAACGATCAAATCTTGGTCTGGTTGTTGGAAAGCAACGGCATCTGCCGCATCATCGGCATCAGCTTGAACGCCATATGGCAAACGAACTGCGATAAATTGATATGAATCATCGCCAGTTTCCTTACGCATTTCTTCCATTGCCATTTGGCATAACTTACCAGTCAAGGTAGAATCTTGTCCACCAGAAATACCTAAGACATATGACTTAAGGAATAGATTTGCCTTCAAATAATCCTTCAAGAAATCAATTGAACGTCTGATTTCCTTCTTAGGATCGATTTCAGGCAAAACATGTTCATAAGCAATAATTTCTTTTTGTAATTCTCTCATCGACCAATGCTTCTTTCTCTAATCTTACGACGAATATCTTGGATAAGGTCCATTTTACTTTCATAAAGGTTCTGTGACAAGTCAACTGGATATTCTTGTGGATTCAAGCTACGCTTGTATTCATCCCATAAGCCATCAAGATTGTCAGCACAGAACTTCTTAATTTCATTAAGACTAGGTTGCTTGTAAACCAACTTGCCGTCCTTGAAAATATCATGCAAAAGCGGAATTGCAGTGTAGTCAGTTACCACCTTGTTGATGTAAGTATATTGTGGGTGGAACATGAAGAGTGCATCGAACTTACGTGGATCTTCATTGTAACGTGATACCCAATCGCCTTCGTTCTTCTTAGCAGTGTTAGCACTGATTCGCCATACTTGCTTCTTACCAGGGGTAGAAACCTTGATTGCGTTAGATGAAATCTTCAAAGTATTACGCATAGCATGAACTTCATCTTCCATTGCTACCAACTTGTAAACAGCACCAAGAGCTGGCTGATCATAAGCGGTGATGTATTTAGTACCAATGCCCCAGACATCGATCTTAGCACCTTGCATCTTTAAGTTGGTAATGGTGTTTTCATCCAAATCATTGGAAGCAAAAATCTTGGCATTAGGATAGCCGGCATCGTCTAATTCCTTACGAACCTGCTTAGAAATGTAGGCCATATCGCCAGAGTCGATGCGGACGCCTAAAAAGTTAATCTTGTCGCCCATTTCGTTGGCAACTTTAATCGCATTAGGAACACCACTACGCACAGTGTCATATGTATCAACTAAGAAGACACAGTTCTTATGCGTTTCAGCGTATGCCTTAAAGGCTTCGTATTCGCTGCCGAAAGCTTCAACTAAAGCGTGAGCATGAGTACCTGAAATAGGAATACCAAACAATTTACCAGCACGTACGTTACTAGTGGAATCGAAACCACCGATGTAGGCAGCACGCGCACCCCAAATTGCGGCATCAGTTTCTTGGGCACGACGTGAGCCGAATTCCATCAAGCCATCATCTTTAACGGCTAACTTGATTCTTGCTGCCTTAGTTGCCAACAAGGTTTGGAAGTTAATGATGTTTAAAATTGCAGTTTCAACTAATTGACATTGAGCCAGTGGTCCTTCAACTTGCAAGATAGGTTCGTTAGCAAATACCAACTCTCCTTCTTTCATTGAACGAATATTGAGTTCCAGCTTCAAATTGCGCAAGTAGTCAATAAAATCGTCGTCATAACCTTCTTCTTTTTTCAGGTATTGCAAGTCGCTCTCTTTAAATTTGAGATTTTGCAAATATTTAATGACGTGCTCCAGTCCCGCATAAACGGCATAACCGTTGCCAAATGGCTCTTGGCGGTAAAAAGTTTCAAAAACGGCATTACGGTTAGCAATCCCCTTCTTGAAGTAGGTGTACATCATGTTAATTTCGTATAAATCAGTGTGCAAAGCCAAAGAATCGTCTTTGTCTAATTCTGGGTAAAACATTATTTCTCTTTCTATTATTTTAAAATTTCGCTTTTAATTATACTGCCTTTGTAAGTGCATTGCTATTTTAAGCTTTGATAGACCTCTTCAATGGCAGCTAATTGATTTTTCACGGAGAAGTGTTCTTCCGCATAACGTTTCTCTGTATTAGCCATGGTACGCAATTCCTTGCTTGATTTATTAACCGCTAAGTTAATCTCTTTAGCGATTGAATCAATATCGCCGGTTTTGGCAATAAAACCATACTCAGGACCAGGGATCATCTTATGAATATCCCCAACATCTGTGGATAAGATGGGGATTAAATTATCTGTAGCTTCTAAAAGCACAAGTGGAAAACTTTCTGAATATGAAGTCAAAACGGCAAGGTCAATCCGTTTGTAAAGGCCGCTCAATTGATGGTGCGTCATAAAACCATGAAAAGTAACTTGAGGTGCCATATTCAATTGTCTAGTTAAAGCTTTAAGCGGTTCAAGTTGACTACCATCCCCTGCAATATGCAGACGAATATGTTGGTCATCAAGTTTTTTCACTGCTTTAAGCAGTAATTCCTGCCCCTTAACCTTTTCAGTTCGAGCTACATTAATAATATTGAAGTAGGTATGCTCATATTTAGCTGGGATTTCGCTATCGCTGTGGAAAAAGATGCCATTATAGATCACATGCACCTTATTTTTATCCACTTGTGCTTTATCAATCAATAATCTGGCAAAACGCTCAGTAACCGCAAACACGCAATCTGCTTTTCTCAAGGCATGAATGTTTAGCTTAGTAAAAATACTGCCTAAAACGCCGCGACCTTCAAAATCTAAGTAAGGATCAGAGTGCACAGTAATGCACCAAGTCGCCTTGATCTTTTTATGAATCAGTGAAAGAAAAAGATTGGCACGAGCACCGTGTGTATGCACAATGTCATAATGTCCATTGTTGATAAATTTGATTAATTTGCGCAAACTAGCCAAATCATAACGACTGCTAGCACCCAAAACATGAGTATTGATGCCATGTTTGCGTGCGGCTTCCGCAACCGGACCTTCTGCTAAGGTTAATAAGTCGAAGTCCTTGCCTTCCTGTTGGGCCTCAGTCAGTAAATTTACAATATGTGATAATCCGCCGCCATTTTCAAGACCAGCATTTACATGCAAAACCTTCATTGATTAATTATTTACCTCTCTTCGATTGGCTAACACGCACGACAAACTGTGGCAACACCATCATTCGCTTAAAGCGAGATGGATTGGTAATTAAACGATAAAACCATTCTAGATGCGTCTTTTGGAATGCTTCAGGCGCTCTTTTGACAACGCCGGAAAAGACATCAAAACTACCGCCTACGCCCATCATGAGAGCTGGTACTTCGTTTCTGCGTAAAATGGCTAACAGCTTTTCTTGCTTAGGAAAGCCCAAAGCTGCAAATACCATGTCAGGTTGAGTTTTGGCAATTCTCCGTGCGACCAATTCCAAATCGCCCTTAAAGTAACCATCTTCGGCACCAACTAAGTTGATATTTGGATATTCTTTAGCCACCTTAGCTTGAACAGCATGAATAACTTGTGGTTTGGCACCGATTAAGTACACACGGCTACCACGTTCATTGGCTACGCTCATGAGCCAAGTAAATAGATCATAACCTGTTACTCGTTCAGGCAGTGGCTGTTTGAGCATCTTAGCTGCCTTCACAATTCCGATTCCGTCAGCAGTAATATAATCCGTATCATCCTTCAAAATCTTCATAAATACAGGATTTTCATTAGCTGCCATCACGATCTCGGGGTTGGCTGTAACGATAAAAGTAGATAAGTGGTTATTCAGTCGGCTAATAAATTCATTTTGAAATTGGTTAAAAGTTTTATTATCAAAATCAACGCCTAAAACATTAACTTTGTCCATTTTACACACCTCACGCGTCTTTTCATCTATTATCTATTCTACCATTTGAATAGACAAGCAAGTGCATGATGTTCAAGTTTTAACTTTTCTTCAAACATGATAAGATTGTTTTAATAAGGAGAACATTATGAAAAGAGTAATTACTTATGGCACCTTTGACCTCTTGCATTATGGTCATGTGCGCCTGCTTAAAAGAGCTAAAGAACTAGGCGATTATTTAATCGTGGGCCTTTCAACTGATGAATTCAATGAATTCAAGAAGCACAAGGAAGCCTACAATACCTACCCTGAAAGAAAGTACATCTTGGAAGCTATTCGCTACGTTGACAAGGTCATCCCTGAGAAAGATTGGGATCAAAAGATCAGCGATGTTAAAAAATACGACATCGACACTTTCGTTATGGGCGATGACTGGAAAGGTAAATTTGACTTTTTAAAGCCATATTGTAACGTCATCTATTTACCAAGAACACCTGGCATCTCAACTACTAAAATTAAAGAAGATCTAAAATAAGCAAAAAAACTCCAATCCCACTCAAAATTTTGAATGAGATTGGAGTTTTTTTGACCCTTTTTACTTAGAAAAAGTAAATTCAAATCTTTCAGCTACATAGCGAGCACGCGTATATTCAAATGGCTGACCAGATGTTAGTTCAGTAACCTGACGTCTAGTGATTAAAGCTTCACCCTTTTTTGCTTTTAACAAACGGGCATCTTGCTCGTTAGCAACCGCTGCAGAAATATGTTCTGTAACTTGGCCCACTTCAAAGCCACTACGCTTCTCTAGCGTTTCATACAAGTGGGTAGAAATATCTTCCTTTGAGAAATCTTTTACCAAGTAATATGGTACCGTAACGACTTCATAACAGATTGGCGTATCGTCAGCGTAACGGATTCTCTCCATGCGCAAAACTTTTTCGTCTCTCTTAAGTGAAAGTCGTTCTTTCTCTGATAATGATGGGTTACCAATTTGATAGGAAATTAATTTACTTGAAGGAACTTGACCGTTGGCTTTGGTAATGTCAGTAAAGGACATAATACCTGACATTTTTTCTTGAACTTTTTGACTAGCAACATAGGTCCCACTACCTAATCGTCGTTCAAGAATTCCTTCTTCTTCCAGTGTCTTAATTGCTTGACGCAAAGTCATACGAGAAACGCCAAACTTTACTGATAATTGACGTTCTGCGGGGATGCGATCGCCCACTTTATAGACATGATTCTCAATATCGCGCTTGATCTGATTATGGATCTTGATATACATAGGTTCTTCCATCAAGTTCGCCTCCAAAGTCTAGTACTAGCTACAATTATAAGCTAAATTGGTCTAGATTGCATTAAATACGATAGTATTTATTTCTTTCAGCTATTTCTTCTTAGTGGTCCATTGCATCCCTAAAATATACACATTAAAGCGCTTATCACATTCTACATTTAGCTTATCATCGGCATTAGCTAAGACGTTGGTTTTAAGCTTAGCTTCGTCTTGAACGGCAAGTTCAGCCCCATTAGGATGAAATTGTAAGTCATGTCCTATTAGTTTGGCAGTTCCACTAAGAGCTAAGAAATACTCATAATTCATATTGCCCATAAAGGTCACGCGAGTAGCTTCACAATTACTTTTATCTTGAAAATCGCTGTGAGCCATTACTACTGAATTACTCATAGTAACTTTAGCTTCATTAATTACCACCATACGGTTAATCGTGGAATTTTGAATAATGGTGTGCGTCTTTTTATCAATATAAATACCGCCATTGAACTTGCTCTGCACAATGTTGCTCCAGCAATCATCGCTAAGATAGAGGCATGAATCATCCTTAGCTTGGACAGTACTATTAAGCATGTTCATCCAAGTCTGACCGTGCAACAAGACATAATCAACGGTTGAATTGTTAATATCAAGTTCGGCGTTAGTCTTTGGAAAAGTATTGATGCTCCCGTGAACGAGGGAATTATTAATAATTGCCGTACCGTGCCCTTCAAGTGCTAAGGCACAATACTTATCGGAAGCATAATCAATCTCTGAATCATTCATTTCAAGGCGGAAATCAGCATCCTCATACATTGAAACGGAACCACCACTAATCTTGCTTGAGTAAAGTTCAACAGTAGCTTTACCATTAACGGCAATAGCAGCAGTATCTGTGCCATATCCCTTGATGAAACAATTACGTAAGGTTAAATACCCATCAGTTTCAGTAGGTATAAAAAGACTATTATTATCTGTACTTGTATTAATACACAAATTCTCTAAGGTAACATAACGACTATCCTCCGAAACGCTAATGTAACCGTAAATTGTGGTATCTTCTGGTACAGAACCTGTCCCTTTAATTGTAATATCTGTTAAAGTTAACCCTTGCGGCAGGTAATAAAATCCGGGTCCTAGCATTAAGACATCATCAGCACGTAAATCTTTTAACACCTCATGCCAACTTGTCTCACTACTTGAGCCACCAACTCTAATTATTCTTGGCATCCAATGTCCCTTTCTTTTACTCCAAAACTAGATACTATTTTACTTGTTTTTACATATTATTGGTAAATTATGCATTAGGGCAAAAAAAGAAACGTCTTGATGACGTTTCTTCTTTCGGGTTGGGTGTTCTCTTTAGAACTATTGGGTTAGCTGGATTCGAACCAGCGCATGATGGTACCAAAAACCATTGCCTTACCACTTGGCTATAACCCAATGCCAGTTGAACTTTTTACTTGTTGTTCAACAATGGAGGAGGGTGGATTCGAACCGCCGAACTCAGAGAGAGCGGTTTTACAGACCGCCGCGTTTAGCCACTTCGCTACTCCTCCGTTAGCTGACTTAATTATAATAACGAAAAACACGGATAAATGCAAGGGTATTTTTATATTTTTTTGGAATTAATCTAATTTTTCTGATTCAGCATAAAAAAAGCACCCATTAATTGAAATGGATGCAATATATAAGCCTAAATGAATTATCTTAATCTGAAGTTGGCATCACACTAGCTAAATTCTTTTTAGCTCCGTTAGCCTTAGGAATGATGGTAAAGTTCTTCAAATCATACATGCTACCTTCACCAATATCTAAGCATACAGTATTTGTGTCGGTATCAGTGTATGCATAAAAATCTGAAGTTCTTAATTTATATACCTGACCTGCCTGATTATGAATATTATACTTAGTTGGTTCATAATCATCATTTAAAGTAGGGATGTTAGCTACCTTAGCCTTAAGATCAACATACCAATGACCATTTTGTTTATAACGATTTGCCTTAACTTGACGGTAATAGACTTGTGCCTTTTTATCTGCCTTATTGTAGGTATCATTAAGAACTGGCTTCTTTGCTTTCTTAACCTTCTTGCTACGTTTCTTCGTAGTCTTCTTGGCATGCTTCTTAACATGCTTTTTCACATTTTTCTTTACATGCTTTTTTGCATGACGACTAATCTTGGCAGCATTAACTGTGGTTTCACCTGTAATACCTGATGCAACTACTGGTGAAACGGCCAACAATGCAGCCGCAATTAAACTAATAGATTTAGTTCTTTTCATTTTCATCCTCGCATCTATATCTAACATTTTTAACAGCATCTATAGTCTAGACCAATTAACTCTTTTAGTACATGCTTTCTTCTCATTTGCACAAAAAATTACAATTCTTACACGACCAATAAAAAAATCTAGCTTTCTAAAATAAAGTAAATCTTTAATAGATGTAAAATAAAAGTAGCAAAGTAAGCGCTTTCTATGAATTGAGATGACAAGAATGAAAAAATCAATAATAATTTCTACTCTATTATCCGCTACTATGCTAATGTCCTTCTCCTCACCTGCTTATGCTGCAGGAAGCTACATCAGCAATGATGAAGTTGAATCTGCAAACAGAGCGACTGAAAAGATGCCTCGTTCTAACAGGACAGATCTTAAACGTGAAAATGTATATTTCAACGTTTATGATGCGCAAACCCATCAACCAATTGCCACTCATGTTTATGGTGGCTATTTGCTCGGCACTGGTGACTATCGTAAAAATACTGGTTACAGTGAAGCACACGTTATCTTTCCAATCTATTCCGGTTATGCTTACGGTCATCCATTTTCTCCACAAATGTATTATGATGGTGCAGCTCAGGTTGAATATGACCTTTATTTAACTAAAGTAGGCTCTTCAAATAAGAATCAGACTCAGCCAAGTAAAAATACGCAATCTAATACTCAAGCTTCAAATTCAGGTAATAATATTGCACAAAATTGGAGAAATTATACCAAATGGCATGTTAACCATGTTGATAGTCCTATCTCATATCAACAATGGGTTGGCAAAGGAACTGAAGGCATTGAAGCGCAATATTTGAAGGAGCATCCCTCTGAAATGGAACGTTGCAAGCGAGATGATCCACAGTTAATTCGAACTTTAATCAAAGATGGATTACTAACTGAGGCCGATGTTAATAAATCCCAGCCTACTGATAAGAAAAAAGAAGATAAAAATTCAGCTAACAAGGATGATAAGCAAAATAAGAATAATGCTAAATCTAACAATAAGAAAAATGCTGAACCAAATCAGACAACATCACATAAAAGCTTACCAATCGGTAGCATAATAACTACAACGATAGCTTTACTGGTAGCCATAGCTTTAATTATTAAAGGCATATCAATGCTTCATGGAAGTAAGAGAAAATATAAACACATGAGATAACTAAAAAAGCCGGTGCTTTCGCATCGACTTTTTTCGGTTAAATTATTCTACTTTTTAATAGAAGTTTACAGCCTTGATGTAACGCTTGTTGTTGTCACGGCAACCACTGATTCTGTAGTATCTCTTACCATTTCTGAATCTGTATGAAGCACCGTAAGTAGTTACAGTTTGACCTCTGTAAACTTTGCCAGTACCTGGGGTACGACGGTATGATGACCAGTAAATGTAAGCATTGTGACGTAACTTACGTTGAGTACCAGTAATGTTGGTTACACGAACATATTCATCCTTACCTGCAACCTTGTAGTAGGTCTTGCCGTTGATAGTTACAACTTGAGGAACAATGTCAATGTTGGTGTAAGTGTCGTACATATGACCTAAGTACTTACCATTCTTGTCATAAGCTCTTGAAGCTACCATGACAACGTGAGTTTCGCCCTTTTCAGTAGCAGCTGGCTTTACAAGTGATGAAGTCTTTACCCAAATATTGCTTGAGTTAGCATCATTCTTTGATTTAGGTGAAACTTGTGAGTAAGATACGTTGTTAATGGTCTTGGTTTGATCAGAAACGTATACTTGATCTCCATCCTTAAAGGTAGTTGCGTTACTTAAAACGTTAGGACCATAAATACTATATGTAGTGATTGAACTTGCACCATTAGCATACAAGGTTTGCTTTTGACTTGAAGTAATCAAAACCATGTATGTTGCAGTAGTCTTCTTACCAGTCATACCAGTAGCAGTTAAAGTTACATTGTAGTAACGACCAGCTTCTGATGTGTTAACTGGGTTAGAAGTTGCTTCAATTGAAGCATAAGTAGTATTGTTCTTACTTTGTTGAGCAGAAATAGCAATATTTTCACCATTACTGTTAGTGAAGTTCAATGGATTAAATTGTGAACCCACAGCTACTTGGAAGACTTGTCCATTCAAACTTGCACTTTGTGCTGCACCATCTTTAGTCCAATTAATTTGTGGATTTTCAGTAGTGTCAACAGGTGTTGAAGCACCTTCAGGTACCATTGGAATTTGAATAGTAGCAGTTTGATTATTAACACTTGCACTCAAAGTAATGTTAAATGAAGTACCTGGAACTTTGGTAATTTCTTCATAGCTACTACCACCCTTAACAGGTTTATTATTTTTAGTTGGTTTGCCATCTTTACCAACATTAATTGTAGTAACAGTTACATTATTAGCTCTTAATTGACTGATAAAGTTATCCTTGTTAATAGTAACTTTTTCGCCACCAGCATAATTATCCTTGTGGAATTGAACAGCTTTAGAAATAGTATCAATTAAAGTTGATACCTTATCCTTTGCCTTAAAACTAATAGTACTACGAACTACATTTCCTAAAGGATTGCTTTGTGAAGCTTCACCAATAATTTCATTATTATATGTAAAGTAAGGTTTATTAACCGGAGCTTGTTGTGTTGTATTAGTATTTGCAGCAGTACCGGCAGCAGAACCAACATTAGCAGTAACATCAGCGTTAACTGGAACAGTTGAAGCGACAACTGGAGCAACTGCTAATAAAGCAGCTGCAGCTAAACCTAACATCTTTCTATTTTTCTTCATTATACGTTCTCTCCTTCTTGGATCAAAACTCTATAAGTAAGCAGTAAGTTATATATCTCCTGTTCACTTGTGAATCTATTATACCATGTTACCCCCCGAACCAAAAAAAGTCGCTTACGGGTGAGATATGCGATTTTCAGAGTTCTCTCCTGAAATCGCCAACAGCACTGTAACGCTAGGATATTAAAATGTAATTACTACACTATTACAAAAAGTAATCAAATATTTACATTTTTGTGAATTATTCCACAAGCTATTGACTTTTACTTATACATAGTGTTCTTTTTACTGGTTTTTGATAAGCAAATCTTCTTCATCTACATACTCTAATTTTTGAATAAAGATATAACGCATAATAAAACCTAATAAAAGAGGAATACCTGCAAAAAGTACTAGCAAAAGGATAACCGCAATAGGTCCACCAACCATATTCTGGTAAGCGACAAGTGGTCCAATCAACCCAGCAGAGCCAAAGCCAGCAGAATTAGGCGTACCCGTGATATTAAAAATTGCGCCAATTAAGCCAGCTACTCCTGCCGAAGCAATAATCGGCACAAACAATTTTGGCTTCTTCAATACATTAGCCATCTGAATCTTTGGAGTACCAACAAAGTGAGCAATTGTCGTACCAAAGCCGTTAACTTTGCTACTCATCACCGCTAAAGTAAAAGCCCCAGCCGTAATACCTAAGTTTGCACTACCCGAAGCAATGCCTTCAATTCCAATTGCCATCGCAATTCCTACAGAAGAGATTGGAGAAACTGCTAATGTTCCAAAAGCGATTCCCATCAACAACGGCTGAAAACTCGTCAACGTAGCAATTACACTGCCGATCGTTCCCGTAATCATCTTCGTATATGGCAATGCTAGTTGACCTAAGCCACCAGCTAAAATCGATACTGCCAAAGGCATCACCAAAACAGTGTAGCTACCCCCAGCAGCTTCACCAACATCGCCGCAATCAAAATCGTCAACGCAATATTAATCACATCGCCTGCTCCAGACAGCACAATCTGACCTTTTTTCACTTCAAACGCACCACTGGCAATCATCGCTGCCGCCGTCACCGAGCCCGACTGAATCAGATTAAACTTTAACAAGTATGACACGCACAGTCCCGCAAAGACGGCCAACAAGTTTTGCATCAACAAGGTCATCGTCAATACGTTTTGCGCACCTGGCCAAAAGCCAAGCATCCCCTTCATCAATTCATTAATCAAAGCCCCTGGCACTAATGCAATCACTACGCCAGTACTCACGCCGCTTAAAATCTTCAGGATATTTTCTTTAAAATCTTTTCGCATCTACTTCCCTCACAATTAAAAAAGCTCCAGAATTACTCTGGAGCTTAACTTGATCAATATTACAGAACTAGCTCGCAGAATTTTTGCACACTAAAAAAGTATTAAAAATTCTCATTCTAGTTCCCCATGAATCTTATTATATCGGAACTTAGGCTACTTACCTAGTTAAGAAAATTTTAAAATTACTAACATAGACGAAAGCGTTTTTCACAACTAAAATTAAGTTAACGATTTTAATATAGAAAGGCACTTATTATGAAGAAATATAATTGGGGAATTATTGGTACCGGCTGGATCGCTCACGACATGGCCGATGCCCTAAACAATGTAAACGGCGAAATCTACGCTGCAGCTAATCCACACAAAGAAGCTCTTGATGCCTTTGTTAAGGATAAAAAGGTCAAGCATGCTTTCACTGATCCTGATGAAATGATCAACGATCCTAACATCGACATTATTTATATTGCTACCCCACACACTTTTCACTATGAATATATCAAGAAGGCGTTAAACGCTGGCAAGCATGTTTTCTGTGAAAAAGCCATCACAGTCAACGCTAAACAATTCGATGAAGTAGCTCAAATGGCTAAGGACAAACATCTATTATTGATAGAAGGTTTCACTTTATACCACATGCCAATTTACAAGAAGATGCAAGACATGATTGCAGCTGGTAAGTTCGGTGAAATCAAGATGATTCAAATCAACTTTGGTTCCTTGAAAGATTATGATCCAAAAAATCGCTTTTTCAATAAGGATCTAGCTGGTGGTGCCTTACTGGACATCGGTGGCTACGCTACTGCTTTTGCCATGAGTTTCATGAATGAATACCCAGAAAGCATCAACACTACAGTAAAATTCTTTGAAACCGGTGTTGATGAACAATCTGGCATTATTTTGAAAAACTCGCAAGGACAAATGGCTGTAATGTCCCTGTCGATGCGCGCTAAGCAGCCAAAACGTGGACTAGTTTCTGGTACCAAAGGCTATTTTGAAATTAACCAATATCCACGTGGCACCGAAGCCGACATCACTTACACGCAAAGCGCCCATGAAGAAACTTACGATAAGGTGACTGCTGGTGACAGCGACAAGGCACTCGAATACGAGATTACCGATTTTCAAAAGTATGTTGAACAAGGTCATGATGAAGGCGAACTTGAAAAATCACGTCGCGTAGCACACATCTTAACCAGTATTAGAACAGCTTGGGGTATGACTTACCCATTTGCTAATGAAAAATAAATTATTCTAAACAATAAAAAAGCAGGTATTGAGATTTTCAATATCTGTTTTCTTTAGTTATTTTCTATTTTCTTTAACGTATTTCTCTAGTCGCTTCAAGCCTTCCTTAATTTGATCCATTGAAGTTGCGTAAGATAAGCGGATGTAGCCTTCGCCACCCTTAGCAAAGAATGAACCAGCAACTACGGCTACGTGACCCTTTTCAGCTAAGTCATAAATGAACTTAGTATCATCTTGTTCAAGTCCTTCAGGAATCTTGGCAAAGATGTAGAAGGCTCCCTTTGGCTTAACGCATTCAAAGCCTAGCTTGGTTAAGCCGTCATATAGCACATCGCGCCGCTTTTGAAATTCTTTCTTCATTGGCAACGCATCATCTTGCCCTTTACTAAAAGCTTCCTCAGCTGCATCTTGCATTGGCGTTGGCTCAGTTGTAGTAATTGCTTGGTGAATCTTGGCAATTTGCGTCAGAATTGGCTTTGGAGCAGCTACCACACCGATCCGGTAGCCTGTCATTGCCCATGCTTTAGAGACACCATTCATCAATACGACTTGATCATGCAAGGTCTTCTCCATTGAAGCATGGGGTTGATCGTAGTTAAGTTCGCTATAAATTTCATCACAAAGGACGAAAATTGGCTTATCTCTAACTACATCGGACAAGGCATCAAGTTCAGCTTGCGTATACATGACACCAGTCGGATTAGTAGGATAATTCATGACCAAAGCTTTAACTTTAGCGCTATATTTATCCAAAGCTGCTTTCAACTTAGCCGGCGTTAATTTGAAGTCATCACCTGATGTATCAATTTGGACAACTTGAGCGCCCATTGAAAGTGCATCCCCAATATAAAGTGGAAAAATAGGCGTTGGCACCAAAATGACGTCGCCCGCATTAATCACCGCAGTCAAAAAGTCATAAATGGATTCCGTAACACCGTTAGTGACCAAGATTTCACTAGGATCATACTTTTGACCATACTTTTTAGCCAAAAAGTCAGCTGCAGCCTTGCGCAATCCTGGGGTACCATTCGATGGTGCATAGTGTGAATGGTTATTCTCAATACTTGCTTCAGCAGCCTTCTTAATATGGTCCGGAGTATTAAAATCTGGTTCACCAATCGTGAATTTTACAATGTCCGGAATCTTATTAGTATAGCTGGCAAAAGCTAAAATTTGTCCTGGCTTTTGTTCAACTAAGCCTTTTTTCATATATTTTGTTAAGTCAACCATATATTAGCCCTCCCTATATCTGAACTAAGTTAGCTCAAATATAGGTGCTTTTTAAGTTCTTGTCAAAGAAGAACTTATTTTATGCACAAAACATTCTAAGCTAAATA
>NZ_AZFO01000020.1 GCF_001436305.1 Lactobacillus ultunensis DSM 16047 | reverse complement strand
TATTTAGCTTAGAATGTTTTGTGCAAAATAAAAAAGCTTATACATTAGAAGCATAGGCAGGAAAAATAATGAATTAAATTTTAAAGTTCAAGTACAGTACACCACCGCCCTTCATTTGTTGTAAGAATGGAGAAGCATCAGCGGTAATGGTTTGACCACCACTTGCACTTACACCGCCATTAGGACTGCCAAAACTTACTTTAGCATTCTTAACAGTGCTACCGTCTAAGTAGCTTGGTAAATGATCGGTAATTGTTGCTGCAGAATACTTCTTCTTTTCATTAGCAGTATCTTGCAGAGCTTTAATTCTAAAGGCTAAACGGTAGTGTAATTCTTGACCGGCAACAACTGTACCATTGTCGTAGTTGGACATATCCCAACTGTTTTTACCAGTTGTACCTTCTTTACGCTTGTAAACCCATTTAGCACCTCTACCTGGACTATCCGGTATATGTTCCGGCTTTGGCTTTTTACCACCGGTAACAGTTACGGTAACTTGGTTAGTCTTACCGGTCCAAGTGATCTTCTTATTCCGCTTCTTATGCTTGTAATCTACAACATATTGGGCTTTATTGTGGACAATACCGACAAATTTTTCGCCTTTTTTGCGGTTATAATTAAATTTACTATTAGGTGTAACTTTAATTACTACGTTGTAAATACCGTTGTAGAATGCGCCTTTCTTAAGAGCACCCGGCTTTGCTAAAACTTTAACGCTATGCTTGCCTTGGGAAATCTTAAAGAAGCTGGTTTTATCAACCATTTTACCACCATCAGAGCTTTGTTTATAAACTCTAACGCGGTTAATATCTAGGCCCGGGTCGAAATCGTTGTCAGCCCAGCCATAGTTGGCCAGATCTTCGGCTGTTTGCCAGTAAACAACGTTTCGGATGTTGTAGTAAAAACTGCCTTGAGGTTTAGGAACTTTTAGGTTCTTAACCCAATCTTTGCCAACTTTAGTTCCTTTTTCTTTCAAGCCGGCATATTTACCAACAAGTCGCTTTGGAATGTGCCATGGCTGTGCATTTTTATTAGAACCAATGGTAAAGTAGTTACCGAATGATCCTAGCTTAACTTTTTTCTTAATAGCTTTGTTCGTTCCAATAGTTGCACTCGGTTTAACAGCATGTGGACGATTCGATCTATCATAGTCTTTAACATCAGATACAAAGGCGTTAGTACCAAAAGAAACATCAAGATTGTTTGTGTTGATTGTTGAACCAAAGGCACCCTCAGGGTCATTTGACAAAACGGTACCTTCAATTGCTGGTGTAAGTACAGGACCATCAGCACCACCAAACCAGCCATTACGTTCGTAAACAATTTTAGTTGGTGTGGTATGATAAGCCTTAATCCAGTGCTTAATTTGAATGTGTTGGCCATAATCGACGTCCCAGAAGGACAATGGAATTTTCTTACCTTTAGCACCAATCACATCAATATGAACTGTAGTTATTTTATTGCCTAAAACACTAAGTGCAATATTATGTTGGTGAAATCTTAAATAGCAATTAGCACTTCGATTATCACGCTTCCAATTAGTAACAGTGAGCCTAATTGAAACCGGTTTACGTTTCATTGTTTTGGCATCGTAATAATAAGCTGCATTCTTATACATAATCCCGACGTGGCCTTTGTCACTATCAGAGAATTTATAAAGTGGCATATTGCCATCAGCTGTATCAACCATCCAAT
This sequence comes from Lactobacillus ultunensis DSM 16047, assembly GCF_001436305.1. Classification (GTDB taxonomy): domain Bacteria; phylum Bacillota; class Bacilli; order Lactobacillales; family Lactobacillaceae; genus Lactobacillus; species Lactobacillus ultunensis. The sequence goes on along the minus strand of NZ_AZFO01000020.1, from coordinate 40,455 downwards.
TAGATTTTGAACCACCAAATACACTATATTTAAAACCTTTTGGCGGATGTTTACTCAAATTTGGAAACTGAAGATAGCCATCAAAGTCCATACCAGGCTTAACCCAACCTTTAAAGCTGTCAATATTATAGACATCTTTGACATTTTGCCAAGAGGCTGTTGCATTATGTTCGCCCTTAGTATAGCCTTTAGAGTTCTTAGCGGCTACGCTTTCATGACTTTTACCTTTAGCTAAAGCCATGTTACTTGAACCGGCTAGGCCAGCTCCACAGCCTGCCATCATGAGCATTACGGTAAGTAACGTTAAATAGCGCTTGCGCCGCTTTTTAACATGCAATTTAGTTTCTTGCATAATCTCATATCCTTCCTATTTTATTTAAACAATAATTTTGTTTACAAAATATATTTTACTATGATAGGGGAACTTGTGATTTCAAAAAATTGTCTTAGCCAAGCAATGCATGGCATCTTTAATTACCCTGAAATTCTATTCAACTTTTTAAAGCAAGTGTTAATATATAAAGGGATGCTTTTAAATCCCTACTACTTTTGTAAATTTAAAAATATAAAATAGAAATACGAGGTATTTATGAATTATGAATATTTTAGAAAAACATAATCTTGTTAAGAAGTTAGTTAGTGCTGCCGCAATGAGTTTTGTATTACTTGGTGGTACTTATTTAGTTAATAATCAAACGGCTCAAACTGTTCAAGCTGCCCGACGTATTGTTAATGTACAAACACCTGGTGCAATTAGCCATTATATTAAGTTAGCTAATAAGCCGGGTACACATTATTTTAATAAGCAGTTAGAAATGATTAATTGGGCTGCTGATAGTCCTACTTATAATATGCATGGCGAAAAGCCTGATTATAGTACTACTTTTGGTGGCGATGATATTGTGGGTATTAAGACTATTAATGGCGTACATTATTTCATTGCTAATAATTATCCAGGTCATTTTTTAATGAGAGCTAAAGACTTTTATGCGCCTGTAAGTTACCAAATTAATAAGGGACAAACAGTACAAACTTATAACCGTGGTGAAGCCAGAAATGAAAATGGTGATCCGGTTTACCTTGATTCAGTTGGTAAGAATTTAAAGTTTGGTCATGGTAAGTACTTCATGGTACTTGATAAGCGTGGAACCGGTAACCGCGTAAAAATCCAAGGTGAATGGTACTTAGCTACTGCTGATCAACATGGGACTTTGCGTTACATTAAACAAAGCGATTTACGTAAAATGCACCGTGCAGCACATACATACCATGTCAACAGTGCTAGATTTGACAAGCATGGCCGCTTTGTTGGACATATTTATGAACTATATTAATTAATTTTATATTTCTAATAATTGTTCCCCTATATATGGGGATTACTCTATGCAAGAAACTACTAAATTGCATGTTAAAATAATTGTTCCCCTGTATATGGGGATTACTCTGGATTACGGACAACGTATTCGAGTACATAATTTGTTCCCCCTTTATAGGGGCTTTTTAGAAAGGCATTTCTATGCAACACTTTACCAAAATTTAGACGTACAAATATTTATTATTTGTGCGCTTTCTTTGCGGTTCTTTCTTAGTGTTGCATTAGCCTTGAAATTTATGTTATAAGATTGCAAATTACAATCTTATTTTTTTATACCCTGAAATTTTCTGTAAATTAAAACGCGTAGATCAAATTCTACGCGTTGTTTTTTTATAAAAAGTGAGGTATTTAAATATATGTTTAATTGGTTTAACACATTAACGGCTAATCAAATTTTAGCATGTAGGAACACCACATTAGCTGTTGCATCAATTATCATGTTAATTGCACTTATTCTCTTATTTATTGATTCACCCGAGCCAAACACCAGTAAAATTCATTATGCGATTGGTGTGTTTTTTGGCTTATTTGTAGTATCTTTAGTAATTGCACTTATATTTGACGCAGTATATCTAACACGTGTAATTTAAGTAAAATCATTAACATAAGAGCTGCAGTTATTAATATTAAGATAAACACAAAAATTATTGAGATTATAAAATATTTTTTACCAAAGGCCATATCTGTTTTCAATTCGAATAGTTCAATAAAAAGGTAGTAACAAAACAAAATAAAAATTAATATATAATTGCCTATTAATTGTTCTTGTGATAAATCATTGCTAAATAGATTTACCAAAGTAGGAATAATTAATAGGCTTAAGCTGTCTTTCATTACTACACGATATTTTTGATCATTAAAGAATAATAATTTGTATGACATAATCATACAGTAGACTGTCATAATTAGTAATAACATTAAAATTACAAACACTAAAATAGATGCTGCTGTATTTTTATCAATTATTAGAAACATTTGTTACTCCCATGTTTTTTGTGTTTATTTTAGTTTAGAAAGGAAACTTATACAATGTTAACTTATTATGGCTTTGTTACATTATTATTTCTGGGAATTACCGCTTTATATTTCGGTATGCTGATTGGTCATTTAGTAAATCACATTAAAGAAAACACAGGATATATTTTAGCTACATTTTGTTTTATGTTAATAATCACAACATTAGCATTTATTGGCGGTATTGCAACACATTCACTTACTTATTAATTACAAAATTAACTTCAAATAAGTTTAAATTAAGTCCTGAAATTTCTATAAATTAAAACGAGGTAACTAAAATGCTAGAAAAGCAAAAGATTTTATTAACTGCCATTAAAAACGACTTATTTTGGACGTTTGCAAGCTTTAGTGCTTTGCTATTAGCACCGTTAGCAACTAATAACTTTATTAACTACATGTTAACTAGACATATTACAGCAATTAATCAAACAACAGTAATTTTAATTTGCGCATTTATTGCTATGTGTAGCTTAACATTTATCTTTGCTCTGTTACTTAGCAAATACGTCGCTAAACTAATTAAAGATGTAATTAAGTATAGTAACATTAATAAATTATAGATTTATTTGACTATGCAGTACCATACATCAGATGCATTTCGTCGTTTGCTTACGCAGACTCCTCCACGCATCACTTATAGATGCTCATGCTGTAAAAATTTTTGTTAATTTAAGCGTGTAGATCAATTCTACGCGTTGTTTTTTTTATTTAGAAAGGAAAAATTAAAAATGTTAGAAAAACAAAAGAAACAAGAGTCCAAGTCACCAAAAGAGCCAAAACAATGGACAAGGGATACAAAGGAATATTGGATTGCCTTAATAGGCTTGCATTTATATGCTGCATTTCAAGTTGGATTGGCTATTTATTTTGCCAATATGCATACTGACGTGGGTGATGCTGGTGCTGCTCTTATGGGTGGTACTACTTTTATCACTCTCTGCCTTACTTGGTGTTTGTTCTTTTGAAAAAATTTGTTATTCGACTAATAATATCACTTAATGTACTAATTGTTTCAGGAGCGTGAGGAATTGTTTTATCATGTTCAATTAGATCTAAATCAACTTTGATATAATTACGCAGTAAATATAAACAGACTAAAAGAACAATCATAACTAATAACGCAATTAAGCTTTTATGGTCTGTCATCATAGCAGGTATTACCATAATCTCACCTAAATCACATACAGCATCAAGGATTGCTTCAATAGTGGCTCTTTTATAACGTGTATATAATTGCTTTAAATGTTTTGTCATAAATTTCAAAGAGATTAATAGTGCTATAATGATAATATAATATATTCCTGTAAGTACTAACCAACTCAAATTAATAACCTCACTTTTAAAATATACTATAAATATAAGAGTAATATTTACCATTCTTGAATGCAAGAGTAGATCTGTAAATGTTTATAGTTTCCTAGTTTGATTGATTTGATTATTTTTATGTTATAATATTTGTACAACATAATCATTGTTACTAAGAAATGCGCAAAGTAGGACGGCTACCTACAAATTATGTGTTAATGTTGATCGGGTATTGGTGCTGCAAAAAGCTTAATGCCCATATATTAAAAAGAGCAACTTATTTTTAAGTTGCCCTTTTTTTCTTTGTGATTCTTTTCTAATACAACTAAAATCGCGTTATACTTAATCTTGTAAATTATAAGAAATTTCATGCTTATTATGCGCAATAGGGGTGGATCCTCTAATACATATAAAAAGAGCAACTTTTTCGGTTGCTCTTTTTTTGCGTTTTAATATTCGCTGTCGTCGTCACGGTGCGTCTTTTCTGAAGCCTCTTGGGCATTTGCTACGGCTTGATCAAAGTACCCATTAGCTAAATCTTCCCAACTGTCGCGCATCGCTAGGAATTGACAAAAAGCATCTGTAATTTTATAGGCGCGACTTGGATCGGCTTCTTGGGTGCGTTTAGCGGCAAGCGCGGCATGTTCAGAATGCGGAGGCAAGCTGTCGTTTATTTTTTCTATTGGATATCTCTAGTGCAAGATTTTATGGCCGCTGCAAGACTTCTTATGTGCTCCGTCTCTATTGTTTTACTTTATAGAAAAGGCATCAAGGCGTTTTCTGATTATATCCCTATAATCTTTGTAATTTAATTAAAATAAAAACTTAAAAAATTATTGACAAGAGGTGATTTTATGATTATAATGATCGAGTCCAAGACGAGAATAGCAGGGTAGTCAGGGTACCCAAAAAACTTAAATTTTATAGGGAAAAGGAGGCAAAGTTTTGACTGTCTCCTTTTCCCATACTTTTCAATATTATAAAGGATCGTTAAGCAAAAGGCTTAGCGGTCCTTTTTTTGTGCTTAAATGGAGGATTTCTAAATGAATTCAAGTGCAAAAGAAATTCAAATGCAATACGTTTCAATTCGTCGAGTAATTGAAGATGCCAATAAAAAGTATAAATTATTTACTGGTAATCAAGTTGAAGACGACTATTTAATTAACACTATGCAAAAAACAATTATTGCAACTATAAAAAAAGAAAGTAATGGTATTGATTATTACAAAGAAAATCAAGGTAAGAAAAAGTATAAGATTGCAAAGAATCAAGTTAATTATTTAATTGGTGTCATTCTAAGAGATTATTTTTCAAAAAAATCTCAAGCCTTTGATGTGTCGATACTCCAAGCTGAAGATAAAAAATTAATTGATCATAGTTTTCAGAAATTAGGGCGAACAAAACAAGAAAAGGATGCTGCTTTGTCCAAGATTGAAAACAATTCACAATATATCAAAGATAAGGATATGGCAAAAGTTGAGAAAGAAGTTACTGAAAGTATTCAAAATTCCGTAACTGACGACTCAATAGATCCAATTAATCAAATTGACACTGACCTTTTTACCAAATATAAGCAATTGAATATAAACTTTAAGCAAGAATTCAATCATGATTTGAAGGAGGTGAAACGGAATATTATTTTTAAAAATAGTTTGCAACACTCTATTAGTAATTTCTATGAGGTTGAATATGTAAAGGACTACGTCCTACGTGAACTCCATACTATAAATTGGAATGGTCAAAGACTAATAGTTAGCTATGGCTATTCTAAATATGATAAAAAATTGCATGATCCTTTAAATTGGTATTGCGAGTAAGAGCACTAAGTAAATAAAAAACTTAGCGCTCTTTTTCTGTAAAAACTATCTTTTCTTCTTGGTAGTTCCCTAAAATACCGTGAAAATAGGATTTCAATTTCTAGAAAAGAGGGATTCTTTTTCTAGGAAAATCTTCGTATTCTAACTATGTAAACAAGATAAAGGAGGCTAAAAGCCATGAAAAGAAAATTAAACCCTAGTGGTTATAGTTCAGCAGCAGTTTGGGAGAACTTAGATAGGAACCGACCTATCTACTCTTTAAGTACTGAGTTAATTCCTCAGTATGAGTGGGTAGATGGCAAGCCTACTAAGAAAATTGATGCCTATAAGGCAGGCTTTACACAGGAAGGAGCAGAATATTTCCAAGTAAAGTTTGCTAAAAAGGTGGAGCTCCCAAAGTATATGTCAGTAGTTAGCTTTGACAACATTACTGCGTATGAAACACGTTATGATGTTTACTTTAAGGCTGATGATGTAAAAGAGGTTAAATAGCTGTGATGAAAAAAGATCAACTCATTAACTACATTACCCAAAGCGTTGATATGGCCTTAGGGTCTGATATGCAGGGTGAAACTAGTTATACTAATAGCTTTTCTATTGATTTAGATAAAGGTGGCGTTAAGTTTATCCCGCGGATGCCCGCGGGATATCTTATCGACAACAATTTGTATCAAAGAATTTTTAAAATTTTGAATGCAGCATTATATCCAAGATTTACTTTACTTAAGCAAAATAATGCTTATTTTATTCCATTAAATACAGATGATATTCACGTTCAACGAGCTTTATACTTTCCTTGGAAAATAGGCGTTGCTAAAAGATTAGTTATTCCTGATCTTAAGAGTTTTGTTACTTCAAATACTAACCAAATTCCGATTATGAAAGATCTAAGTATTAACTATAATAAAGTAACATCTGTAGCGATTGCAGGAAATTCAGGTTCAGGGAAATCCTACCATTTAACTTACTGGTTAGAATGTTTAAAAACAATAAGTACCTTGATAGTGGTTGATCCAAAGATGGATGAACCGACTCGATGGGCAAAAATTAATGATATAAAAGTAATCTATCCAGAAAATAATCGCTCGAAATCAGATTTTGTCGCTCAAATTAATAGCACGTTAACTGAGTGCTTAAATTTAATTCATAAGCGTCAAAGAGAATTGATAGATAACCCAACTTTACCATTAAGGCATATGACGGTAGTAATTGATGAAATCTTAGCACTATCAGAAGGCATCAATAAAAATATTAAAGATTCGTTCTTTGCGCTGCTATCGCAAATAGCTTTACTCGGACGTGCTACGCATGTGCATCTAATACTGGTAGGCCAACGGTTTGACCATCTTTCTGTTCCTACCTCCATTCGTGACCAAGCTAATGTACGTATACAATTAGGCAATATTAATAGGAAAACAACGCAATTTTTATTTCCAGATTTGGATCCAGAAGGAATCGTAATCCCTACGGGTAAAGGAACGGGACTAATTCAGATTATAGATGATCAGCACCCTTATCAGGTATTACCATTGCTGTGTCCGACTTATTATAGTAAGGAGAAATTACTATGAATTGGGTAAAGATTAAGTACTTTACATTAGCATTAATTCAACGTAGAGAATTAATTCACTTTTTGCAATTGCCTACCAAAGGATTATCCAGAACCAGTCAAGCTTATTATGTGGCATGTGACTATAACTCTTATATGAGAATGACCAAAGTTAAACTTTCTCCAAAAAGACTTGAAGTCAAAATTCGTATTCCAGAGTACCCAGATGGTATGGTACAACTTGAAAAAAATTGGCCTAACATCATTGATAAAATTTCGCGGCTAAATTTTAGAAGGTACACTTTATCCAGCGATAAAACAAGCGACCCAAATTATTACATTATTGAAGGAACTCGTAAGTGATGAGCATAAGATTATGCCCATCACTTTTTTTCTAGAAATAAGACATTATTTTCCAGATCCTAAACTTAAAAGCTCTTGAAAAGCTGTTAAAACGGGAAACTTAAAATTACTAAGTTTCCCGTTTTGTCTGTCCAATTTCTAGATTTTATTAACTAGTATATAGCGTGTAAAGAAAAAGAAGTCCATTAAGGACATTGAATCAAAGAAAGGATTTTTTAATTATGCAAAGACTTTACGAAGATTACTTATACGACACTGAAAATTCAAAAATTATTGCTGAGTATGAAAGCCCATTTTTCCCAAGCAATTTTAAATACTACAAAGAATGGCTGTATCAAGCACCCAATGGCAAGTTCTTCTTATATGGAGAAGGCAATGGTTCAAGTCCATACGGATGTCCTGCCTATGATAGTGGGATGGAAGCAGGAGCTGACCTCCGTCCATTAACGTTTGATGAAGCTAAAAAATGGTATCAAAACACTTTAGATAAGCTATATCGTGTGGACGATATTATGGATGGTAAAGATCCAGAGCCCAACTATCCTACTTATTGCCGCTTATTTAAGAAGAATAATGAAAAAGAAAAGGAATAAAAAATGACTAAAGATAAATTAATTGCGGCGCGTCCGCCGCCCGTAAGGGCGAGGCGAGAAGCGCCGCAAAAAATAAAAATATTATTGTGTGCAAGTTATACAAGCCCTTATAGGACAACTAGTAGGGCTTGTTATTTACTAGTTGTCACTAACTGTGCAACTGTACTGCATACTATTCAAGAAAGGAAAAACGATTATGAAGAGATTAAATCCCTTTGCTTCGATCCCTCCATTGATGGCTTCAGATGATGAAGTAACGGTGGTTAGAAAGTCATACGAGTATGACAAGTTTGAGCCAGATACTTACTTTCGTAATGATCTACGGGCAGACTACTTAATGCTTCGCTACTTGCAGGATGATATTCCGTTACCGGTTTTAGAAATAAAGCAAGGTTATCAGAAGTTAATAATTATTAATGATCAAGATAGTTTTTATGCTGCTAAGGCATTAAAACGTCCAGTGTATTACTATGAAACATTTAATGCTGGTAAGTATCAAAGCAAAGACACAAAAAAATTAAGTATTTCAGATGATCAATTAAATCGTTTACGCAGATTTATTGAAAGACGTAAAGAAAAGGGGTTAACCATTTTATGAAAACTAAAGAAGTTTCAAGAATTTACAAAACCACTGATTATAGCAAGTTTGTTGTAAGTGCTGAGCTTTACAATGATACACGAATTAACTTTTTAATGTATAAAACACTGATTAAACATGAGAAGCTACCGCTTGTCATTGTAAGAAAAGTAGATTCAAAGCTGGAAATTGTTTCAGAACAAGACAGTTTTTATGCAGCAAAGCAAATGGGTCTGCCTGTTTACTATTATGAGGCATATCATTCGGTTCCACGAGCTAAACAAAAAATTGACTTTTCCTTTAATGATATGGAGGAATTATTAAACTTTTGTTTGAATAATGGACATTTTGACTAGGGGCGAATAAAAAATGAAGAAACAAAATCAAAATATTGTAGCACAAATTAAGGTAAGTAGAGATTACGATAAATTCTTAGGATTTATGGAATACACTACTTTGACAAGATTAAATTATTTAACAATGCTCTACTTTAAGAAGCAACAACCTTTACCAATTCTCGAAGTGAAAAAACTGGATGGTGGTTTGCTAGAGGTTTTAAACGATCAAGAAAGCTTCTTTATTGCAAAAAGGTTTAACTTGCCAATTTACTATTATGAGACTTTCCAAGGAAGTGGAAAACTACGTGAGAAGGCCAAGCCAATTGCACCGCCTCTTGAAGATTTAGAAAATACAATGCTCTTTATCCAAGGAGACTGTTAAAGGAAGAGTGAATACTATAAAAAATTTGGTTAGAGGAAGTCCTTTTTTATATAACCGATTAAAGAAATTTGATTTTAACGAAAGAAGGATAAAACAAAATGCAAAAACAAGAAGTATCAAGAATTTACAAGACAACTGATTACAGTAAATTTATTGTTAATGCAGCTTATTATAATTCTACTAGAATTAATTTTCTATTATATAAGCAAGTAACTAGAAATGCTAAGTTACCATTAGTAGTTGTAAGAAAGATCGAAGATAAGCTAGAAATTGTAGCTGAGCAGGATGCTTTCTATGTGGCTCAACAGTTAGGCTTGCCAGTTTACTATTATGAAGCTTTTCAGTCGTTACCTCATGTTAAACAACAAATTGATTTTTCTTTTGAGGATATGCAAGAGTTACTCGATTTTTGTTTAGATAATGGAAATTTTGGAGGTGGCTATGAAAAAGGAAATTAGAGCAAGGCAATTTATGTATGTGCAGGATCTAAATCATTTATCAGTAAAAGAATCTGATTTTAAACAGATCTTAAATCAGTCAGGAGCGATGGAATGGGCTTATATTAAGCACGATAAAGATCCTAAAAAAGACCAAGAAGGTAAAATCATTCGGCCGCACATCCATGCAGTACTCAAGTACGAAAACCCACAGAAGCTAAGTACCATAGCGAATTTATTCAATGATCAGGCGCAGTATGTAGATGTCTGGAAAGGTAGAATTGCTAATGCTTATTCCTACCTTCTTCATGAAACTGAAGAGGCAAGAGAACAAGGAAAGCATGTCTATAAAGATACAGAAGTGGTAGCTTCTTTTGATTTTCCAGCGAGAATGAAAAATATTAGAACTAAAATTTCTAAAAGTCCTAAATATATTTCATCACTGATCAATCAGTATGCAGAAGGAAAGATTCAGTATCAAGAGCTAGAAGACCAAATTGGAATTTCTCAACTTGCGCGGCGAAAAAAATTAATTGATCAGATTGATGAGTTGAAGGCCGATAAAGAGCATAAAGAATGGCTAAAGAAGTTTGAAGGTAAGCCTATGCATACTTTGTGGCTTTATGGTGAAGCGGGGGTAGGTAAGACCCGGTATGCAGAATACCTCTTGCGTAAGAAAAAATATGTAATTCTTGGAAGTAGTCGAGATTATTTTCAAACATATAATGGCGAACATTTCATTATTTTAAATGATTTACGACCGAATGATTTTAATTATTCAGATTTGCTAAGAATCTTGGATCCTTATCAGCACGACAAGGCAGCACCAAGCCGTTACCGTGATAAAAAATTAAGTGTGGAGGAAATTATTATCACAACGCCGTACTCGCCGAAAGACTTTTATAGAACTACTAAAATTGATGATCGGCAAGTTGATACGGTTGATCAACTTCTACGCCGGATTCAACCAATTCATGTAACTCCTAAGTTCATTAAAAGGCGGCTAAAAATAAAAAGACCTAAGCATACCGACCAAGATAATGCTTAAGCTTTGAAAATATATTTCATTATAAATTTTAGAAGATGAGGTACTATGAAGCAAACAATTTTAAATGCTAAGCAGCTTTGCCAAACTTTAGGAATTAGTACAACTACTTTCTATAAGTTTAAAAAGTCTGGTATGCCATATCATCAGTTACCTAATAGCAGAGCATACTTCATTCTAAATGAAGTAGAAGATTGGCTAAGTAAAGCAAGTTACCACCAAGCAACCACATGGACTAAATAAAGCTTAAAGGATAGAATGTAAATGTACATGCATTCTATCCTTTCTTATTAGGAAGGATTAAATATGATTACAAAAGTTAAAAATGGTAAGCATGTAGGTAAGTGGAAGGTTAGAATCCAACCAGTTGATAAAGTTACTGGTAAACGGATTAGCTTTCCCGTTAAATATGCAGATTCCAAAAAAGAGGCGGTTAAACTAGAGCGAAAGTTATGGGCTGAGTATGAAGATGGCTTTAATCTTAGTGATGGAAATGCTGTATTTGCTGATGCTTTTCAAAAGTATGTTAATAGAAGGGCTAAAACAATTAGCCCTGTAACATTAAAAGCTTGGCAAGAATCGGCCAATGACTTTAAAGCATATTTCAGGCAAGCTAAGATTAATAAAATTACTACTTCGTTAGTTTCAAGTTATGCTCATGATTATGTAAATGAGCATAAGCTTACCGTTAGTAAATCTTCAATAATAGCTAAAAGACTTATTCACATGAGAAACTTCTTCAAAACACTTGAAGGAAAAACGATAAAAGAAAATCCAATTCCAGAAGGTGCTTTAAAGCTATTCTTTAAGCAAAGTGATTTTTCAGTTCCGAAAGAATGGTATATCCTTTCTTCTGATGAATTAAAGCAGATTAGAGATTTAATCATTAAGGATCTGGATCACAGCTCTGTAATGAATTGGGGTAGTAAGCTAGCAATTCTTATTGAAAGTTATACTGGTATGAGAGTGTGTGAGCTCCAAGCATTGAAGTTTAGTAACATAACGTTTGAAGATTCAGTTTGGACTTTTCGCATTAATAATAGCTGGTCAGATTACACTAAATCATTTACAGGTGCTTTAAAGGCACGTCCTAAAGGATATTCAAGATCATTATTACCTTTACCTAAAGAGGTAATAGCATTGCTTAAACGCTATCAAGATAAGCAAAAGGCTTTTTTGAAAGATCATGCATTAGATAATCCATTAGATCTAGTATTTATGAATTTACATGATTATAAGGCTGTAGCGAATAGCCAACCTATCAAGCAAAAGAGTCTTAATGCCATGCTTAAGGTCATTTGCAAAAGATTAAATATTCAATCAGGTGATAAGCAATTGAGCATGTATTCATTTAGACATACTATCTGTACAAACTTAGCTAATACACCTGGTATGTCCTATCCATGGGCGGCTGAAAAGATGGGACACTCATTGCAAATGTTCATGAATACGTATGTAGGTGTTGATCCAGATATGAATAAGCAAATGAATAAGCTATGGGTTAGTTAAATTTGATAAATTATTCAATGCACACACTTTTATGGTTAAAGTGCTTCAAGTACTGATAAATAAACAAACTGATTAGAGGACTTCTGATCTGGCATTCAGCACTCAGAGTACTAACTAAGAAAGACCTGTAATGAAGCCCAATCGGAAAGATTGAGTATTCATGCAGGTCTTTTTTATTGAGATTTAAATATAATTGTTTCATAGAATTATTTAAAAATATTGTTATCTTAACTTACTAGATATGTTTTAATAATTTTGATAAAAGAAAGAGGGTAACAAGTTATGAAATTTAATACGATTGATGTTCATGGATTAAAGATGTTTTATCGTGAAAGTGGCAGAAAAGAATTGCCGACATTTTTGCTCTTACATGGCTTTCCAACTTCAAGTGCATTATTTAGAAATCTAATGCCAATGCTTGAAAATAAATTTCATGTAATCGCTCCAGACTATATTGGTTTTGGTCAATCAGCTTCTCCAAGTCACACAGATTTTAAATATACTTTTGAAAATCTGACTAATTATGTTGATGACTTTTTAACCCAATTAGGTATTGACAAGTTCTACATGTACGTCTTTGATTATGGTGCACCTATTGGCTTTAATCTTGCAGTTCGCTATCCAGAAAGGATTTTAGGGATTGTGAGTCAAAATGGTAATGTTTATCAAGAAGGTTTAGGGAAAAAGTGGGAAGGACGCAAGAAATATTGGGCTCATCCAACTAAAGAATTGCGTGAACAATATAAGTCCGCTTTCGCGCCAGAAACGATTAAAGGTCAATATTTAGGTGGTGAAAAGCCAGGTACTGTTGGACCAGATGGCTATACTTTGGATATTTACTACACTGGCAAACCTGATTATGCTGAAAATCAATCTGATTTAATTTTTGATTATCAAAGCAATGTTGCTAATTATCCTAAGTATCAAGAATATTTGCGTCAATACAAACCAGAGTTAATCGCCGCCTGGGGTAAAAATGATCCTAGCTTTATCTATCCAGGTGCGGAGGCCTTCAAGAAGGATGATCCAAATGCGGAAGTTCATCTACTTGATGGTGGTCATTTCGTTCTTGAATCACATTGGCGAGAAATCGGTCAATTAATTTTAGATAAATGGGCTAAATAATTGAATAAGTAATAAAAGACCTGTAATGAAGCCCAATCGGAAGGATTGAGTATTCGTGCAGGCCTTTTTTATTTAAGTTATTGAAGTTGTTCTTCTTTTGATTATTTTACAATTCTTTCCCTTTTCATGTATTTTAAAAACTCTTTGCTAAGGTTACTAGCATCCCTTCGATAATAAAAGCCATAGTTCAAAGTTAGATTCCACTGTACAGGTTTTATTAGATTATTATCTAGTAAATAGCACAATGATTGTGGGATAATTAATATTTCGTGCATGATTTGAGCATTATTGATTACTGCAGTATTAAGGGCTGTGTATTCTTTGATTCTACAATTAGTTACATTCTTATTTAAAATTTGTCTGGTAGATTTCATTGATTTGAAAATGGTGCTATTAGGGATTGAGATAGTTTTATTGGCTAAATCATTAAGTTTTAATCTAGTCAAAGCCTTAAGGGAAGAATTTGGATAAATTGCAGCCACTAAAGGCACAGATTGATATTGAATAAAGTCAAAGCCCTGTCTTGAAAAAGGTCTTTCAGAATAGATACCTTCAAATAAATCGATTTCTTGAGGAATATTTTCGTAATTTTTAATTTCAATAAAAGAAAGTTTACTCTGTTCATGGTTTATTGCGAATTCTGACCATTTTCTCTTGATGACAGTTGGTAAGTTTAAGAAGCCACTGCCCGCGAAGATAGTATTTTTATACTTAGTTAATGATAAATAGATTTCTTTAGTTAAATTGTTTAATTGTGTAGCCTTATTAATCAAAGCCCGTCCTGCATTAGTTAACTTGACGCCATGAGTAGTTCTGATGAAAAGCGTTAAGTCCAAGCTATCTTCTAAGGTATTAATTTGTTGCATGACCGCATTTTTAGAGATATATAGTTTTTTAGCAGCTTTAGAAAAGCTACCACAATTGGCAACTAATAAAAAAGTATTTAGTTCAGTATGATTCATTTAATTTTCTCCTGTGTTAAGTCTAACCTTCACATGGTACATTCATATTAGCACAAGCATAGGCAGCGCTTACAATTATAATTTAAAATAAAGGTGCTTGTAGAGGAAGGACGTTGAACAATGAAGAAAAATTATCAAGATGGTAAATTTACTAGTACAGCTAAGGGACATAGTTCTGATGTTGATTTAACGATTACTTTAACTAACGGAAAAATTAAAGACGTTAAAATTGATGTCGAAGGTGAATCCAGTTCCAGAAATGATGCGGTTGTTTCGCAACTAACTAATCAAATATTGGAAAAACAAAATGATTCTATAGATGCTGTGTCGGGTGCTACTGAGACCAGCAATGCAGTTAGACGTGCGTTGACTGACTGTTTGAATAAAGCAAGTGGTCAAAATGGTAATGTAATTAAAAGTGAACTAAAAGATGGTGTATATGAAGAAACCGTTCCATCTTATAGTTTGATTGCCCCGATGACAGGGAAAGTTACGGTTAAGGATAATCGAATCAAAGATATTAAAATTACATCTGAAAAAGATTCTCAAGGTTCACCTTGGTTTAAACGAGCTGAGGCTAAACTTATTCCACGGTTGATTGCATCCCAATCTCTAGATACTGATGCAGTAACGGGGGCTTCAGTTTCATCTGGTGCGATTAAGTTAATTGTCGAAAAAGCTATTACAGACGCAGGTGGAGATAGTGACCAATGGCATGTACCGGTTGCCAAGGAAAATAGAACTGTAGTTAAGAAAGGCTATGATGTTATTGTAGTCGGTCTCGGTGGCTCTGGCATTTTAAGTTATTGTTCTGCTGCTGATCATGGAGCTAAAGTATTTGGAATGGAAGCTGCGGCCGGTATTGGTGGCAATTCGATGTCGACCTCTGGTCCAATGGTTGTTAATTCGAAGATTCAATCTCAAAAGTATAACAACGGTAAAGATAATATTGATGAGCAGGATCTTTATCAAACTTGGATGGATTATGTTCAGACTGATAAAAAGGCAGATGTGATCAAGCAGGCAATTAAAGAAGATGGTCCTGCTTTAGACTACTATATGGAGAATTTTGGCTTTTCATTTGATGGAGCTGCTTTTGGTCAACCAGCAGGATATTATCCGTCATTTGTTAGACCAGATTGGACAAAAGAATGGACAATTTATTCTGCTGACAACAACCATTGGTATTCTGTTAGTGAACCGGATCATTTACCAACTTTCCAAAAAGCATTAGATAAAGCTAAAGGAATGAATTCAGCAAATGATTATCAAGTGGAGTTGAGAGCCAAGAAATTTATTAAGAACTCTGCAGGAAAAGTAGTGGGTGTAGAAGCTGAATCATACGATGGAAGTAAGTATGAAGTTTACGGCAAAGCAATTATTTTAGCTAGTGGTGGCTTTATTGGTAACAAGCAAATGATGAAAGAAGTCTATGGTCATACTTGTCAAGTATTCGGATCTACTGTTGCACAAGGGGATGGTATCCGGATGGGTCAAAGTGCAGGTGGAGCTACTTACGCTCTAGACACTTTGCCTATGATTCATATATCTCAAGTTCCAAATATTATTAGAGATAATTCTTTAACGGCTAACGAAAAAGCAATTTTGTCAGCCCTAGCTACTACTAGTGATGCTAAAAAGCTTGATGAAACAGGGGCAGTATTATCTTCAAAGGATAAAAGCGGAACTGCTGATGCTAAGATAACCGTAGGTATCGCTTATGCACCAGGTTTTAAATACTTTAATGCTTACACTAAAGCAGACTTAGAAAAGATGAAGAATGAAGGTTTGTCGGATACTACTTCTAAAGTGGTCATTATTTTACTTGATCAAGGCGGAAAGATGCCTAAGGCAGGAATCCCAATCGAAAGTATGGATAAGATTGTTGATGAAGCCATTAAACATGGGGATGCCTGGAAAGGTACACCTGTAAAATTAGCTAAAGAGTTAAACATGGATGAAACTAAATTAACTGAAGCTTTAGGTGATCCAGATCAGGAATATTACTTGTTTGAAGCTGGTGGTTATGCTTATGCAACTTGTGGTGGATTAGATGTGGATAAGAACATGAATGTCTTAAAAGCTGATGGTACACCAATAGAAAACATCTTTGCTGTTGGTCAAGATTCAGAAGGTGTAGAAAATAAAGGTGGTCAAGCTTACACTCCTTGGGGTGGTCAAGCACAGGCATGGACATTTGTTTCAGGTAAAATTGCTGGAGAAAATGCTGCCAAATTATAGTAAATTTTGATAGTAACCAAAAGAAGAATATAGAATAAAAAAGACCTGTAATGAAGCCCAATCGAGAAGATTGAGTATTCATGCAGGTCTTTTTTATATTAATAGGGTCTGCTACTAATCAGTAGCAAACATATGTGTAAAATAATATTATTAATGAGCTAAATGTAACTAGTTTTGTAGGTAAAAATTAAACATGACATACATCAAAGATTATACCAACAC
This sequence comes from Lactobacillus ultunensis DSM 16047, assembly GCF_001436305.1. Taxonomy (GTDB): domain Bacteria; phylum Bacillota; class Bacilli; order Lactobacillales; family Lactobacillaceae; genus Lactobacillus; species Lactobacillus ultunensis. Next base: position 23,598 of record NZ_AZFO01000020.1, on the reverse strand, counting down.
ATATATTTTTCATGGTCATCAATATACGATTATTGCTCCTGCTCTTTGGGATGAAAAAACTAATAAAGTAGTTGACATAAGCGAACACCTTCTAAAGAAAGCCTTAATATTACTAGATACTAGGTATCAAAATATCTTAATAGCTATTACCCTTGTATAATTCAGATTATAAAGGTGGTATGTATAGATGATTAAAAGAGGAAAAGTCAGACGATTTATCCAAATCGCTAAATATGCTGTAAGTATTGCAATCGTAGTTTATCAATCGGCTCAAAAAATCTATCGTATTAAAGAAAAGATGACTAGCCGAAATCACACAAAAATAACTAAATAAGCGAAAAGACGAGTTTAAACTCGTCTTTTTTACATGTTCTTCAAATGTTTATTGAAAATGACCATTGCGATAATCAACATCAAAATTGAAACAGAAGTAGCAACGATTTCCCATACATTACCGTGAGCTGTGATTAAGCCGCGGATTAGCGCTGTGACGCCTAAGCCCATTAGAAAATTGATACTCGTATGGCCATGATGTCGCAGAGCTGAAATGATCATTGCAGTGAATTCAAAGAATAGGAAGAAAACAATAATTTCATCTAAAATGGTGGAATCGCTTTCTTTAATTGAAGATGAAAATAGCAATTTGAATAATGGAATTAATTCACGGAAGAGCAGAATAATCAGTACGATCCCTAGTAGTCCGATGGCAATTACTAATAGTTTTTGTAAAAATTGTGCGAATTTTGAGACAAATTTGTTAAAGTTCTTCATGTGATTTTCTAACTTTCTGTAGTCTGATTAATATTATAGTAAAAAATCGAAAATTATGAATTTTAACTATAAGTAAAATTTAAGCCGAAATTGTCCTAAATTTGTACTATAGTTAAAATTATACCTAAATTAGACTATAATTTTAACTGTAATTAAAATCTCGGAGGACAAAACAATGGAATTAAAATCTCGGCCAACTTATCTAAAAGAATTATTGAATTTCAAAGATAGTCAATTTATTAAAGTAATTACCGGGGTAAGAAGATCAGGAAAATCTTATCTGATGCTCTTATATAAGCAATATTTAAAAGAACACGGCGTGGATAATGATCAGATAATCTATATCTCATTTGAAGACTTATGTTATTATAAATTGCGTGAAATGCAAGCGTTATATAAATATTTAGAATCTAAAATTATTCCAAAAAAAAGAATGTATTTCTTATTAGATGAAATTCAATTAGTAGAAAACTGGCAGGAAGTAGTAAATAGTTTAAGATTAAGAGAATTAAATGATATTACAATCACTGGTAGTAATGCTCAAATACTTAGCGGAGACTTATCTACCAGAATTGCAGGCCGCTTTATTGAAGTGAAGGTGTATCCACTTTCATTTAAAGAATACGTAGATTGGACTTTAGGTAGTCAATACGATGAACGGCAACTTCCTGAAGCTTACAAAGAATATTTAAGAATTGGTGGTTTCCCAGCTGTAGTGTTAGCACAAAAGGAACTGAGAGATACTATTTTATCGGGAATATATAATACAATCCTCTTAAAGGATATTAATCTTAGAAATAACATCAGAGATTCAGGTATGGTAAATATTATTTCTACGTATCTTGCTGATACTGTAGGTCAATTGATTAATCCCAATAAGATTGTCACTACATTAAAATCCAATGATCCTAAGAACCGCACAATATCCTATCAATTTGTTTCTAAAATCTTGAAAAGTTTTGAAGATGCTTATTTATTTTACCGTTCCGATCGCTATGATATTCGTGGGAGAAAGTTATTACTTTCTCAAGGAAAATATTACATGGTCGACCAAGGACTACGTAATTTTGTTTTGGGATCAGAACAAAATAATCGTGGTAGTGAGTTGGAAAACGTAGTTTATATGGAACTAATTAGAAGAGGCTATCATGTTGAAGTTGGAAAACTAGATAATAAAGAAATTAATTTTGTTGTTTCCAAAAACAAAGAGCTTAAATATGTTCAAGTAACGCTTAAAATACCTGAAAATTCAACTCGTGAAACTGATAATTTACTTGCCGTTCCTGATAATTATGACAAGCTGGTTATTTCAGGTAGTGTAGAGGAATATAACAATATTGCTGGAATACCAATTATTAATATTATTGATTGGCTAAAAAAATAGCCGCTTTAAAGCGACCATCTTTATCAATTTTTAGCAACGCCATTCAACGGCACCCATTTTTACATTCTTATTAGCCTTAATTAAAGCAGCACCGTTGCCGATGTCTACGCCACCGTCAAGGATGCCTTCATCAGAGCGCAAATTCAAGCTACCAGCGTCGTAATCCATCACCATGTTTGGTCCCATGAGAGTCATATCATACTTAGAAGTATAAATCTTCAGACCTTGATCATTATCTAATTGAACTGGATAGTCTGGATCAACTTGATCGACCCAGATGATTGAAAAGTGGGAGCCAATACTGCAGCCGCCGCCTTTGATTGAATATTTACCACCACCATCATCGGTGATCAAAATCAAAGTTTTGTCTGCAATTTCTCTTCTTTTTAAGTAATCGAGTGCTTTATCAGTAAATGTAATTTTAAGCATAAGCTCAACTTCTTTCTTGTCTAAATCTTTTTCACTTGTTAATTAGATTATAGCGAAAATATCCCTTTTTAAAATTGATTTAGATCAAGAAAGAGTAATTTCATAATTTGTCAGCCCAAATGACGATCATTTCTTGCCATTCGCCACTTTCACCAATATTACGAAATTCCAAACTAAAAACTTTAGCGTTTAAATGTTCATGTTGCCATGATTCGTAAACCTCGTTAGGCATATCTTCAGTTGATTGATATTTAAAAGAATCAACGTGCAAGTGCTTTGCATCGATTGCATTTTCTTTGTTAAACATCATAATCCCTTCTTTTCACTTATTATTGTAGTAGTTTCTCTCGTTCTTGGTTGGAATCACGCTTATAATGGAAGTAAGTGAGAAATAGATATAGAAATGAGAGGGTTAAGATGCCACTTTGTCAATTATTTATCAATAAAGACCAACAACAATTTATGTTAATGAAAATGCCTAAGGATGTTAGTCCTGATAATTATCAAAGCTGGATTGTTGATAAAGAACAAGAAAAAGATATTCAAGCTTTTGAATTTTCTCAACAACTACTTGATCGGATTGCTTTGAGTTATGTTGATGATAGTCAGACGGATGATCCATATCAGGCTAAATATGTCTTAATGAAGGCACCTGATGAAAAGGAGCTATTTGTTTCTAGTTTAGAAATTAGCCATAATGGGGAAGAAAAATTAGATATAATCAGAAATGGTTTGTTAATTGTTTTTGATGAAAATGAATTAGAAAAATTCACCCCAATTTTGCAGGGAGCCTGGAATAAAGATGGGATGTAGTGAAATATTAATATATGAAGAAACTATCAATAGTCGTTCCTTGCTATAATGAGCAAGAATCAATTCCGCTATATTATCCTGCAGTGGAAAAAGTTGTGCATAAAATGCCAGTTAAAGTGGAATATATTTTTGTCAATGATGGTTCCAGCGATAACACGTTGAATGAGTTACGCAAATTACAAAAACAAGATCCTGAGCATGTGCATTACATTTCTTTTTCTCGCAACTTTGGTAAAGAGGCCGCACTGTATGCAGGATTGAAAGCAACTAAAGGCGATTTAGTTGTTGTCATGGATGTGGATTTACAGGATCCACCCGAAATGATGCTTAAGATGTATGACTTAATTGAAAATGATGACTGGGATGTTGTTGGCTGTCGACGGATCAATCGAGCTGGCGAATCTAAATTGAGATCATTTTTAAGTAATATGTTTTACAAAGTGCTTAATAAGATTTCTAAAACAAAATTGGTACCAGGCGTGCGTGATTATCGGATGATGACCCGACAAGTAGTCAATGCAGTTTTATCTGTTTCGGAATATAATCGTTTTTCAAAGGGAATATTCAGCTGGGTTGGCTTCAATACCAAATACTTGAATTATCATAATGTAAAACGGGTAGCTGGTAAGAGTACCTGGACTGTTTGGCAATTGTTCAAATATGCAATGGATGGTATTTTTGATTTCTCTCAAGCTCCATTGAATTTTACTTTATGGTTGGGACTAACATCTTCTGTTTTGTCGTTTATTGGAATCATTTTTATCATTGTGCGACATTGGATTTTCCCACAGTATTCAGTTCAAGGCTGGTCGTCACTTGTCTGCATTATTTTATTAATTGGCGGATTACAACTGCTTTGTATTGGATTAGTCGGTCGCTATGTAGGTCGCATTTATTTGCAGGTCAAGGATCGACCAATTTATATTATTAAGGAAAAGAAATAGAGGCCTAAAATGACCCAAAACATTATTAACAGAACGCTATTGAGCGATCGAACGCGAGAGAATTACATCTTTATTTCTGATATTCATGGCAACCTTGAGACTTTAGGGCTGATTGAACAAGCAAAAAAGGATTTTCCAGCTGCTCAATTGGTGACTGGTGGCGACTATATTGATGGTCGTAAAAATGTTAAAGAAGTACTCGATTATTTGATTGAGCAAAAAAGCCAGGGTGCAATCGTCTTATTAGGTAATCATGAACAAATGATGCTTAACTTTGCGGATAATTGTGAACATCAAGATGGTATTTGGTTCTACAACGGCGGTAACAAGACCTTGTTAAATTTATTTGATCGGATTGTTTCGCGAGGAGAGTTGCGGGATAGCAGATATTATCGTTTTTTGAAAAGTTGTCCCATAATGTATGAAACGCCACATTTAATTTTTGTCCACGCAGGAGTTCGTCCTGATAAAGAATATAATGATCCGGCAACTTATAATGAAGTTAGCTATGGATTGAAGTTTGATTATGATTTCTTTCGGGTGTGGGCACGGGACCGTTATTGGTATTCCAACATGGAAGACGAGATTTTTGCTCATAATCAAACTGGAAAAACAATCGTAACAGGCCATACGCCTACTGCAGGTTTGGAAGGAAAATTTGATGATGGGCGAAAGCTAGGTCATCTATCATGGGATCATTGTGTTGTACGTATGATGCAGTATCCAGGTGAGTCAGCCAGAATATTTACGGATGGTGGATCGCATTCGGATCCAATGATTTACCCACATAATGATGGTAATGTGGTGGTTTTAAATAATGTAGGAAAAATTATCCGAGTTTATAATTGGGATAATCCTAATGGTACAGAGTTTATAAATGAATAATTAGAAAAGTTCTCGAGAAGAGAACTATTTTTTTGATTTCAAAATTACAATATTGTAATTTTTCAAAAGGGTAAGCAAAAAGGCATCCAAATGGATGCCTTTATTAGATTTAGAGATCAAAAAAATAATATTAGTCTTCGACTTTCTTAGCTTCATTCATAGCCTTCATGATTGAAGGATTCTTTGAGTGACAATCTTTGATCATTTGTAAATCTTCTTCACTTAATTTAACAACGTATTTACTCATAGTTTATCTTCCTCGCTTTTATTTAAAAATACAGCTTTACTATAGCACTTAACTTTCCTACTGCAAAGATTAAAATAATTCTAAAAATTTCTTCTCAAAATACTGGTAAATAAATCGCTTTCATAGTATTATAGCGTCATAGAGGTATATACCAAAAATGTGAGCTCATTTTTATTAGATTGAAGAGGGAAATTACTATGGCTAAGAAAGAAAGTGGAGGCTTAAATGCGTTTGTCAACAAACACATTATGCCTGTAGCTGCCAAGATAGGTAGTTTTAAACCGTTAATTGCTGTTCGTGATGGTATTGCATGGAGCTACGCAAATCAATATAAAACTGATGGTGTTTCAGCCGGGATCCTTTCCGCATCAGTTTTCTTTATTTTGACGCCAAGCATTATGAGTGGTGACAAGGTTCCTGCAGAAGGCTTCCCATACACTTACTTGGGTAGTAGAGGTTTGTTTGTAGCAATTATCTTTGGACTTTTATCTGCATGGATCTTCCAATGGTTTATTAACCATAATATTCAAATTAAGATGCCAGCAACGGTTCCACCTGCCGTTTCTAAGAGTTTCTCTGCTTTAATTCCAGGTGCTGTGATTATTGCCATTGCTGGTTGTGTTTACTGGTTATTCTCATGGACTGGCTGGGGCAATATTCACGACGTAATCATGAATATCCTTGCTAAACCATTGAGTGCTTTAGGCAATACTTTAGCTGGTACTTTGGTTTCTATCTTATTAGTAAGTTTATTCTGGTTCGTAGGTATCCACGGTGGTAACGTCGTTAACACTGCGATGTCACCAATTTGGTTAATGCAAACGGACGCTAACCGTGTTTTAAACCAAGCAGGTCACTTGGATTTAGCTCATGGTGGTCACATTATTACTCGACCATTCATTGATAACTTCGTTTACATGGGTGGTGGCGGTGCCACCATTGGTTTGGTCCTTTGTATCGGTTACTTGGTATGGCGTAAGCGTTCAAGCAAACAAAATGAAGTTTTGGCCCCATTAACTATTGTGCCAGGTATGTTCAACATTAATGAACCAACTATGTTTGGTTTGCCAGTTGTGATGAATTTAATGTTGATTATTCCATTTATTATTGCTCCAATGGTTAATGCAATTACTACCTATATTGCAATGAGTACAGGCTTAGTACCATTATGTAACGGTACTGTTATTGCTTGGACAATGCCACCAGTTATCTCAGGCTTCCTTGCTACAGGTAGTATTGCTGGGTCAATTTTACAAGTAATTAATATTATTTTAGACGTCTTGATCTATCTGCCATTTATGGCGGCATTGAACAAGCGCCAATTAGTTGAAGAAGAAAAGGCTAAATAATGGTAACTAGATTAATTAGTGCTAATTCTAGTGAATTGTTAAAAATGAACGGCGACCAACTAAAGCAAAGTATTAAAGCTAGTGAAGGTCGGACCGTTTTAAGTGAAAATGTCGTGATTCAACCGGCAATTGATGGGTTGACGATGTCTGAGATCGCAGCCGCATTTGGTGCAGACTTGATTTTGCTTAATTTATTTGACGTATTTGAACCTCAAGTTAGTGGCTTGGATGTTAAAGATCAAAAAATGACTGTCAAAAAATTAAAGGAATTAACAGGCCGTCCAATCGGTGTAAACTTGGAACCCGTTGATCCAGATGCCAAAATGGAATCAACTAAATTTACTTTACCGAAAGGTAGAATTGCTTCTGCCGAATCAATGAGACGAGCAGAAGAGTTAGGCTTTAACTTTGTTTGCTTTACAGGTAATCCTGGCAGCGGTGTTACTAACAAGATGATCGTTGAAGCTGTAAAGACAGCTAAAGAAAACTTCTCTGGCATGATTATTGCAGGAAAAATGCATGGTGCAGGCGTAGACGAGCCAGTAGCTGATGAGGAATCAGTGAAGGCAATGATTGATGCTGGTGCTGATGTGATTTTAGTTCCAGCTGTAGGGACTGTACCAGGATTTACCAGCGATGAACTGATTAAGATCGTAAAGATAGTTCACCAGCATAATGGCTTGGTGATGAGTACGATTGGTACGAGTCAGGAGAGTTCAGGTAAAGATGTTATTCGTGAGATTGCGTTGAAGAATAAGACCTGTGGTGTTGATATCCAACATATTGGGGATGCTGCATGGGGTGTTCTTCCGCCAACAGAAACTATTTTTGAGCTGAGTAAGACAATTCGTGGCTTAAATCATACGATCGCTAGAATGGCTCGTTCTATTAATAGGTAGATAATAGAAGATATTTTTTAGGAGAAAGGCAAGTGCCTTTCTCTTTTTGTTTTGCAAAACTGTTTCAGTCTGTTAAGAGCGAACATCCTTTTGCACATAGCAAACAAAAAGTTAAAAGGCCGATAAATGTTGATATATCAGTATTTTGGAGTGATTAACTTAATTTACATAAATGTTACAAATGTTACAAAGATGACACATTCAGTAATACTTTCTTAACGAGTGAGTGATATTCCTGTTATGGTTCTGAAACGAAAGGCCTGTAGTATATAAGCTGTCAATTGAAATAAAGACAGATGAATAAGTGAAAATTCGTTAGTAAAACAAATTTTTAAACTTTAAGGAGAGAATTTCTTTGAAAATCAAATCTATCTTAGTTAAATCAATTGCAGTAGCTGCTTTGTCAGTTACAGGTTTAGTAGCAGTTAACAACACAACTTCAAACACTGCTCAAGCTGCTACAGTTCAAAACGACGCAAGCGTGGTAACTGTAAACCACAACTCAATCAATGTATACAACAATTACGAAAATCCAGTAGCAACTGGTCAAACTTTAGCCGGCAATACTTCATGGAAGGTTATCAAGACTGCTTACGATTCAAAGGGTCACAAGTGGTACGACTTAGGTAAGAACCAATGGGTTCGTGCTAAGTACGTAACTGCTGGCTACCACGCAGCTTCAACTGCACAAAAGACTGCAACTACTACAACTGCAAATACTCAAACACAAACACAAACAACTAACACTGCTGCAACTCAAGCTCCAGCTCAAACTCAACATACTCAAACTGCTGCAGCTTCAACTAGTGCTAAGTCATACACTTCAAACGCAACTGGTTCAGAAGCTAGCGCTAAAGCTTGGATTGCTAGCCAAGAATCAGGTGGCTCATACAGTGCTTCAAATGGTCAATACGTAGGTAAATACCAACTTTCAGCTTCATATTTGGACGGTGACTACTCAGCTGCCAACCAAGAAAGAGTTGCTGATAACTACGTAAAGGGTCGTTACGGTTCATGGTCAGCTGCTAAGGCATTCTGGCAAGCAAACGGCTGGTACTAATAAGCAACCTCAATTTTCAAAACTGAATAACAACTTAATAATCAAAGAAGGGTACTCTGTCACAGTTTGATGGGGTGCCTTTTTTGCTCGAAAATATGTTTGATACTTCTTTAGAATTTAGATATAATTTTAATTATTCAAATTTTGGAGTGATATTTTATGGTTAAGCATACGGCCAAGGAAGCCATAAAATTACTTAAAGAAAATGATTTTCGTGAAATAAGTGTTAGGGGAGATCATCATAAATTTAGAAACTCTCAAGGACTAATTGCTAATTTGAGGTATAGTCGTTTGAAAGATACTATTTCTAAAGGAGTCTTTGATGACATTAAAAAAGCGATTCATGGACAAAGTAAATGGCAACTTATGCATAAGAAGCATTAATGCTTCTTTTTCATTTATATTGTATTTATACGTACATATGCGTATAATCTGAGATATAAGAGGTGATAACGATGAGAACCGTAGTATATCCTGCAGTTTTAGATGATTCCGAAAATGGAGAAAAAAATTATTTTACGGTAGAATTTCCTGATGTTCCAGGTGCTTTCAGTGAAGGACATGGGTTAGCTGAAGCTTTATATAATGCTGAACAAACTTTAGGGTTAGCTTTATATGATGTTCCAGAGAAAGATTTGCCTACTCCAACATCACTAGATGAAGTACGTGAATTTTGTAAGAAGAATTATCCTAATGCTCATGTTTATCCTGTTGCTACTGATTTAGATGCAGCAGCAAAAGAAGTAAAGCCGGTTATGGTTAAGAAGAATACAAGAATTCCAGGAAAATTAGCCCAGCGAGCAGAAGCGGCTGGAATCAATTTCTCTGAAACTCTAAAAGAAGCTTTAGAAAGAAAATTAGCTAAGAATTAAATCAAAAAAGGGTACTCTGTCACAGTTTGATGGGGTGCCTTTTCTGTTATCTCCAGCAATACGGTATAATAAAGATATATCCAAAAAGTTTCAGAAAATGATATCAGAAAGAAGTATAGTTATGAATAAAAAAATGATTACGACACTGCTCGCCAGTGTGTGCTTGCTAGGTCCAGCAGGTACAATTATGCAAACGATGCCGCAAACCGTTCAAGCAGCTACCAAAGGGAGAGTACAAGTTAAGGGGAAGAAGAAGATCCGCTTGTACACTGCCAAAGGCAAGAAGACAAAATACTATGCTTACGTGGGTAAAAAATATGCTTATTCTACCAAAAAGCGGATTAAAATTGGTAAAAAGAAATATTTAGCTTATAAATTAAGTGCTAATTCATACTGGTTATTGGCTAAAGATGCCAAGTTGGTCAAGAAAACAAGCACTTCTTCTTCAACTTATGCTCAGGCAAATATTAAAATGCCACAAGGTTATACTCGTGAAGCTCTCCTGGAAGCATATAAAGGTAAACCAAGTGCCAATTTTATTAAAGCTTGTATGGAAGGAATGGAAATCAACGATTTCTCTCGTGTAATTAGCGGAGAAACTAAAGCTGATGAGAAGATAATCAATCCAGATCGTTTAACTGCTAGTGAGCAAAAAGAATTAGCAGAATTTTCCTTGCGTGTAATCAATAATGCCCGGGAACAATTAGGCTTAAGACCATGGGTTTACAGTACTGGTACGCAAAGACTGGCTGATGATATTGCTAAAGAATATCAGGACAATGGTCGTAGTATTAAAGATAATGGTCACTATGTAGCTGGTATTGTTAGAGTTTGCCAAAAGCATGGCTTAAACTTGGATGATAATTACGTTGAAGATATGGCAGGTTTTTCTATTAATAAGAAAACTATGCCAATGGGTGAGATGAAACGAGACGTATATTTTGGCTTAAAACAAATGATTTTTGGTTTTGCTGGAGCTAATGAAACGCAGCGGAATAACAAGAGTCTTTACCGTGAATGGGAACACGCTGGTGACTTGTTTAACACCCAGGGGTCACGTCATGATGGTGATTATAATTATTATGGCTTTAGTCTTTCTAAGACGGGTAATGTTTATTCAATGCATTACATCAGTGTTCCTAGTTTTGTGGTTGAGAGCGAAGAATACAATACAGGTTTTAGACCTTAAAAAGATATTGAGCACGCATAATGCGTGCTTTTTTGATAAGATAGAGAAAATGCAAAAATATGGGGGGAATTTTTTGTGACAAAGACTTTATATCTTGTCCGACATGGACAAACTTATTTTAATTATTATCATAAGGTGCAAGGAAGATGCGATTCACCATTGAACGAAAAGGGAATTCGTCAAGTGGCTATGGCACGTGATTATTTTCAAAAGCATCATATTCATTTTGATAAGGCTTTTTCATCAACACAAGAAAGAGCATGTGATACTTTGGAGATCATTACGGATCATAAGATGCCATACAAGCGCTTAAAGGATTTACGAGAGAAGTGCTATGGCATTTTTGAAGGACGCGATGAATTTTTATTACCTTGGAACTACAACAATAAGAATATTGATCCAACGATGGAAAAAGATGAGGAAGTTGTTGGCAGAATGCGTCGTGCTATTGTGCAGATTTTAAAAGGCGTAAATGATGGTGAAACTGCACTGGTTGTTGGCCATGGTGATATTTTATCTAAGTATGTTAGGGACGTAACTAAGAGCCCTAATTTTCCTGGCTTTGATAATGCTTCAATTGTTAAGTTAACGGTTGATGGCAATCAAGTTCATTATGATGGTTATGTATGGCCCGCAGAGGGATTGGGATAACTTTAAATGGCAATAAATTTGTATTTGGTTCGGCATGGACAGACTTTATTCAACGAACAACATCGAATGCAAGGTAGCAGTGATTCTGCTCTAACTAAATTAGGAGTTAAGCAAGCTGAAGCTGTTCGCGATTATTTTGCCCAAAATGGCATTGTGTTTGATAAGGCTTATTGCTCGACTCAAGAGAGGGCAAGCGATACTTTAGAGATTATCGTTGGCCCTGAGATGGAATATGAACGTCTTAGAGAACTTAAAGAAAAGAATTACGGTGCATATGAAGGTCGCAAGACTATTTGGTGGCCGTTTAGTCGTATTTTTAAGAATTCTGTTGAGGATAATCGAGAAGTTGTTGAGCGAATGGAGCGTGGAATTAATTTGATTCTGCGGGATGCTCAAGATGGCGAAAATATTTTGGTCGTTGGTCACGGCGATAGCATGAGTCAATATATTCGTGAAAAGGCTAATGGACGGAAGTTTCGCGGTTTTCACAATGCGGAATTTGCTTTATTAGAAAGCAATGGTCATGAAGTGGAATATGTCAAAAGCGAATGGCCAGCACGAAATGTTCGTATTGATGAATTAACTGGTAAATAATCGTTCTATTTTAGTACATTAGCTTATAATAATAGGTGTGTAAAAATTAAGATACGAGGCAAGTAAAATGGATGAAACACCAATTTTTAAAATTACTAAGTTAACTATTGCAAAAGATGATCGTGATGAATACATTCGTCAAGCTGAAAACAATATGCATGCATCAATTCCAGCTGAAGAAGGTACATTATTAATCGGTAGCGGTCACGATGATGCTAAAGGCGAAGACAATTACGAAATTGAATTATTCCGTAATAAGGGTGCTGAAGATTTGCACATTGCAGCTTCACATGCTGATGACTTTGCAGAAATCGTTGATAATATTTCTAGCGACAAGAAAGTAATCAACTTGAAGCCAGAAGTTATTACTACCCATGCTCAAAAGGCTTTAAACAGCTATGCTGACAACTTCGTTATGCGTTTAGTTAAAGTTGAAGTTAAGACCGGCAAGGAAGAAGAATACGCTCATTCAGTTAAGAAAGAAATGACTACCAGTATTGCTTCTGAACCAGGTATGGAAATCATGATGTCTGGTACTAACAAGGATAATCCTAACGAATGGTACTTTGTTGAAGTTTATGCAAACGACAAAGCATATGATTACCATGTACAAACTCCACATTACAAGGAATATATTGAAGAAACTGATAGCATCGTTGAAAGAAGAGATGTTAAGGATCTTGTAAGAGATACTTTGGCAACTCAAGGTGCTATTGTTTTAGATTAATTGTAAATAAAAAATGCCGCCGTGAGGCGGTATTTTTTATTGAAGCAACCAGTCTTTAATATTGATAATAGGGATACCATCAATTACTTGTTGATCTTCATAGCGACCTGTAATCACTAGTTTTTGATAATTATTGGGGATTTCTAATAAATTATCGGTTTCACGGGTAGAATTTTCAGGCAGTTGATAAGTGACTTGAATGTACTTTTTGTCGTCAAGTTTAGTAGCGATGAAGTCAATCTCTTTATTTTTTAGCTTTCCAATTTGAACTTGGTACCCTCTGCGCAATAATTCAATATAAACTATATTTTCTAAGATACTTCCACGATCATTGTTGCGTTCACCAAGAGCTTGTGTTCTTAAGCCTGTATCAACAATGTAGTATTTCCCTTGAGTTGTCAAAAGCTTACGACCACTGATGTCATACCGATTTGATTTATAAAAGAGAAATGCTTCGGTGAAGTAGGTCAAATACCTTTGAACAGCGGTATAAGATACAGAATATTGAGCTGACTTTAATGTATTGACAATCTTATTAGGGTTGATTAATTGTCCCACGGTATCGGCCAAATATTTTGCAACTAAAGTGACTAGTTCGGGTTCTCGTAAGCCATTCTTATAACCGATATCATTGACGATAACAGTATTATAAATACCTGACAGGATGGTTTGTTTGAGTTCTTTTTTGGCTAAAACTACTGCAGGGAAGCCACCATACTTAACGTATTCTTGATAAAGCTGATCAATTTCACGTTCGGATGGTAAAGATTTATGCTTAAAATTGAGCATTTCTTTAAATGAAAGTGGATAAACTGGAATTTCTACATATCTTCCCGAAAGCAAAGTAGCTAATTCACCACTGAGTATCTTGGAATTACTGCCAGTAATAGTAATATCTAAAAGTGGATTTAGGCGTAGGCTATTGACTACTTTTTGCCAATCCGTTACATACTGAATTTCATCAAGTAAAACATACATCTTTTGATTAGGAATTAGATGTTCTTTTAAATATGTGTAAAGTTTTTTCGGGTCATAAAGTTCAATATTGTCAAAATCTTCGAATGATAGATAAATAATTTGTTTTTGGTCTATCTGATTATTAAGAAGATATTGGCGATAAAGCATTAAGATGTACGATTTGCCTGAACGACGCACCCCTGTTAATACCTTAATAAATTCAGTATCTTTGAAACTGATTAACTTAGATAAATAGTCTGGACGTTTAATTAAATCTGGTTGCATAATAATTTCCTTTATAAAATAAATTTCACTTATATTTTAGCAAAATTTCATTCATAAGATAAATTTTATTGATTCTGAATATAATTTATCTTGTGAATTAAATAATTGACATTTTTACCTAAAATTTATTTCATAAGTAAAACTATTAGGAGAAAAAATGAATCAAACAATTATTTTTGCCCACCGCGGCTTGCCGGTAAAATTTGCAGAAAATTCGTTGGAAGGCTTTCGCTACGCATCAACTCATGGCGCTGAAGGCGTAGAATTTGACGTGCACTTAACTAAAGACAAGGTGCCAGTAGTCATGCATGATGAAACGTTGGATAGGACTACTAACGGAACTGGCTATATCAAAGACTACACGTTAGGCGAGATTAGAAAATTCCATTTGAAAAATGGTGAGCCAGTGCCGATGCTGCGTGAATTATTTGAAGTTTTACAAGGTAAAGATTTATATATCAATCTAGAATTCAAGACCAATAAAATTCGCGATGAAGGGATTGAAGCAATTGTTTTGGCTCTAGCCAAGGAATATCATTTTGTGCATCCCATTATCTTTTCTTCCTTTAACTATCAAACGTTGAAAAACTGCCAGCGTATCGATCCACATCAGCAGTATTGCTTCTTAACTAAAAAGCCTATTTTATGGCCTGAACGTTTTGTTAAGAAAAATCATTTTGCGGCGATTCATCCACATTGGTATGAGCCTAGTAAAGTAACTCAGCGAATTTGGACGATTGACAATCCACGACTGGCTAAAAGATATTTTAAGTTAGGAGTAGCTGGGATTTTTACTAATAATTTTGAATTGATGAATGAAATAAAAAAGTCTTTCCTAGCTGACTAGAAAAGACTCTGAAGTAACATAAAAGCCCGCTATTAATTCATCCAAAAGTTAAATAGCGAGCTTTAAACTGTAATTATATAATTTAGGGTCTCCGCTTTAATCACGGTCGGTATACCCCGACGTGTTGTTCCAGCAACACGTCTTTTTTATTCCTCGTCATTATAGCATGAAAGCCAAAATAAAACTATTTCTCTGCTAAAATAATCATTATCATTGTGTTGAAGGAGAAAAATATGGCTGAAAAAATTAGTGTACACCGATTGCATATTCTAACAGCAATGTTCGTGCTAATTGCTTTCATGTTGGGATGCAACGAATTTATGGTAGTGGGCAACTTATCTTTGATTGCCAAATCTTATCATGAATCTCTTAGTCAAATATCATGGTTAGTTTCAACTTTTGCTTGGACTTATGCTATTGTGACGCCACTATTAGCGTTGTTTACAAATAAAATTCATAAGTATTATTTACTGATAGCTCTTTTGTTGATCTTTTTAATAGGGACAATCTTGAGCTCATGCGCACCCAATATTGGCTGGTTGCTATTATCTAGAGTAATTACTGCTTCAGTAGCAGGGATGATTGAATCGCTGCTCTCCGTAATTGTTTACCAATTGTCGCATAATCAAAAGCAGCGGTCGATGACGATTGCGTGGATTTATACAGGCTTTAGCATTGCTTCCGTAGTTGGAGTGCCGCTCGGTACGGTGATTGCGGATCACTGGCGCTGGCAAGATGCCTTTATTATGTGTGCTGTAATTACTGCCATTGCAACAATCGTTGCTTTTACAATTTTGCCTAAAAATCTACAGGCTGGTGAAGGCAATTATCGAGATCAGATTCAAATCTTCAAAGATAAAACGATTTGGTATGGCATTGTTTTCGTTATCTGTGGAGCGGCAACTCTTTATGGCTACTATACTTATATTCGTCCACTGGTTCATCAACAATTGAAGTTTGATTTAAGTACTTTGAGTTTGATCTTGCTTTTGCTTGGCGTAGTCGATATTTTTGCTAATCAAGTGGCAGGCAGGATAGCAGCTGGAAATGGTTTTAAGAAACTGCGCTTTGTTTATGTACTGAATCTATTATTACTAGCTGTTTTTGGTATTATGTTGCAAAATCAGGTGACAGGGATTGCCTGGATCTTTATCCTGGGTTTTACTGTAGCGATTTTTGGTTCAACTGCACAAGTTTTCTTTTTAAATGAAGCAACGAAAAAATATCCAGCCGCAATTAACTTAGCTTCAACGCTAAATGCAATTTTCTATAATGTAGGGATTGCATTATCATCGATGACGGCAGGGCAGGTGCTAAAGTATAGCAGTCTTACAAATTTAAATTGGAATTCATTTGCTTACTGTGTGGTAGCGACTGTGATGTGCTTTATTTTGGCTAAAAAGATGGAAGAATAAATTGTGAGGAAATGTTAAATGTTAATTGAAAATGGAAAAATTGGGGAAATAAATTTCTATAATAGAGGTCAAAACTATGTTTTATCAGAAAATCTGCATATTATTTATAATTTAAATGATCCAATCCGAATTAAATTTAGCACCTCTGATTTTGAGCTTGAAAAAACTGATTTAATAATGATACCAGTAAATGGTAATGCTAATATTTTTTGTTCATCTCCACAGAGTATATATTTAGATGTTAATTTAAACAAAAATTTCTTAGAGAACTTCGTAAGAAAAGGTCAGATCATTTCTTGTACTCCAAAATCAATTGGCCAAAAGTCATATAAAGAATTAGTTTTTCTTTTAAATAAGTTATGCAGCTCTTTTATTGGACAAAATCAGATTGAACTTGAGCGAATTTTATTTGAGATAGTAATAACTATTAAAACCGGTTTTGTAAGTGACCTTAGTAGCTTAGAAAGTCCTTTAAAAATCAAAATAAAGAATTTTGTACAACAAAATTTTACAGAAAATATTACACTTGAAAAAACTGCTCAAGAATTAAATATTACACCTCAGTATTTGTCTAATTATTTTAAGGACCATTTTAGAACTACTTATATACACTATTTAAATGAACTTAGATTAGATAAAAGCATTCAGCTCTTAAATGATTCTAACTATAAAATTGTCAACGTTGCTTTTGATTCAGGTTTTAATAGCGTTTCTACCTTCAATAGATTATTTAAAAATAGATATGGTATAAGTCCATTAGTATGGAGGAAGAAAAATAATATTAATAAAGATGAATTAAAAGATATAAATCAAGAGATTATTAAGCGTGCCAATGAAGAAAATAAACGAGAAGAGATCCAAATTAGTCCAAACTATAATAAAATATCTGAAAAGAAAATAAAAATAATTCATGTTGGCTTAGATGCTTTGGATAATGATAATGCGTTAAGAAGCTTTGAATCTCTTAAAGTAAATACATTGATGTTTGATTTTGATTATGAAAAAGGAGATATTCAGAATTATATTCGTCAAATTGAAAATAAAATTGGAAAGTTCATAAAAGAAGATATTGATATTGTTGTTCAATTGAACCTTAATGCTTCTTCTTCAATTGAGGGTATAACTAAAAATCTTAACTATTTATTTGAATATTTCGCTAATTTAATTAGTATTAATAGAGTTAGAAAATGGGGAATATGTTTTTCGGGATTAAGTAATTTCAGTCTTACTCAAATTAATACACTCTGTCAAAGAATAGAGAATAAAATACTTAACCGATTAAAGATACATGGTCCAATTTTTTATAGGGGAAATTATCAAGATTTAGAAAAAATAATAGATCTCCCATTAACCAAGAATAAAATCCTACTACTAGATGTATTTGTAAAGAAGATGAATATAGATACTTTTTCATATTATTTGAAAAAGTTACGTAATAAATTTGATGGCCCTATTTTCTTAGAGAATCTAACATTTTTTAGAGCTAATTATAAATTATTAAATGATACTGAAATAAGGGCTAAGTCTTTCTTAGAACTTATGCTTAGAAATTATGATGAAATCGATGGCGTAGTGATCAATAATTTAATTGATATAGGTAATCATATGAACGAAGTTCTGAGTGGAGATAATGGAATTGAGACCAAGGAATGGTTGCCTAAGCCAATATATCATGCATTATGTTTTCTTAATATTCAGGGAAAATATATTTTAAGCATAAAAGACAATTATATTATTTCTTGGAATGGGGAGAATGATTATAGTGTTCTTATGTTATGTCCGTCTACTTTTACAAGACATGAATTTAAATTGACATATGATAATTATCTGCAGCTAATTAAACAAGAACAACATAAGTTTGACTTACAGTTTGGAGCTTTGAAGTCAGGAAAATATAAATTAAAGATAAGAAAGATTAATTCAACCGTTGGAAATATAATCGAAGGCTATAAGGATTTAGATTATTCTGAGAATTTAAGTCTCGATGAATTTATGTATTTAAAAAATCGGGTTCAACCAGAGATGATGATAAAAAAATATCTTGTCGATAAAGGTTTGGATTTATTTTTTGATTTAAAACAGGATGATATTATTTTTGCCCATCTAATATACTTATATTAAATATTGAGCATTAATAATTAATATAAAGTTACAAAAATTAATATTACTTTGTTATTAACCATTAAAAATGAGATGTTTTTATTTTGAAAGCGCTTAGATAATTGTGATAACTTTATCTATCATAATAATTGTAAAGAGAAAGGAACAATTATTATGAAGTACAAAGAAATAGCTCAAAACATCATTTATGATGTTGGTGGGAAAGAAAATATTAGATCTTTGAATCATTGTTATACTAGATTGCGTTTTAGTCTAAATGATGAAGCTAAAGCACAAACAAAGGATATCGAAAATCTAGATGGAGTGTTGTCTGTAGTCAAATCCGGTGGTGAATATCAAGTAGTTATCGGTCCAGAAGTGAACGGCGTATTTAAAGCGATTCAAGATAATCACATGTTATCTGAAGAGAAATTAAATGGAGGATCATCTTCAGAAAGTTTAAATACTAATAAAGTTAATGAAAAAAAGAATTTTAAATATTATGCTGGAAGAGGCTTAGATATATTCGTAAGTTGCTTTACACCAATTATTCCAGTAATTGCTGGTGCTGGTATGGTTAAGGTGTTGGTTGCAATATTACAAAGTATGAATTTGTTAAGTACGCATTCTTCAACTTTCTTAGTATTGAATGCAATAGGTAATGGTGTTTATTACTTCTTGCCATTTTTAGTAGCTGTTACTACTTCAAGGGTTTTAAAAGCTGATACTTTCATATCTTTAGCAGTGACATCTACTATTATGTATCCACAATTAGCACAACTTGCTGCTAAGGGACCTAAGGTAATTTCTTTCTTAAATATCCCAATGCAAATTGTTGATTACAGTTCACAAGCTTTGCCAGTAATTCTAGCTGTGTTAGTTGTTAAATATGTTGATAAATTCTCAGATAAAATTACTCCTAATCTGGTTAAAACTTTTTTGAAGCCAATGATTACTTTATTAATTAGTATTCCTATTGTGTTATGGGTATTTGGCCCCGCAGCTGCTTGGCTTGGAGGCCTCTTTACTCAATTCACTGCTTTAATGAACAAATGGGGTTGGATTGCCGTTGGCTTAAATGCTGCTTTATTCCCATTCTTAGTCCTAACAGGTACTCACAATGCTTTGTTACCTCTAATGGTTCAAATGTTTGCTACTCAGGGATTCGATGCAGTTTTAGTCCCATCAGGTTTAGCTGCAAATGTTGCTGAATCCGGGGCAGCTGCTGCCGTTGGGGTTAAAACAAAAGATAAAAAGATGAAGAGTACCGCAATGGGTGCAACAATTTCTGCCTTATTTGGTATTACTGAACCAGCTTTATATGGTGTTAACTTAAAACTAAAAAGACCATTTATTGGTATGCTTTTAGGTTCATTAATTGGTGGTTGCTTTGGTGGATTACTCCACTTAACTGCCTATAGTTTTGTTTCACCAAGTATTCTTTCGCTGCCAATCTTTATTGGTAAGAACTGTAACATTTTAATTGCTATTTTAACTGTTTTGGTAACTTTCGCTGCTACATTTATTATTACTTGGTTGTTAGGTTTTAAAGAAAACCAAGAAGAAAAGAGTATTAAAACTGATAAAAATACTATTGCTAAAATTAATGAAAAAGAAATTTATGTCCCTATGAAGGTTCCAACTGAAGGTAAATTGATTTCACTTAAAGAAGTCCCAGATAAGACTTTTGCAAATGGAGTTTTAGGAAAAGGTTTTGCAATTGAACCTAAAGGTGATGGAAAAGTATATTCTCCTGTAGATGCAACTGTTGAAACTATATTTCCTACAAAGCATGCAGTTGGCTTAAAGACAGATGATGGTCTGGAAGTAATGATTCATATGGGAATAGATACCGTAAATCTTAAAGGAAAATATTTCGAAGACTTTGTTAAAAAAGGATCTCGAATTAAAAAAGGCGATTTAGTAGCTCAAATGGATTTGAAACGCATTAAAGATGCAGGCTACAACACGGATGTAATTGTAGTGGTAACTAATACTGCTAACTTTGCAAATGTGACAGTAACCCCTTCTAATGATAAGAAAGAGGTAGCATTTAATGTTGAAGTCTAATCAGAAAAAATTCCTATGGGGTTGTAGTTCCGCGGCAAATCAAATTGAAGGTGCATGGGATGCAGACGGAAAGGGTACAAGTGTTGTTGATTATTTAGCTTCTAGTACCCAGCCAAATGGAATGCGATATTTAACATCTAGAATTGATCCTAAAAAATATTATGGTTCTCATCAAGCAGTTGATTTTTATCACCGTTACGAAAAAGATATTAAATTGTTGGCTGGTATGCATGTTAACGCGTATCGCATGTCAATTGCTTGGACTCGTATTTTTCCAAAAGGAATAGAGGATGAACCAAATAAAAAAGGTATTCAATTTTATCATAAAGTTATAGATGAACTACTAAAGTTTGGAATTGAACCAATAATTACTTTGTCTCATTATGAGCCACCATATTATCTAGCTAAGACTATTGATGGTTGGGCAAGTAAAAAAATGATTGATTATTATCTTAAATTCGTGAAAACGGTTCTTACTGAATTTAAAGGGAAGGTAAAATATTGGATTACCTTTAATGAAATTAATGCTTTACAAGTTCCATTTGGAATTATGACTGCTGGTGGAATTTTAATGGATATTAATGACACTAGAAATACTGAGCAATTAAGGTATAAAGCATTACATCATCAATTTATTGCAAGTGCTAAAGCTGTTAAATTAGCACATCAAATTGATCCCAATAATAAAGTTGGTTGTATGATAGCTTCAATGTATACGTACCCAATAAATTCAGATCCGTTAAATGTTAGAAATAACCAATTTGCTCTACAAATGAAAAATATGTTTTGTAGTGACGTTCAAGTAAGAGGATATTATCCAGGTTATGCGTTAAGATATTTTAAAGATCATAATATAAAATTAGATGTTTCAGATAGTGATAAGAGGATCTTAAAAGAAGGCACAGTTGATTTTTACTCGTTTAGCTATTACATGACTAATTGCACCTCAACAGATAAAAATGCTAAAAAAGTAAATGCTAATTTAGTTAATGGAGTTAAAAATCCTTTCTTAAAAACTTCTGAATGGGGTTGGCAAATTGATCCTATTGGATTACGCATTTATTTAAATGATATTTATGATCGTTATCAAATTCCTATGTTAATAGTTGAAAATGGATTAGGAGCCAAGGATAAAGTTGAAGATAATAAAGTTCACGATCAATATAGAATAGACTATCTGAAAGCGCATGTAAAAGAGATGAAAGAAGCTATTTTAGATGGTGTTGATTTAATAGGATATTGTCCTTGGAGTTCTACAGATCTGGTAGCATTGTCAACAGGAAATATTATTAAGCGCTACGGCTTTGTATATGTTGATATTGACGCAAAAGGACAGGGTACTTATCAACGAATACCTAAAGATTCATATTATTGGTATCAGAAGTTAATTGATTCTAATTATTTAGAAAAATAGAAGAAATGCTAGAGCTAAATGTTCTAGCATTTTTTAATTATAATAATATTTTGCTTTTTGCTAATCTATATAATTACGATTATACTAATTATGATTATACTAATTATGATTATACTAATTACGATTATATAAGGTGACATGATGGAAAAATTTGTTGCTCGTGAGCGAGAATTAAAAAACTTAGAAGAAATGTATGACAGCTCCAAATTTGAGATGGCAGTTATTTATGGTCGAAGAAGAGTAGGAAAGACTGCTTTAATTAAGGAATTCATTAAAGATAAGCCTGCTATCTACATTCAAGGAATTGAAGCTACTAAAGAACTGAATTTACAATATTTATCTGATGCAATTATGGATTTTGCCAATCCTATTCAGATACCAACTAGTTTCTCTTTTAGGGATTTCAAAGATGCATTTGCTGCAGTGGAAAATATCGCTAATCAGCAAAATAAAAAGATAATTTTTGTAATGGATGAATTTCCATATTTTGCAGAATCGGCTCCAGAAATTAGTTCACTTTTGCAATATGCTATTGATCATATTTATAAAGAATACAATAATATTATGCTGATTCTTTGTGGGTCTTCTATGTCTTTTATGGAACATCAAGTTTTAGGATATAAAAGCCCATTGTATGGCCGTAGAACAGGACAATTTAAAATACGTCCGTTTAATCTTTTTGATACCAAAAAGATGCTACCCCAGGTTAATGATGAAGATCTACTGGCATACTATGGTATTACTGGTGGAGTTCCTCAATATTTGTCATTTATTGATCAAAAACTGAGTGTAGCCGAAAATATCCAAAAGCTTTTCCTGAAACAAAATGCTCCACTACAAAATGAAACCAATATTTTGCTACAAGAGGAATTGCGCAAACCTGCTACTTATTATTCTATTTTGGTGGCGATTGCTAATGGTGATTCTAAAGCTAATAAGATTTATCAAGCGATTGGCTTAAAGAGTAGTTCACAATTGAGTCCTTATTTGGGTAAATTAATGGAACTAGAAATTATTGAACGCAAAGCACCTATTTTAGAGAAGAATAAGAAAAAGTCTATTTATGTGATTAAAGATGAAATGTTTAAATTCTGGTTTAAGTTTATCTCAGGTGAACAAGATCAAATTGCTTTGGGACGTACTAAAGCGGTGCTTGAAGCAATTATGCATGAATTACCACGCTTTTTGGGGCCAGTTTTTGAACAGGCAAGTATTGAATGGATGTGGAAAGAAGAAAATTTAGTTTTTGATCCACGTGAGATCAAGAATTGGTGGGGCTATAATCCTTTGTTGAAGCGTCAGGAAGAAGTAGATTTAGTAGCTGTAAATTTTGATAATTCTAAAGCAATGATAGGTGAGTGTAAGTGGAAGAGTGCCAAAAAACTAACTTCCGAAATGTTGACAACATTGCAGCGTCGTGCTGATTTAGTAGCGCAAGATGTTAAGGTTAATGTAGTTGGATTATACTTTTTTGTTAAGGAAGCTGATGCTGATTTCCTTAATGCGGCATCAAAACGAGGAATAAAAGTAATTGAGTACTCTAGCTTCTTTAAATAATTCAAGAAAAAGTAAAATTTTCCCTTGCATTTTATTTTTGATTCACCTATACTATTAACTGTTGAGCGGTTGAGAGATCGTTCAAATAGAACCAATCAAGTAAAAGGTTTGAAGATTGGGTTATAGCCAAGTGGTAAGG
>NZ_AZFO01000002.1 GCF_001436305.1 Lactobacillus ultunensis DSM 16047 | reverse complement strand
TTAGTTTTTTCCCAGACACTTTTTGTTAAAACATTCCTGCACCAGCCATTGCTCCTACTGCACTTGCAATAACTGCAGCTAAAGTAATTACTGCCATTAACCATGCCATAATAATAGTCAACTTTTGAAAACCAGATTTCTTTTTCTTTCTTCGTGCCATAAAATGCCCTCCTACTCGAACAATATTTTATTCTTATTAATAGTTTTTTTCAAATCAATTGTAGTTTAGAATAAAAAGGATGGAGGGATACTGATGCTTTATATTTTCCTGGTGCCATTTATTGGTTTAGTAATTGCTTTCTTAATTAACGCAATCTTTCCGCGTGCACAGTTCAGAGGATACGATGTTTTGCCTTTCTTTTTTATTGCAGCTTGCAATTTAATTACGACTTACATAAATCAACCTTCTTTTTTACCATATGGTTTTTTAATTTACTTTATTTTAGTAATTATTGTTTCCCTGAGTGATGCAATTAAGAATAAGAATATTTCTTTAAGTAAAATTTTGCGTAAATTATGGAATTATTTAGCTGCTTGTACCTGTTTATGGTACGTTGGTTTAGTAATACTGATGTTTGTATAAATTAAAAATTATTTATATATCTGAAAGGTGCAAAATGATAATATTTGACACCTTTTTTTAAATCTGTCAAAAAAATATATAAAGAAATCTAAAAATACGTATTTTTTTGTGTGAGCAAATGGTAGAAAGTGGTGAATTGTGGTAGATTATTTAAAGGAAGGAGGTTAGATCATGTTCATGGGTGAATATCACCACAATTTGGACAGCAAGGGCCGCTTGATTATACCAGCGAAACTGCGTGATCAGATTGGTAATAAGATGGTATTCACACGAGGAATGGAAGGTTGCGTCTTTGGCTATTCCATGGAGGAATGGTCAAAGATTGAAGCTAAATTAGCAAAACTTCCGTTGACGAAGAGAAATACACGTAAATTTATGCGTTTATTCTACTCTGGTGCAATGGAAAGTGAGTTTGATAAGCAGGGACGAGTTAATTTAACAGCAACGCTCAAAGCCCACGCAGGGCTCACTAAGGAATGTGTCATTATAGGTGTATCTGACCGAATTGAAATATGGTCACAGGATCGTTGGGATAGCTTCGAAGAAGAGGCCAACGATGACTATGATGATATTGCTGAAAATTTGGACGACATTGAACTTTAAAAATATGAAATTCAAACATACCAGTGTACTCTTACATGAAACTATCGACAATTTAAAACCAAAAGATGGTGGTCTTTATGTAGATGCAACTTTTGGCGGTGGCGGACATGCAAGATATTTGCTCAGTAAAATTGATTCTGGTACGCTTGTTGGTTTTGACCAAGATGAATACGCGATAAAGTCGGCAAAGTTAAACTTTGCGGATTTGTTGGAACCAGATAGTGAACCTAAATTGAAGCTCGTACATGACAATTTTAGCAATTTGCAGAATGATCTGGTTGAGCTAGGTTATACAGATGGCATAGATGGCATATACTATGATTTAGGTGTTTCTTCTCCTCAATTTGATCAAGCTGATCGCGGTTTTTCGTACCGCTATAATGCTCGACTTGATATGAGGATGGATCAAAGTCAGGATCTGGATGCGTATCAGTTGGTTAATGACTTAAGTCAAAAAGAGCTAGCAGATATTTTGTATCAATACGGAGATGAAAAATTCTCTCGACAAATTGCTCATAGAATTATAGAAAGACGTAAGGATAAGCCGATTGTAACTACTTTTGAATTGGTTGATATAATCAAAGACGCTATTCCTGCATATGCACGAAGAACTGGTGGTCACCCAGCGAAAAAGAGTTTTCAAGCTTTGCGGGTGGCCGTTAATCGCGAATTGGATGTATTGCAAGCTTCGTTAGAAGAGGCAATTAAAATCTTGCGACCCGGTGGTCGAATTAGTGTAATTACATTCCAGTCGCATGAGGATAAAATCGTTAAGAAAATTTTTAAGAAGTATTCAGAGGTAGAAATTCCAAGAGGAATGCCTTTTGTACCAGATGATTTAAAACCAATGCTTTGTCTAGTAAATCGAAAACCCATTACTGCTTCTACTTCTGAATTAGAAAATAATAACCGCTCACGCAGTGCGAAATTACGGATTGCAAAAAAATTATAGAAGGAGAATTATATGGCTAATAGTTCAGCAAGAAAAATAGAATATGAATATGAACCAAGTCAGCAAAATGGTTCTCGGAAACAACAACGACTTATCTTTGATCCGCGTAATATTCCTTATAATATTTTAGAAAAGATGTTAATAATTGTGGGAGGTATCATTACGTTGGCAATGATGATTTTTCTGGTTTCTTTTAGTATTTCCGCAACATCGGCGCAACATCAGTTAACCAAGACGCAACAATCGGTTATTAAGGAACAAAGTAAGGTTACTGAATTACGTCAAGAAATTGGTGAATTGACTTCAACCACGCGTTTAAATAAGATTGCTCGTGAAAAAGGCTTAACGCTTATTAATAAAAATATTAGGACAATTCGCTGATGAAAAAATATAGAAATTTAAAATCACGAAAATCCAAGGCCCACAGCTACCGCTTTACAGTAGGAAGAGTTCTCCAGGTAGTTGTCGCTTTTGTTTTTCTTGTATTTACAGCTAGATTTTTATATATAGGTATTTCTAAAATAATTAATGGACAGAATTTATCTGAACGAACCAAGCAACTTTACAAACGTAATCAAGTTATTAAGGCAGTACGAGGAACAATTTATGATAGGAATGGATTAGCTATTGCAGAAGAGTCACGTTTGTATACTATTTATGCAATCTTGGATAAATCTTCAATCAATTATAAAAATAAGCCTGAATATGTTATCAATAAATCTAAAACAGCAGAAAAATTAGCTCAAGTTTTGCCAATATCTGCTAATAAGATTTATAAATTTTTAACACCTAAACGGAAAGCTTTTCAAGTACAATTTGGAACGGCAGGTAGTGGTTTAACTATTAAGCAAAAGAAAAAAATAGAGGCAATGAAATTGCCAGGAATCAAGTTTATTGCTACTCCCTCTCGACTCTATCCGAATGGTAACTTTGCTTCTCATATTGTAGGTTTAACACGAGTGGAATATGATAAAAAAAACAATGATGATACTCTGGTAGGTACAATGGGTATTGAAGCTTACTTTAATAATACTTTGACAGGTATTGATGGTTATCGTATTTCCTCGGTTGATGCTTCTAATTATCAGATGCCAAATAGTAATCAAATTTATAAGCCAGTAAAGAATGGTAATAATTTATATCTAACTCTTGACTCACAACTGCAAAGTTATCTTGAGAAACATATGTCTAATGTACAAAACATCTATGACCCGACTTCTTTAACAGCGGTTGTAGAGGATATGAAAACAGGTAAGATTTTAGCAGCTTCGCAGCGACCAACTTTTAATCCACAAACAAAGAAAGGTTTGACTAAATCTTATCGTAATATTTTGGTTCAAGATACTTATGAACCAGGATCAGTCTTTAAGGTCCTTTCATTTGCAGCAGTTGTAAATAGTGGTAATTATAATCCGAATGAATATTATCGTTCAGGTTCAGTAAATATTGGTGGGTCGACTATTCATGACTGGTTAACATCAGGTTGGGGTACGATTCCATTTTCGCAAGCTTTTGAACGTTCAAGTAACACAGGTTTTGTTAAGCTTGAACAAAAAATGGGTTCAAAGACTTGGAAAAAGTATCTAAGAAAATTCCATATTGGAGAAAAGACGGGAATTACTCTTCCTGGAGAACAACCAGGTTTTATTTCATTTAATACGCCTATGGATCAAGCTGTTACAGCATTTGGACAAGGTGTGAACGTTAATGTCATGCAAATGATGCAAGCTTATAGTTCTTTGGCTAATAATGGTCAAATGTTAAAGCCACAATTAGTTAATAAAATTACTGACTCTAATGGTAAAACTATAAAAGGCTATGAAATTCAAAGAGTTGGCTCACCGGTTTATGATAAAAAGACTAGAGAAACTGTGGTAACCAATATGAGAAAAGTACTTAATAAGCAATCTGGTACTGGTAGTGCTTATAGGATGGGAAAAGCCGATATTGCTGTTAAGACTGGTACAGCTCAAATGGCCAATCCAAAAGGAGGCGGTTATTTAAAAGGTGATAATAATTATATTTTCTCAGTTGTGGGTATTTATCCAGCAAGTAAACCTCGCTACTGTATTTATTTAACAATTAAACAACCGCACTTGGGTGAAACTACTGCTGAAAAGATTTTAGCTTCAATCTTCAAGCCAATGATGAGTAGAATTATCGCCATGTCTAAGAATGACAATACCGCTACTACAACGATTGTGCCGAACTTTAAAGATATGACTTATAGTCAAGCTTTAGCTAAAGCTAAGCAAGTTGGGCTTGCTTTGGTAAAAATTGGTGAAAGTGGTCGTGTCACTGATCAAGGCATTAAGAAGGGGGAGAAGTTGGAATTAGGTGATAGAATTTTTGTCTATACTTCCGGTAAAGTGAAGTGTCCAGATATGCATGGTTGGAGTATTAATGATTTGCATGAATTTACAAATTTGACTGATGTTAAATTTAATATAAGAGGAACCGGCACCGTTGCTAGTCAAGATGTGGCTAAAGGGACAGAAATAAAAGCTGGAAATAAAATAAAAGTTAAATTAAAGGAGTAGCATAGAATGAATATTATGCTGGCAAGTTTTATTGCTTTGATTAGTTCATTGATTTTAACAGTGATTTTTATACCTTGGTTGATTAATTTTATGCGTTCTCATCATGAAGGACAAGAAATTCGTGATGAAGGACCGAAGTGGCATCAGAAAAAATCTGGTACGCCAACAATGGGCGGGACGATCTTTGTATTAGCTGCTGCTATCTCAGTTATTTGGGTTAGTGCATGGCAACACAATTTGAATAAAGTTGTTTGGATCTTAGTTATCAGTTTGTTTGGCTATGGCATTATCGGCTTTTTGGATGATGGGATCAAGCTTTATTTTAAACGTAATCTAGGTTTGAGAGCTTGGCAAAAATTAGCATTGCAAATTATTATCGCAATTTTGATTGTATTGATTGCTTCAAGTGATCATTTCCAATTCAATTTATTCATTCCATTTGCTGGTGTAGTTCATAGCGTTGCTTTGTTCATTATCTTTATTATTTTCTGGTTGGTTGGCTTCTCTAATGCGGTTAATCTTTCAGATGGACTTGATGGATTGGCTACAGGCTTATCGGTTGTTGCTTATGGTACATATGGTTATATTGCATTTAAACAAAAGAATTTCGCTGTTTTGGCCTTTTGTATGAGTGTAATTGGTGGTTTGATAGCCTTCTTCATTTTCAACCATAAACCAGCTAAAATCTTTATGGGGGATGCCGGTTCACTTGCCTTAGGTGGCGGCTTGGCTACTGTCAGCATCATGTTGAATAGACCATGGTCACTGTTATTGATTGGCATTGTTTTTGTCTGTGAAACTGCCAGTGTAATTTTGCAGGTTATTTCATTCCAAACTACAGGAAAGAGAATTTTCAAGATGACTCCTATTCACCACCATTTTGAAATGTTGGGTTGGTCAGAATGGAAAGTTGACACTGTATTTTGGATTGTTGGCTTGATTGGCAGTATTTTGTATTTAGCAATTTAGGGATAAAAAATGAAAGATATTAAAACTTACACTAATAAGAATATTTTGGTTTTAGGTTTAGGTAAGAGTGGTTTTGCAGTTAGTGAACTTCTTTTAAAGCTTGGTGCAAAATTAACTTTGAACGATAAAGCTGATCTTGATAAAAACAAAAAAGCTCAGGAATTAAAAGATAGAGGAGTACGAGTAATCGGTGGACATCACCCAGTTGATTTGCTCGAAAAAGAACACTTTGATTACTTGGTTAAAAACCCTGGTATTCCTTATGAAAACCCAATGGTTAAAAAAGCTGAGGAATTAAATATTCCGATTATTACTGAACCAGAAATAGCATTAAGCTGTAGCGAAGCTCCTTACGTCTGTGTAACTGGTTCAAATGGGAAGACTACTACTGTAATGCTTACCCAAAGAATCTTAGATCATCATTTGCAAAAATCTGGTCATCACGCATATGCTGTTGGTAATATTGGTGTACCAATTTCAGAAGTTGTTCCTAAGGCAACCAAAGATGATATTTTGGTAGTAGAAATCTCAAGTTTCCAACTTTTAGGTGTAACTGATATTGATCCTAAGGTAGCTGCTATCGTTGATATTTATAATAATGTTCACTTGGATTACCACAAGACATTTGAAAATTATGTCAACGCTAAGTTAAATGTTACTAGAACACAAACTAGTGACGATTACTTTATTGCTAACTACGATCAAAAAGATATTTTAGCTAAAGAAAAGAAAGTATCACCAGCTAAGATTCAGACTTTCTCAGAAACTGATCATAATGCAGATTACTTTATTGGCGATGAATATCTTGAAAGTCAAAACGAAAAGATTATGAAGATCGCTGATATCAAGTTGCCTGGTATTCATAATTTGCAAAACAGTATGGTAGCAATTGCTATCTCTAAGATTATGGGTGCAGACAATGATGATATCGCAGCTGTATTGAGTACTTTCGCTGGTGCAAAACATCGTTTGCAATATGTAACGACTCTTGATGGACGCAAGGTTTATAATGATTCTAAGTCAACTAATATTGAAGCTGCCACAGTTGCTATTCCTGCTTTTAAAGAACCAGAAGTTTTGATTGCAGGGGGACTGGACAGAGGATTCACTTTTGATGATTTAGTTCCATTATTTAAGAAGCATGTTAAGGCAATTGTGCTTTATGGTGAAACTAAGTATCTATTGGCTGATGCAGCTAGAAAAGCTGGAATTAAAGAAATCGTAATTGTTAATACTTTGCAAGAAGCTGTTCCGAGAGCTTATGAATTGACTCAACCAGGCGATGTGCTTTTGTTCTCACCAGCTTGTGCTTCATGGGATCAATTTAGAACATTTGAAGAACGTGGCGATTACTTTGTTAGATTTGTTAAGGAATTGAAGACTAAATAAAATGAGAGTTATATTTACAGGTGGTGGCACAGGCGGTCACATTTATCCAATCATGGCTATTATTGAACGTTTGAAAGAACGTGGTATTAGTAAAGATGATGAAATCTTGTTTGTAGGTACGCAAAAGGGTTTGGAATCAAGGATTGTTCCTGCTGCCGGCGTGAACTTTAAGACTATTAAGATCCAAGGTTTCAACCGTAAGCACCCTTTAAGAAACTTTGAAACAATTAAGTTATTCCTGCAAGCTACTAAAAGTGCGCGTAAAATTTTGCAAGAATTCAAACCAGATGTTGTTTTAGGTACTGGTGGCTATGTTAGTGGCGCCATGGTTTATGAAGCAGCTAAGATGCACATTCCAACCATGATTCATGAATCTAATTCAGTTGTGGGATTAGCTAATAAGTTTTTGGGTCATTATGTTGACAAAATTTGTTACACTTTTGACGATGCTGCTAAAGAATTTTCTGAAAAGAAAAAATTAGTAAAAACTGGTAATCCTAGATCACAACAAGTTTTAGGCTTAAACGAGAAAAAGATTGATATCAAGAAGGAATGGGGCTTAAATCCTCAAATGCCCACTGTATTAGTCTTTGGTGGATCTCGTGGGGCTTTAGCAATCAATCGAATTATGCTTAAGTCTTTGATGGATTTAAAGAAAAAGCCATATCAAATTATTTGGGCTACAGGTACTTATTATTTTGATTCAGTCCAAAAGAAGTTAAAGGGTATCAATATTGGTACTAATATTAAAATTTTGCCTTATATTCAAAATATGCCTGGTTTGCTGCCAGAAATGACTTGTGTTGTTTCAAGATCAGGAGCAACAAGTATCGCTGAATTTACAGCACTTGGCGTACCTGTAATTTTGATTCCAAGTCCTAATGTAACTCATAATCATCAAATGAAGAATGCGCTTGATTTGGAAAAGGCGGGAGCAGCTTTGGTTATTCCAGAAGATGACTTGAATCCTAATAACTTTGTTTCTTCAATAGATCACATTTTGTTAGATGAAAAATATGCTACTGAGATGAGTAAAGCCTCCAAGGCACTTGGGGTACCAGACGCCTCAGACCAAGTAATTAAAGTAATGCAAGAAATTGCCCGTTAGAAAGTAGATGAGGCAGATGGCAAAAGAACCGGTAACCAAAATTGATCCGAAAAAAGAATTGTCTCCTTATTTAAATCATGAATTTAATCAGCAGAGGAACAGTCGCAAAAACAAAGCCAAGATTTCTGCCTCACTTTCTAGTTTGCAGAAGGAGAGACGGCGGTCTTTGCGACGCAGATTGGGTCTAATAATGACAGTTTCGATTTTAGCTATTGCTGGGTTAGGATTTTATATATCACCTATGGCCAATATCAGTACAGTGAAAGTTATTGGAGCTTCTGATTTACCAACTAAAGAAATCATTAAAGTGTCCAAAATTAAGGCTAGCGATAAAGTTTTTGATTATTTATTTCAACAAAAAGATTTAAGTAAAAAATTGTCAAAAAAGTATCCAGAGATAAAAAGTGTACAAGTTCATTTGGGACATATTAACCAATTAATTTTGCAGATTAATGAACGTAAAGTAGTTGGCTACTTAAAAGATGGCGATAGTTACCGTAAAATTTTAGATAATGAGAAAATAGGTAACAAAGCTTTAGTATGGTCGGAAGTTACTCAAAATAAGCCAATTTTTGTAGGTTATAACAAATCTAATTCATTAAAGGAAGATGTAAAATTATTTAATAGTTTACCGGAATCATTTAAAGATCAAGTAAAATTATTAAGTGATAATACCAAACGAAATTCACAGATTGTTTTAGTTATGAAAGATGGCAATGTAGTGATTGGCAACATGATAACTTTAAAACAGAAAGTCCATTATTATAAGGCAATTAAAAATAAAGCTGGGAAGCACAGCCTAATTGATTTAGAAATAGGTGCGTTTAGTAGACCGCTAACTTCAAGTGAAAAGAAAGCTTATGGAATATCGTAGCTGCTTTAAAAGATTATCTGTGTTAGAATTTTTCAGGGCAAATATTAATGGGGGCTTAATTTTGAAGAATTCAAACCTATTAGTGGGACTTGATATAGGAACCACAAGTATAAAAGCCGTTGTCGCAGATTCAGGTAAGGTGATAGGTGCTGTTGCTACACCAAATACAGGTATGCGTCATGGACAAGTTATTGATATTGATCAAACCGCTATAGCTGTTAGTCGTGCATTAAAGAGTGTAGCTGAAAAGACTAATGCTAAAATTTATAGTGTAGTGGCTGGTATTCCCGTAGGAATGCTACAGTTAGAAACTGCTACTGGCTTTTTCAATGTCGGAGAACAGGGTCGAGAAGTAAGTGATTATGATGTTAAGAAAGTTATCCAATCAGCTATTCACTCGGTAGCTAAAGATAATCGGGAGGCAATTACTTTTTTGCCTAGTAGTTTCTTAATTGATGGTAAAACTAAAGTCGATGATCCTCGGAAAATGATTGCTCGTTCTTTGGGTGTAAGTGGTATTTTACTCACTGCTCCAACTGGTCCGCTTCATAATATTAAGAAAGTGATTGAACGCGCAGGTTATTATAATAATTTTTTTGTTCCAACACCGTTAGCTATTTCAAGTGTAGCTTTGAATGAAAGTGAACGAACATTTGGATCAATTATTGTTGATCTTGGTGGCGGAGTAAGTACAGCTACCGTTATTAAAGGTAGTCAAATCAAATATGCAAATATTGATTTGGAGGGTGGAAGTGATATCACTAGTGATATTTCAACTGTTTTGAGTATTTCTAAAAGAGATGCTGAACAAATTAAATTGGATTACGGGTATGCTGATTCCAGTTTTGCTTCAAAGAATGGTAAATTTGCTATTAATAGTATTGGTACTAATCGTCAACGTATGATTGATGAAGTATATTTAAGTGAAATTATTAATGCCAGACTAGAACAAATCTTAACTAGATTGGGTAAGGGACTTGCTAAACATCATTATTTAAGACAGCCAGGTGGTATAGTAATTACTGGCGGAACAAGTTTGCTTGAGGGTATTGACAGCTTAACTGCTAATGGTTTGAATGTGAAGGCAAGAAACTATCAGCCTGACCAGATTGGGATGCGTAATCCAATTTATACGGTAGCTTATGGTATTGTAAATTATTCATATGAGATGTCAGAAATTGATTATCTGGTTAATGGCGTAATTTATGGTTTTGGTGAAAATGTGGATGAAGAACCAAAATCTGAGTCGAAAAGTTCCAAGATTTTTAAAAGTACAGCTTCCACTAGTGAAAGTGAAGACAAAGAGGCTTATAATAAAAATAAAATGTCTAATAAAAGTACAGCTTCTATAAGCAAAAAAGATAGTGATGAAGACAAACCTAATATTTTAAAGAGCTTTTTTAAAAAATTTTTTGATTAAAGGTGGTTAAGTTAATGGATTTTACATTTGAATCTGATGATAATAAAAATGCGGTCATCAAAGTTATTGGTGTTGGCGGTGCTGGGGGAAATGCTGTTAACCGGATGATTGATGATGGTGTACAAGGTGTTTCCTTTATTGCGGCTAATACTGATGTGCAGGCTTTGAATAGTAATAAAGCTGAAAATAAGATTCAATTGGGACCTAAATTGACACGCGGTTTAGGTGCTGGTTCACATCCTGAGGTTGGTCAAAAGGCTGCTGAAGAAAGTGAACAAACAATTGAAGATGCACTTAAAGGAGCAGATATGATTTTTATTACCGCCGGTATGGGTGGTGGTACAGGTACTGGAGCTGCACCAGTTATAGCAAAGATTGCTCGTGAAACAGGTGCATTGACTGTTGGTGTTGTTACAAGACCATTTAGTTTTGAAGGTCCTAGGCGGACAAAGAATGCAGCAGAAGGGATTACTCAGTTAAAGCAATATGTTGATACTCTAGTTATTATTGCTAACAATCGTTTACTTGAAATGGTAGATAAGAAGACCCCTATGATGGATGCTTTCAAAGAAGCTGATAATGTTTTAAAGCAGGGTGTGCAAGGTATTTCTGATTTGATTACATCGACTGACTATGTGAATTTAGACTTCGCTGACGTAAAAACAGTCATGGAAAATCAAGGCGCTGCTTTAATGGGCATTGGTCGTGCTAGTGGTGAAAATAGAACTGTTGAAGCGACTAAACTCGCTATTTCGTCACCGCTTCTTGAGGTTTCGATTAATGGTGCTAAACAAGTATTACTTAATATTACCGGTGGTCCTGATTTAACTTTGTTTGAAGCTCAAGATGCTTCTGAAATTGTATCTAAAGCTGCTGGTG
Source organism: Lactobacillus ultunensis DSM 16047 (assembly GCF_001436305.1). Taxonomy (GTDB): domain Bacteria; phylum Bacillota; class Bacilli; order Lactobacillales; family Lactobacillaceae; genus Lactobacillus; species Lactobacillus ultunensis. The sequence goes on along the minus strand of NZ_AZFO01000002.1, from coordinate 107,367 downwards.
ATGATGTAAACATTATTTTTGGTACTTCAATCAACCCTAATTTAGGTGATGAAGTAGTTGTTACTGTCATTGCTACTGGTATTGATTCAGAAGCTGAAGAAGCTGCTTCTAAACAATTGCCTGGACGTAGTCGCCAAATCAAGGCTCAACCTAAGAAGAAAGCTAAATTCATTAAAAATAAAATTGTACAACCTGAAAATCATCGTTCGCAACCTATAAATGATGTAACTGAAAAAAAAGTTAATAAATCAAAGCAAACTATTGTTGATCCAACTAGTGTTTGGGGATTGAATAATAGTCAAGATAATCAAAGAAGAAATACTCAAGAAGCTGAACCTCAGAATAATCATGAAGATTATGATACTTTTAGTAATGAAACAGAAGATAATATTTCTCAGATTGAGACTAGTGCACAAGATGATGATGACAATAGTAACATTCCATTCTTCAAGCATCGCGATGAAAACTAATTTTTAGGGGGGTAGGTGTAGATGGCTTTTGACAAATTAGGTAGATTTTTTGGTATTTCTAATGATGATTTATCAAATGATGAGTATCCTACTCAGGATAAAGAAGATCGTGACGATATACCGCTGAATTCTATTAATCGTGATAATGTCGTTTCAATCAAATCCGGTTTGAACTCATCTAAAAGTAAAATTGTTCTATATGAGCCAAGAGTATATTCTGATGCTAAAGATGTTGCACAGAATTTATTGAATAATAAAGCTGTTGTGATTAACTTTAGTAGAATGGAAGATAGTTCTGCTCGAAGGATTGTTGATTTTATTACAGGTACTGTTTATGCTTTAAATGGTGAAATTCAACGTATTGGTGACAAGATCTTTTTGGCAACTCCACCAAAGTTTGTTACTGATGGGAAGATTAGCGACTTAGTGGATAAGAAAGATAATTTAAGTTAATGGTTAATATATTACATATAATTTATTTAGTTCTTACTTGGATTTTATGGCTTTACAGTTTATTCATTGTAATTGACGCAATTATGAGTTGGTTACCAATATTGAGTAATTCTGTCGTTGGTCGCTTTTTGGATAAAATTGTAAATCCATACTTGAATCTATTTAGAAGAGGTCCATTTGCTAGTTTCGCTAATTCAACGGGAATTGATGTTTCTCCAATAATTGGCTTGTTTATTTTGTACTTTGTACAGAACTACATCTTAATTTGGATTTTTAATACTTTGTTGAGGTTAGTAGGTTGATGGAACGCAGACAAGCAAGTAAGTTTTACCCACATTTTAATCAGGAAGAAAGACCAGTAATTGACTATTTTACTGGTCTTTTTAATCAGCTAATTTTTAAGCATGAACTAATTTTGACCGATTTTTTGGATCCTGGTAAAAGGGCAATTTTAAAAACGATAGTTGGAAATGACGCTTTTACTCAGGAATACGGCGGTTATCCTAATGCGGAGAAAAAACGAGTTTATCTAAGTGAGGAATGGTTGAGTTTACGACCAAGCGATTATCAAATTCAGCCTTATGAAATTGAATATCCGCAAAAATTTATGCAAATAAATCATAGTGCAATTTTGGGTACATTAGCTAATTCAGGTATCAATACAGATACTTTCGGTGATATTCTTACTGATGGTAAAGGTAAATGGCAATTCTTAGCTAAAAAAGAATTAACAGAATTTTTTGAAGAACAAATAACCCGTATCGGTAAAGCGCAAGTTAAGCTAAAGCCGATTACTTTTAAAGAAATATTAATACCTGAAGATGACTCTGTCGAAAGAACTGAAATCATGGCATCAATGAGAATTGATGCAATTTTATCTGGTATCAGTAAACAAAGTCGTGGTCAGATTCAAAAGATGATTACTAGTCATTTGGTCAAATTAAATTGGCATGATATAGCAGATTCTAATATAATGGTAAAAGAGAATGATGTCTTGAGTTTGAGACATTTTGGTCGAATTTTGATTGAAGATGTTTCTGCTACAAGAAAAGGTAAGTATAAGGTGGTGCTTAAACTTTGGCAGACAAAAAAATACAATTAACCCCGATGGATATTCATAATAAGGAATTTAAGCGTCGAGGTCGCAATGGATATGATCGCTATGAAGTTGATAGTTTTTTAGATGATATTGTTGATGACTATGGTGATGCATTAGATCAAGTAGTTGATCTTAAAAATGAAGTCGTATCTCTCAAAGATCAGATTAAGAATCTACAGATACAAGTTGATGAATATAATGATAAGAAGAAATCACTGAAAGAATCACTTATTTCTGCTCAACAAACTTCTGACGAAATGAAAGAAAAGGCAGAAGAAGAAGCTAAGAGTATTCTAGTTAATGCTAAGAGACAAGCAGAAACAGATACTGATTATCAAAAACAACAAAAGAATACAATTTCTAAAGACTATAAGCGTTTAAAGAAGCAAATTAGTGAGTTCCGTAGTCACATGCAAGCCATGTTACAAGAAGAAATTGATAATTTAAACGATGATCAATGGCAGCATGCACTTGATGAATATTTCCATTTACAACGTTTTTATCCAGGTGATGGTGCTGAACCAATTGATGCTGGTCCAGAAACTCAAGAAGAAGAATTTGCTCGCGAGGCAGCTTTAGATGATGAAGATGTTGACAACGACGATGAAAATGACGTAAACTCTTCTCAAGAGTCCGATGACTTAAGTTTAGATCCACCAGATGATTCTGATGATGATCAAAATGACTCTAAACCTAAGCCAATGACTGGTGATAGTCCTAGTCATGAGACAATCAATTTGAAGCCTGATAATGATAATAAATTAGGTCCAATGATTGTCTTTCCGGATGATTATAAAAAATAGAGAATTAGATTGACAGTAAAACTCGAAAGCAATACAGCGAGTTAGTGATGGTGTGAGACTAACATAAGAGCTGGAAGGTTGATCAGCTGCCAGATAGATCTAAACGCTTTTTGCACGTTACGCAAAATAAGTGGAACTCTTTGGAGTTCAATTTAGGTGGTACCACGGTTAACCTCGTCCTAATTTGGGACGAGGTTTTCTTTTTTAGAAAGGAATATGTTAATGAGAATCAAAGATACTCTGAATTTAGGCAAAACTAAGTTTAAGATGCGCGGTAATTTACCTGTTCGTGAAGCTGAATGGCAAAAAGAATGGGAAGAAAATGACTTATATGAACAAAGATTAAAGTTAAACGAAGGTCATCCTCGTTTTGACTTACACGATGGTCCTCCATTTGCTAATGGTAATATTCACATGGGTCACGCTTTGAACAAGATTTCTAAGGATATTATTGTTCGTTATAAGAACATGAGTGGCTACTATGCTCCTTATGTACCTGGTTGGGATACTCACGGCCTTCCAGTTGAACAACAACTTGCTAAGAAGGGCGTCGACCGTAAAACAATGGATCGTGCCAAATACCGTGAACTTTGTCGTCAATATGCTGAAGAACAAATTCAAAAGCAAATGAAAGACTTCAAACGCTTAGGGGTCATGGCTGATTGGGATCATCCATACATTACTTTGCAACATGACTTTGAAGCACAAGAAATTCGCGTCTTCGGTGAAATGTACAAGAAAGGTTACATTTACAAGGGTAAGAAGCCTGTTTACTGGTCATGGTCAAGTGAATCAACTTTGGCAGAAGCAGAAGTTGAATACAAGGACGTTGAAGCTAATTCAATTTTCGTAGCATTTCCAGTTACTGATGGCAAGGGCATCATTGATCCTAAGGATACTTACTTTGTAATTTGGACTACTACTCCTTGGACTATTCCAGCTAACGAAGCTATTTGTGTTAATCCTAAGTTTGATTACTCAGTCGTTCAAGTAGGCGATAAGAGATATGTTGTAGCTACTGGCTTACTTGATAAAGTTGCTGAAGAAATTGGCTGGGATGATTACAAGGTTGTACAAACTGTCAAGGGTAAAGACATGGAATACATGAAAGCTAAGCATCCAATTTATGATAAGGATAGTTTGGTAATTGAAGGTTTCCACGTAACTTTAGATGATGGTACTGGTTTGGTTCATACCGCTCCTGGTTTTGGTGAAGACGACTTTAATGTTGGTCAAAAGTATCATTTGCCAATCTTTAGTCCGGTAGATGCACATGGTTGTTATACTGATGAAGTGCCTGAGCTTAAAGGTATGTTCTATCAAGATGTAGATAAATTGATGATTCAAAAGCTTAAGGATGCAGGTGCATTGCTTAAACTTAAGGTCTTCACTCACTCATACCCACATGATTGGCGTACGAAGAAACCTGTTATCTTCAGAGCAACTACTCAATGGTTTGCTTCAATTGATAAGTTCAGAGATCAAATTCTTGATCAAATTAATAAAGCTAGTTTCATCCCTTCATGGGGTAAAACTCGTCTTTACAACATGATCAAGGATCGTAGCGACTGGGTAATTTCTCGTCAACGTGCATGGGGTGTTCCGCTTCCAATTTTCTACGCTGAAGATGGTACTCCAATCGTTACTCCAGAAACTATTGATCATATTGCTAAGATCTTTGAAAAAGAAGGTTCAAACGCTTGGTACACTCACACTGCTAAGGAATTATTGCCAGACGGCTTTACTTCAGAACACTCACCAAACGGTGAATTTACTAAGGAAAAGGATATCCTGGATGTTTGGTTTGATTCTGGTTCATCTTGGTCAGGCGTAATGGAAAAACGTGATGGTTTACAATATCCAGCTGACCTTTACCTTGAAGGTAGTGACCAGTACCGTGGCTGGTTCAACTCAAGTTTGATTACTTCAGTTGCTGTAACTGGTAAGGCACCTTATAAAGAAGTGTTGTCACAAGGTTTCGTATTGGATGATAAGGGTCACAAGATGTCCAAGTCTCTTGGCAATGTCATCTCACCAAATGACGTTATTAAGCGTATGGGTGCTGAAATCATCAGACTTTGGGTTGCACAAGCTGACACTACTTCAGATGTTGCTGTATCTATGGGAATTTTGCAACAATCAGCAGAAAGCTACAGAAAGATCAGAAATACTTTCCGTTACATGTTGGCTAATACTTCTGATTTTGATCCAAAGGAAAATCGCGTTGCTTATAATGACCTTCGTTCAGTTGATCAATATGTGGAAGTTAAATTGAATGATTTGGTTAAGGACTGCCTTGCAGCTTATGACAAGTTTGACTTCACTACTGTCTTTAAGAAAGTCTTCAACTTTATTTCAAATGACCTTTCAGCATTTTACCTTGATTTTGCTAAAGATGTTCTTTATATCGAAAGTAAAGATAGTCATGCTCGTCGCTCAATGCAAACCGTTATTTACGATGCTGCAGTTAAGTTGGATAAGGTATTGACACCAATTTTGCCACATACTATGGAAGAAATTTGGGGCTTCTTAAAGGAACCTGAAGATTACGTTCAACTTGCTAATATGCCAAAGGTGGAAGATTACGCTAACCGTGATGAACTTCTTGAAAACTGGAGTAAGTTTATGAAGTTACGTGATGATGTTTTGAAGGCTTTGGAAGATGCAAGAAACAAGAAGTTGATTGGTAAGTCATTTGAAGCTGCTGTAACTATTTATCCAGATAAGGAAACTAAAGCAATGCTTGATGACTTGGATGCAGACTTCAGACAAATTTTGATTGTATCTAAATTGACTATTGCAGAAGGTGAAGCTCCTGAAAATGCTGAAAAATTAAATAATGCAAGCATTGTTGTTGAACATGCAGAAGGTGAAGTTTGTCCTCGTTGTAGAATGATCAGAACAGATATTGGTGAAGATCCTAAGTTGCCAATGCTTTGTGGTCGTTGTGCTAAGATTGTTGAAGCTGATTTCCCTGAAGCCGTTCAAGAAGGATTAGATAAATAATGCGTTTAGGTACCGTTAAACAATTTGATGAAGGCAGCAGTTATGGTTTTATTGAAGATGATCAAAATCATAAATCATACTTTGTCTTCTACAAAGCTATTAAAGAAGAAGGCTATAAAACGCTACGAGTTGGCGATCGAGTTAAATATCAGTTAGCTCAGGGTAAGAACGGCCTTCAATGTGTTAATGTTTATTTAGCCTAAGAAGGAGGATGAGACTTAGTGGATTTAAAAGAAACAGAAATCTCATCACAACAGATTTTTCAAGGACGCATTTTAAACCTGTCTGTTCGTACCATTAAGCTTCCTAACGGTGAAACGGCTACTAGGGAAGTAATTAATCATCGACCAGCTTCTGGCGTGATTGCTATTAACGATGAACAAAAAATGCTTTTGGTTAAGCAATGGCGTGAACCAATTAAACAGTTAACTTTAGAAATTCCTGCTGGTTTAATTGATCCCACGGATGCCAGTCCGCTTGATGCAATGAAGCGTGAATTGAATGAAGAGGGCGGCTATAGAGCAGATTACTGGGAAAAGGTAAGTGAATTTTACTCTTCCCCTGGTTTTTGTGATGAAAAAATGTACCTTTTCTATTGTGATACTTTGACCAAATTAACTGATAAGAGATCACTAGATGAAGATGAATTTTTAACTTCAGATTGGTACAGTTTAGATGAATTGAAGAATTTATTGGCTGAGGGAAAGATTGTCGATGCCAAAACCATTTACGCCATCACTGTTTGGGAAAATATGATGTTGCGCAGTGCAAAAAATGACAATCAAGAATAACTATGGCAGAAAAACGTTCTGATTATCGAAAAAGACAGAAAAAAAGCTTACTTGGTAAGGTGAAATCTGCTTTTTCAAATAATGACTCAGAAGAAGTCGATGTCAATCCTGACTTTCGCAAGGACAAATCTGATTCTGATAATCGAAGACGTCCTTTAGTTGGAGATGGACAAGAATTCTATCAGCAAGAACAACCTATTAATAAAGAACAAGTGCGTGAAGATAAGGCTTTAAGACTGAAAAAAAGATTGAATCGTGCTATTCTGATAGTGTTTGTTCTGATTATTTTAGTGCTATTAGCACTATTTCACTTGTAATTGGAAATGAGGATAAAGATGAAGATTGCGATTATTGTTCCAATGGCTGAAGAAGCTGAATTTTATCGTAATCATTTCCATTCAGAAAAGAAAGAAATGTTCGGATCAACAGAATTCGAACATTTTTCTGTTAACGGAAATGATGTTTACTTAGGTTTAAGTGGTATTGGTAAAGTTCAGGCAGCTATGAATTTAGCTAGTTTATTAAGTAATGTCGATATTGACGTTATTTTTATGACAGGTTCTGCTGGTGCGTTAGCCAAAGATGTTCATCAGGAAGACTTGGTATTGCCTAATGCTTTTTCTTACTATGATGCGCATAACACTGCTGCAGGTGACTATGTAGAAGGTCAAATCCCACAACAACCAGCTAAGTTTGCACTTGATTCACCAGAACATGCTGCATTCGCTGAATATTTGAAGAAGCAAAATGTTGCTTTTCGTGAAGGCTTAGTAGTTACTGGTGATTCATTTATTGCTTCAAATGAACAAAAAGAAGAAATTAAGAAAAACTTTCCAGATGCACTATGTGCTGAAATGGAAGGTGCCGCATTTGCTCAAGTAGCTCATGCATTTAAGAAGCCATTGGTTGCCGTGCGTGCTATTTCTGATAATGGTGATGGCAGTGCTAGCGAAGATTTTGATGTCTTCGTCAAAAAGGTTGGCGCCAAGGCAGCGAAGTTGATTTGTGATTACTTAGAAAAGATGAATTAAACGTGCGCGAGATTTATTTAGATAATGCTGCAACTACCCCAATGTCACCAAAGGTAGTAGATGTTATTACTGATGAGATGAAAAATGATTTTGGTAATGCATCAAGTACCTATGCATTGGGACGCAAAGCAAGAAACGTGATTGACCAGGCTCGTCATCAAATTGCTGAAAATATTAATGCCAAAGATAGTGAAATCATTTTTACGTCAGGTGGTTCTGAAAGTAATAATACTGCTATTTTTGGTACGGCTTATAGTCGAAAAAACATTGGTAAGAAAATTATTACCACTAAAATTGAGCATCCTTCAGTTTTAAATCCAATGAAACGTCTTGAAAATGAAGGGTACGATGTTGTATATCTTGATGTCGATGAAACAGGTCATATTTCATTAGATCAATTAAAACAAGAATTGACACCAGATACTATTTTAGTTTCCGTTATGGCAGTTAATAATGAAGTGGGTTCAATTATGCCCTTGGAAAAAATTGGCGCTTTAGTAAAGAGCAGTAATGCTTACTTTCATGTTGATGATGTCCAGGGGATGGGAACAATTGATGTTGATGTTAAGAAAATGAATATTGATTTGCTTTCTGTGTCAGCCCATAAAATAAATGGACCTAAGTTTTTAGGCTTTTTGTATGAAAATTCCGCAATTAATCTTCCTAGTCTAGTATTGGGTGGAGAACAGGAGACTAAACGTCGTGCTGGTACTGAAAATGTACCTGGAATTGCTGGCTTCGGTGAAGCTGTTAAGGAACTTTCAGAGATTGGTCATCAAGCATTACAAGAAAAATATGAGCGCTTTCAAAATATCATTTTAAAAGAACTTGATGATCATCATATTAAGTACGAAATTAATGGTGGACATGGTGAAGGTTATTCTCATCATGTGTTAAACTTACGTTTGAATGGTGTATCAACTACTTCTTTGCAGACCAACCTTGATTTGAATGGTTTTGCAGTTTCTGGTGGATCTGCATGTACAGCTGGTTCTCTAGAACCTTCTCATGTTTTAATTGCATGTTTTGGTGCTGATTCACCACGAATTAATGAGTCGATTAGAATTTCATTTGGTCGGTATAATACTGTTGATGAAGTTAAGGCGTTTGCACAAGAATTAGTAAAAATTGTACAAAGAATTCAATCTAGAAATAAATAGTTGCTTTTAAAAAGAAAGTAACTTATTATAAATAAGCGAGGACAATTATGGCAAATACAGTTGTGATTAATGGTGATAAGCGTAAATTTACGTTGAGCCCCGATTTAAAGCTTTATGCTTTAATTGATGCTGGTTTTGTAAAGAGTGTGAAAGGGAATTTTACTTATGAACATCCCCTTTATAATGATTCTCCTTACAATGCTCCAACTAAGTTAAAGATGACAATTAACAAAGAATTATCTCATTTAACTATGGTTGTTACTGATCGCAGTGGTTTGCAAAAAGTTAATATTTTTAAAAACAAGCAATTAGCTTCAACAGTTGATCTTTTAAATTATATTTTGAAGGATCTTGAGGAGCGCAAGATTTTGCAGCAAGTAAAGGATTGATTGAATAATGGTTGACAATAGTAAGACTAGAGTAGTTGTTGGAATGAGTGGTGGTGTTGATTCATCAGTTTCAGCTCTCTTACTCAAACAGCAAGGCTATGATGTAGTTGGTGTTTTCATGAAAAACTGGGATGACACTGACGATGCTGGCGTTTGTACTGCTACTGAAGACTATGAAGATGTAAAAAAAGTTGCTGATAAAATAGGTATTCCATATTATTCAATTAATTTTGAAAAGGAATACTGGCACCGCGTTTTTGAATATTTCTTAAATGAATATAAAAAGGGTAGAACCCCTAATCCTGATGTAATGTGCAATAGTCAAATTAAGTTTAAATCTTTCTTGGACTTTGCTATGGATCTTGATGCTGATTATATTGCAATGGGTCACTATGCTAAAACAGTCAAAGATAAAAATGGTATTGTGCATATGATGCGTCCGAAGGACGGTAACAAGGATCAAACTTACTTTTTAAGCCAATTAAGTCAAGATCAAATCCAAAAGGTAATTTTCCCATTAGCTAATTTAACTAAACCACAAGTGAGAGAAATTGCCTTAGCTAATGGTTTAGCTACGGCTAAGAAAAAGGATTCTACTGGAATTTGTTTTATTGGTGAAAGAAACTTTAGAAAGTTTTTGAGTGAGTTCTTACCAGCTAAATCAGGCAAGATGGTTACTCCTGATGGTAAAGTTGTAGGAGAACATGCCGGTTTAATGTATTACACTATTGGTCAAAGACAAGGTCTAGGCCTAGGTTCAACCAAGGAATCAACAGATCCATGGTTTGTAGTAGGTAAGGACTTGAAGAAGAACGAATTGATCGTTGAACAGGGTTATGATAGTCCCCTTCTTTACGCTAGTCATCTAAAAGCTAGTGATATGTCTTTCTTTACTGGACAACCTGATCATGACTTTGAAATGCATTGCAGTGCTAAATTCCGTTATCGTCAATGTGATATTGGTGTAACTGTTAAATATCATGCAGCTGATAACACTGCAGATGTATATTTTGATGAACCAGCACGTGCTGTTACTCCAGGCCAAGCACTTGTTTTATACAATGGTGAAGAATGTCTCGGTGGCGGTAATATTGATGCTGCTTACCAAGAAGATAAACAATTACAATTAGTTTAAAAATAAAACCTAAAAAGGCGTTCGAGTTCTCGAACGTCTTTTTCTTTGTGTTAAACTATTTATAATGATTAGAGATTTCGGGGAGAGATAAAAATGCAAATTTATTTTGTTCGTCATGGCAAAACTGAATGGAATTTAGCTAGCCGTTTTCAAGGTGAACATGGAGATTCTCCACTTTTACCACAAAGTAAGAAGGATATTAAGAAGTTAGGTGAACATCTGAGAGGAACTAAGTTTAGAGGTATTTTTGCGAGTCCATTGGATCGAGCATTTAATACTGCACAAGGTATTGATGATGCAATGAATGCCAACCTTCCTGTAGTAATTGATGAACGCTTGCGTGAATTCAATTTAGGAGACATGGAAGGAATGAAGTTTGCGGATGCAGAAAAGAAGTATCCTGAACAAATGAATAACTTCTGGCATCACCCTGACAAATATGATCCAACTGAACTTCATGGTGAAGATTATAAGCATGTAATTGCACGAGGCAAGTCGTTTGCCATGGAAATGGCTAAAAGATTTCCTGATGACGATGACAAAGTCTTGGCAGTTAGTCACGGTGCTGCATTATCAGCCATTATGGGTGGACTTTTAGGTTATCCTTTGAAAGATATCCGTAAAAATGGTGGCTTAAGCAATACTAGTTTAACGGTATTAGAAACAAAAGATGGTGGCAAGACCTTTAAGCCTGTAGTTTGGAATGAAACTAGCTATTTGGGCAGAAAATTATCAAAGACGGATTCATTGTAATGGATAAAAAAATTGCAGAACTCTATGATGATGGCAAGGTAAATGATGCTATTCATCAATTGATTAAAAAAATTGATCAAAAACCGCAAAATGTTGAAAACTATTTGCAATTATCGACTTATTTGATTGAGCAAGGTAGTGCTGATCAGGCACAGAAGTTATTAGAGCAAGCTCAGCATTTGGTTAAGAAACCACAAGAATTGAGTTATAATTTGTCAGTTTGTTATTACATGCAAGGGGATTTTGATAAGGCACTTGCTTTGCTGGATCAAATACCTAATGATGATTTGACGCTTTATCAAAAGGCACTCACTTATTTAAAATTAGGGCGAAGTCAAAAGGCATTAGCGTATGCTTTGACTATAAAAAAAGTAGATGAGCGTGTACAAGAACTTTTAGGTGATATTTGGATGAGCTTGGGAGAATCTCGTCAGGCACGACAAATGTATTTAGCAATCCCAGAAATAAAACGTACAGCAAAGGTCTATTTCTTACTTGGTGTGTCCACATTAGAAGCAGATCGCGTGCAAGCTGAACAGTATTTTGCAAAAGCTAAACAAATGGATGAAAAATATTATAAGCGAGCAATGAATCAATATGCGTCGATTATGAAAATGCTAAATGATAAGGAAAAGAAAAAGTAATGGTCGAATTTACCGGTAAGGTTAACGGGATCGTTTTCGAGAACGACAAGGATTTATATAAGATTTTAGATGTAGAAATTATTGGCTCACTGGAAAACTATTCACGTGATGAAATTAAAGTGACCGGTAATTTTGGTGATATTCAAATTGAGTCAAGTTATCGTTTTGAGGGAAAACTTGTCATGCATGAGAAGTTTGGCTTGCAGTTTAGAGCAAGTAGCTACAAGCAGGTTTTACCTCATGAGGAAGGCTCACTCACTAAATACTTAAGTTCAAATAAATTTCCAGGTATTGGTAAAAAAGCAGCTAATACGATAATTGACGAACTGGGATTAAATGCGTTAGATGTTTTGAAAGAAAATCCAGCAAAGATTGATACATTGTCGTTATCAAGTAAGCAGAAGGACAGTTTATTGTCCGGCTTGAATGCGATGGATTCGTATTCAGAAATTGTTTTGAAATTGGCACAGTATGGTATTAATAAACGTATTGCTGGTAAAGTATATCAACTTTATCATGGTGATAGTTTAAAAAAATTAGAAAAGGATCCTTATGCTACTGTAAATGATGTTGCTGGTTTTGGCTTTAAAACGGCTGACATTATGGGAAAGCAATTAGATATTAAAGTTGACGATCCTCGGCGAATTAATGGAGCAATTTATCAAGTTTTGTTGGATGCCTTGAATGGTGACGGCAATACTTACGTAAAATCGCCAGAATTGTTGACTGAAGCTAGCAAATTATTACAAATAAATCAGTTTGATCCAATTGCTAACTGCGTGATTAACTTGTGTCAACAAGGAAAAATTGTTGTTGATGGCGACAAAGTTTCTTTACAAAATATTTTTAAAACTGAGCAGGATATAGCTCGATCAATGAAATATTTGGTAGAAACTAGAAAGCAACAAGAAGATGAACAATATGGCGATGATGATGTAGCTGAAGCTATCCGAGATGCCGAAAAAGAATTAGAGATCAAATATGATGATACACAGAAACTTGCAATAAAGAATGCATTGAATCATCCGATTTCTATTTTGACAGGGGGGCCTGGTACAGGTAAAACAACTATCATTAACGGAATCTTGCTAGCTTTAAGAAAATTAGCTGAAATTCCAGCTTCTGCACTATATAGTGAAGATCCACCATTTCTTTTGGCTGCTCCTACTGGTAGAGCTGCTAAGAGGATGAGTGAAGTAACTGGTATTAGCGCTAAAACAATTCATCGCATGTTAGGACTAGGTATTGGTGATACAGGTACCGAAGAATTAAATGAGTTGAACGGAGAAATTTTGATTATCGATGAAATGTCGATGGTTGATATGTTCTTGTTTAAACAATTATTATCCAGTATTAATCAAGTTCGACATATTGTTTTTGTAGGTGATAAAGATCAGCTCCCATCTGTAGGAGCGGGAAATGTTTTTAGTGATTTAATTAAGTCGCGTGCATTCCCTACTACTATCTTGAAACAGATTCATAGACAAGGTGATGATTCTACAATTATCACTTTGGCTCATGATATTAATGAAGGTAAAAATGAGCAGGCTTTGTTCAAACGAACAAAGAATTATTCGTTTATTAGTTGCCGACCAGAATTAGTCGGAGATGCAGTCGGTCAAATTGTTACTTTAGCTCTCAAGCGTGGTTTTGCTAAAGATGATATTCAAGTTTTAGGTGCCATGTATCATGGAAATGGTGGAGTAAATAATCTGAATGATATTATTCAAGAGATTATGAATCCAGCTAAAGAGCATTCTAAATCTTTAGAAGCTCACAACGAAATTTTCCGAATTGGTGATAGAATTTTACAGTTACAGAATAATCCAGAAAAAGATATTTATAATGGTCAGATTGGCAAAATTATGAGTATTGATGAAGATAAATCTAAAGAATGTATGGTAGCCAATTTTGATGGAAGAGAAGTCACTTTTGATCGTAAAGATTTGAATGATCTGACACGAGCATATGCAATTACTATTCACAAGTCTCAAGGCTCAGAATTCCCTCTAGTAGTTTTGAACTTAACTATGCAAAACTATGTAATGCTTAAGCGAAATCTCCTGTATACAGCTGTAACGCGGGCAGAGAAGAATTTAGTGCTTGTGGGTGATCCTCGTGCTTTTGTAGCAGCTTTTAAGACACCTGGTAATGATCGTAAGACTGATCTAGCGGATAAGATTTGTAAGCAATTAGGTATTGAGCTTGAAGAAAATAAGTCTGAGCAAGTTAAGAAACAAGTAAAAGAAGAAAAAACAGAAAAATCTACTAAAAAAGAAACGGAAGATTATATTTTAACTCCTGAGAAAATTTATTCAGGAGAGATTGATCCAATGATTGGAATGGAAAATATCAAATTATAAAAAAGACCCCATGATTAGCTAATCATGGGGCTTTTCGATTATACAAAATCGTGATATAATTAAGTCTGTTTAAACATACGTTCTTAATTAAAATAGTGATTTAACATGAATATTACGATTATAACGATTACAATAGGTCTCATAACCTATTATTTTTTTCGATCGATTAAAATAAAAAATAAGATGAAAAAAGTAGAACTTAGTGATATAGATAAAGAAGAATTGAATAAAATAGAGAAAATAGCTGGGAAAAGATTACCATATCGTTTCCCAAATAGAAAAGAATTAAAGTTTCAGATAGTTGAATTTGTTCGTCCAGGTTTTATTAAACGTAGAATTTTTGATAGTCGTGGACACTGTCATTTTTTGATAAAATATAATCTTGATCGAACAGTAGCAGAGTTTGTACAATTTGGACCTCAAGATGGACATTATTTACGTAAGACAAATTGGGATGCTCAAAATAAAAAAACAGAATTTTATCAAAATGAAAAAGAAACGATAACTGAATTATCTCAGATAAAAAGCAAGTTTCAGTACTACAGTTCAATGGTCAAACAGGGCAAAGATGAAATACTACCCATTGAAAATGATCTTAAACAGTATGCTAATGAAGTGGAAAATCATGCTTATTATCAAAGAGAGTGGGTTAAACGAAAACCAATAACGGACACAAAGGCGATCCATTCAATTGTAAAGGCGGAAAAACTAGATTTAACGAAAAAACGAGATATTCGTAGAGCGCTTCATTCTCGTAATGTAATTCGTATCAGTGCAATAAATTCAGGCTTTAAAACCTATAATAAAACTGTTAAGAATTTTCAACAGCGGATGAATGATTTACATCTAGGTAAAATTAAGTATTTACGTCCAATGGATATTTTAACTAATCGAGATTTGCATCACCTTAGTAATTTATTAGCTGGTGCTGCAGCTGAAGAATTGGTTAATCGAAAGATTCGAGAAGTTCAGTTTGGTAAGGAATTAATACATAATCTGATTTTGCCATATCCATATGAGAAACAAAATAGTCTTGGGAGTAATCAAATTGATCATTTGGTATTGGCTTCTAGTGGCATTTTCTGTATTGAAACTAAAGCACGCACTAGTCAAAAGGGTTGTTATGATGCTTTAACTGATTATGATGACATTGCAGATCAAGTAGCTAAGCATAAAGAGAGTATCAAATATGTTTTAGAGAAGAGTAATAACCCTATAATTATTAATCTTCTGAAAAGAGTTCCTAGTATTGACCAATTGATTCGTAATGTAGTTGTTTTTATTGATAGAAATATGACTGATTTTTCACTTGAAAAAACAGAGCGTTATCAAAGAATGGGTATAGAAGTTGGTCAACTTGCTGATGTTCAATCCATATTGGTTAAAGCAAAAAATAATATTGGATTACATTCGGAAGAAATTGAAGCGGTTAGAGAAGAACTGACTAATAATGATGCATTGGAAGAAGAAAAAACTTTTAACGAAAATGTATTACTATTTGAAGATGACATGGACTTAAATGAGCAGAAGGTTGATGAGCAACTGTATCATGCCAATCAAATAATAAAGCGAATAGGACATATTAATGAATTGCTTGCTAGCTATTTAAATGATGCTCGTCGCTGGCAAAAACAGTATCAAAACTATCTTTATTGGAAAAAATTTTATAGTCAGGTTTATGATTTTAGGGATGCAGATAATTATTATCAACAGCATCAAGTACAAAAAGACATTTTAGATGAGGTATAAAAAAGGATGAAGTTTCATTTGAAAAATATTTTTAAATCTAAATTTTTCGGGTTGTTAATTTTTTGGATCCTTTTACTTATCTGGATGTTATATGTTAATGATAAATGGGGAATTAGAATCTCTGTAGTTTGGATTATTGTAATAGTAATATATCTTATAAAAGACCTTTATCAGAAAAGAAAATGATTTTACAAAAAAGAGCTTGGAGAAATTTACTGTAAGATTTTTCTCAAGCTCTTAATTATTTCAATAAATTAAAGTGATCAATTCTAAAGTTAATTTGATATTTTTGCGCTTCAATATCTTCACCATCAATTTGTGCAAATTTAGGCTTTTTAGTTTCGATATGAATCTCTTGTGCTTCCACATAATGAAATTGAGGTGCATTCACGTGAGATCCGTTCTTCAGTAGTTTAGTAAAAAGAAAGATAAATTTACTTAGAGATGGCTTTTCAACAATTATTGTATCAAGCTCATGACTGAAAATATTAGCTTTTGGTAGGATGACAAAGCCACCACCAAAATAAGGATGGTTAGTTGTGGCAGCAAAATAAGCATCACCGTAATGAACGGTTTTATTTTGTGTCTTTACGGTGACAGCAAAGGTATCTTGTCTCGCCAACGCCTTAATCACGTTTAAACCATAAATTAGGTTACCAGAATTTAAATGGTTCATTTTCTTTTTTAATTGTTCATGATTGCTTTGATGAACAATTAATGCATCAAAGCCAATTCCAAAATTATTAACAAAGTAACCTATTTTTTACCGGGAATATTCGAACAAAAATAGCCACAATCAACACATTCGAGTTGAGGAGACGTAAGTAAATGATCAATTAATTGCTTAGGATCATCAGTTAGTCCCACACCACGGACAAAATCATCACCTGTACCTGCTGGTAGATAAGTAATAGGAGTTTCAGGATTAGCTGATTGCTTAATACCGTTCAATGCTTCGTTAAATGAACCATCACCGCCAATTACAATTAAGAAATTATTCTTTGGAATAGAAGCATCAGCATATCTTTTGGCAAGTATGGTTAATTCACTAGGGTAGTGACTTTTTTGTTGATCGAAGGGAATTTCTTTTTCTTTTAATATGTTTAAGATAGCCTTATCGGCTTTAACAGCTTTACCATTACCGGCAACTTCATTAACCAATAAATGAACTTTGATATTTTTATTCATAAATAATATTGTTATTCAAAATAAAAGATCCCCGAAGGGATCTTGCGATGTTTATTTCTTTTCGATTATGATTGGTAAAATCATTGGTCGTCTTTCAGTCTTTGAATAAAGGAAGTCAGACAAGTTCTCTGTGATAGCTTTCTTTATATCATTTTCTTTAGGCTTATCTGATTTTGCCATTTCGTTACGGAGAACATGGTAAACATGTTTCTGAGCTTGACTGATTAATTCTGTTGATTCACGCATATAAACAAAACCACGACTTAGAATGTCTGGTCCTGCTAATACACGCTTATGCTTGTAGTCAACAGTAGCAACTGCAACAACAAGCCCTTCTTCAGAAAGAATTTGTCGATCATGGACAACAACATTACCAACATCTGCTGTACCAGAAGTATCAACATAGACGTCACCAGCTGGAATATGGCCAGCAATTCTGGCACCCTTTGGTCCAAAGCAGACAACTTCACCATTAGATAATACAAAAGTATTTTCAGCAGGGACACCAGCTTGTTGAGCAAGTTGAGTGTGAATAACCTGCATTCTGTATTCACCGTGAACAGGAATCATATACTTTGGTTTGGTTAAACGAACCATCATTTTCAGTTCTTCTTGACCACCATGTCCAGAAGTGTGAACATTATTTACTCGGCCATGAATTACATTAGCTCCACCTTCCATCAATTTATTGATCAGATGGTTAACGCTTAATGTATTTCCTGGAATTGGGTTAGAAGAGAAAATAACCGTGTCGCCTGGCTGTAAAGTGATTTGTCTATGTGTACCATTAGCAATTCTTGATAAGGCAGCTAATGGTTCACCTTGTGAGCCAGTACACAAAATCATTACTTTTTCAGGTGGTAACTTATTAATTTCGTCAGCATCAACAATTAAATCTTTAGGCACATTTAGATAACCTAAGTCAATACCATTGTCGACACCGTTTTCCATGCTTCGACCAAAGATAGCAACTTTTCTTCCGGTATCAATAGCAGCTTGAATAGCAGTTGATACACGGTAAAGGTTGGAAGCAAACGTGGCAAAAATAATACGACCATGAATTCCAGTAATAATATTATGTAATGACTTAGCTACGAATCTTTCAGATTTAGTAAACTGGGTAACTTCTGCGTTAGTGGAATCTGAAAGAAGTGCAAGTACGCCTTCATTGCCTAATTTAGCCATTCTTTGAAAGTCTGGTGCAGGTTGATTCATTACAGGAGTTAAGTCAAATTTGAAATCCCCGGTGAATACTACAGCGCCTAATGGTGTATGCACGGCAATACCTAATGTATCAGGAATGGAGTGGGTAGTTCTAAAGAAAGTAACTGAAAGTTTCTTAAACTTTAGAACAGTATCCTCATGTTCTTCATGCAATTCAGTCGTTTTTAGAATTCCGTGTTCTTCCAATTTACCTTTAATTAATGACAAGGCAAATGGAGTCGCATAAACCGGAATTTCAGGAATCTTTTCCAATAAAAATGGAATACCACCAATATGGTCTTCATGTCCGTGACTGACTACTAAAGCTTTGATTTTCTTACGATTTTTGATTAGGTAAGAATAGTCTGAAATAACATAGTTAATACCTAATAAATCGTCTTCGGGGAATTTAATACCACAGTCCATGATGATGATTTCATCCTGATACTGCACACAATACATATTTTTACCGATTTCATGCAAACCCCCGATTGCATAAACGGCTACTTCATTATTTTTAATTCGCACTCTTTATTACTTCTTATCGAACTTTGTTAACTTAAAGTCAGCGTGTTCTTTTTCGTAAGTTAAAGAATTGCCGGTTAATTCTTGGATGAGTTCAATGTTGTAGGGGGTATTGTCCTCAACCGTACTTCTTGCTTCGACCATGTTGTCAGCTTCCATGTAAAGAGTTTGTGTAGTTTCTCTACGTGGATTGACAATCTTGTCTTTTTGATACAAAACTTTGTAAATCATAAATGATTCTCCTTAATTAATGTATAAACGTTCAATTTAGAGCAAAAATTACTCAATAGCTATTAAAAATTTTATCATATTTATAAAGCTAAGTATATAAATATGTTTAATTACTCCGTTCCTTAAATTCTTTTGAAAAAATTAAGAATATCATTGACATAAAATAACGTAAATTGTATTATGACAATGTAGTAAATGAATTATTAAACTCATTTGCTCGCTATAAGAAGTCTCTTCAATCTTCTTAATTCCCAATGTATAAGCTGCTAGTTTAGTCATCTAGTGGTTTTTTACGCATAAAAGTGTGTGGGAGAAAAGTTCTAATTGACTTTTCCCCTTTAACTAAAAAGGACGAAAATTCTTTAAGAAGAATTTTTCGCCCTTTTATTTTACTCAATTTCAAATAACATCTAGGATATAACTACTGTATCTTCTTTAAGAGAATAAGGATCTTTCTTATTGATTCTATCGTAGAATAAATGACCGTTTAAGTGATCAATTTCATGAGAAGAAACAATGGCTGGGTAATCCTTTAATCGAATTGTTTTTTCTTCACCGTCAACGGTATAGTAGTGAATAGTTAATTTGTCAGGACGAGGAACGTAGCCATTGATTACTTTATCAACACTAAGACAACCTTCACCTTCACTTAAACAAGCTTGACGAACTGATTCCGAAATAATTTCAGGATTAACATAAGTTTCTTTAAAAATAATTTTGCCTTCATCATCTGGAACTAAAAGTGCAGCCATTTGGACGCTTTCCCCAACTTGAGGAGCTGCTAAACCTACACCAGCTCTTAATTGATGTTTTTCAGCAATCTTTGGATCTTGAGAATTAATCAAGTATTCCATCATGTCTTTTGCTAATTTTTTATAATGATCGCTAAGTGGAAAAGTTAATGGCTTAGCAACCTGGCGTAAAACGGGATCACCGTCACGCACAATATCTTTCATTAAGATCAAAATAATTACTCCTTTAAAAAAACTAATCTAATATATTTTTACCATAATTTAACGCTTTTTGCTTAGTTTTAGGTAAAATAAATGAAAAGTTAACTTATTGTTAAGCGTTGACCCGCGTGCAGTTAGGTGGTAAAATTCACTAACGTAACTATACAGATTTAAAAAGAAGCACTTCGATAAGGCGCAATTGCGTTACCGAAACTGTGACAGAGTCACAGTTTTTTTATTGAAGAGTGGGGAGGAATACACTTGTCAGAAAAAAGAAGAGACGATATTAGAAATATTGCTATTATTGCCCACGTTGACCATGGTAAAACCACTTTGGTTAACCAATTATTGAAACAATCTGATACTTTACCAGAGCACATGAATCTAGAAGATCGTGCAATGGACTCAAATGCCATTGAACGTGAACGTGGTATTACTATTTTATCTAAGAATACTGCTGTTAAGTACAAGGACACTACTATTAACATCCTTGATACGCCAGGACACGCTGACTTCGGTGGTGAAGTAGAACGTGTTATGCACATGGTAGACGGAGCATTGCTTTTAGTTGATGCTTATGAAGGTCCAATGCCACAGACTCGTTTCGTTTTGAAGAAGGCTTTGGAAGCTGGCGTAAAGCCTATCGTTGTTTTGAACAAGATTGATCGTCCAGGCGCACGTCCAAAGAAAGTTTTGGATGATGTTCTTGAATTATTCATCGAATTAGGTGCCAATGACGAACAGCTTGACTTCCCAGTTGTTTATGCTTCAGCTTTGAATGGTACTTCATCTTATGATCCAGATCCTGCTACTCAAAAGCACACTATGGATCCAATTTTCGATACTGTTTTGAAGTACATTCCAGCTCCAATTGATAATTCTGATGAACCTCTTCAATTCCAAATCACTATGCTTGATTGGGATGATTATGTAGGTCGTATCGGTGTAGGACGTATTTATCGTGGCCACGTTAAGGTGGGCGACAACATCACAGTTATGAAACGTGATGGTTCTACTCAAAACTTCCGTGTTACTAAGTTGTTTGGTTACTTTGGTTTGAAGCGTAACGAAATCAAGGAAGCTAAAGCTGGTGACATTATTGCTATTAGTGGTATTAATGACATTTACGTTGGAGAAACAATTGCCTCAGCTGATCATCCAGAAGCTTTACCATTGCTTAAGATTGATCCACCAACACTTCAAATGGACTTTGTTGCTAACGATTCACCATTTGCTGGTCGTGAAGGTGACCAAGTAACTCCTAAGAAGTTGGAAGATCGTTTAATTCGTCAAACTCGTACTGATGTCTCATTAAAGGTTGAACCAACTGATCAATTAAACGCTTGGACTGTTTCTGGTCGTGGTGAACTTCACCTTTCAATTTTAGTTGAAGAATTACGTCGTGAAGGCTTCGAATTACAACTTTCACGTCCTAAGGTTATTTACCGTGAAATTGATGGCAAGAAGTGTGAACCATTTGAATCTGTTCAAGTTGATACTCCTGACGAATATGTAGGTGGTGTTATTGATTCTCTTTCACAAAGAAAAGGTGAAATGAAGAATATGGAATCCACTGGTAACGGACAAACTCGTTTGGAATTCTTAGTTCCTTCACGTGGCTTAATTGGTTACAATAACGAATTTATGTCTCAAACTGGTGGTTACGGAATTATGAACCACAGTTTTGAATGCTACAAGCCAGTAGTTAAGAACTGGAACCCAGGTCGTAGAAATGGTGCTTTGGTTTCTATTAACCAAGGTCAATCAACTACTTACTCATTACAATCTGTTGAACAACGTGGTATTTTGTTCATTGGTGCTGGTGTTGAAGTTTACGAAGGTATGATCGTTGGTCAATCTTCTCGTGAACGTGATATTGCTGTTAACGTTACTAAAGGTAAGAACTTAACTAACACTCGTGCTGCAGGTAAGGACCACGCAGCCGCTATCAAGACACCAAAGACCTTGACTCTTGAAGAAGCTATCGAATTCTTGAATGATGATGAATACTGTGAAGTAACTCCAAAGTCAATTCGTTTACGTAAAAAGATCTTGAATACTTCAGAACGTCAAAAGGCTGATAAGAAGCGTAACCGTACTAAATAATTAGGTTATATTAATACTAAAAAGTCATTGCTTAATAGAAGCAACGGCTTTTTTGTTTTATAATGAAAAAGTATTATTTCAAATAAAGGGGCAACGCTCGTGCGTCGAAAATTAAGTTATCTTAATTACCGAATTTTCGTTCCTTATCTAATTTTAGTAGTATTGGGAATAATTTTGGTATATTCAGCTAGTTCAGATATTTTGTTGGTTAATGGATTTAAACCAGATGTGTATGGAATAAGACAGGCGATTTATGCGACTGTGGTTTTTCTATTTTTTGGTATTCCATTTTTTGCCTTAAGACTAAAGGTCATTAAAAGTCCAAAATTTGTAGCAGGATTTTTGCTAATTTGTGTTGTAATGTTACTATGGCTGGTTTTTCTGCGATTTGCACATGGTAGTTCAGCTGCCGTTAATGGTGCCGTAGGGTGGATTAACTTAGGTTTTATTAATTTACAGCCTTTGGAAGTTACTAAGTTAGCATTAGTAATTTATCTTGCCTATGTACTTGATCGGAGAGATGGGAAATTAGTAAAAGGTAAAATTAAATCTAATTTATCTCATCCAGCAATGTTAGCTGCATTTTTAATGTGCTTAGTTATTGTTGAACCAGATTTTGGTGGTACTGCAATTTTATTCATGATCACATTAGTCATGTTTTCAGTCTCTGGTGTGCCTACAAAACTAGCTTTAGCCTGGTTAGCGGGGATAGCTCTTTTAGTTGGATTCGTCTTTTGGGCTGTAACTACTTGGAATCCTAAGTTTTTGCAAGAAAGCTATCAGTTTCAGCGGTTGATGTCTTTCTTGCATCCCTTTCAATTAGAGAGAAAAGGGGGGGCACAGCTGGTTAATTCATATTATGCGATTCATAATGGTGGCCTTTTTGGTGTAGGTTTGGGTAATAGTATGCAAAAGCGTGGCTACTTGCCAGAACCTTATACTGACTTTATTCTTTCCATTACTGCAGAGGAACTTGGTGTAGTTTGTACAATTTTGTTAGTAGGACTTTTGTTCTACCTAATGTGGGAAATCATGGAAGTGGGCATCAATGCCGCTTCTCAATTCGACGCTTTAATTTGTTTTGGTGTAACTACAATTATCTTTACTGAAGCCTTATTTAACGTTGGGGCTGTTTTAGGTCTTTTACCAATTACTGGGGTTACGTTGCCATTTATTTCATATGGTGGTTCATCAATGATTGTTTTGACAGCAGCAATTGGCTTAGTTTTAAATGTTTCGGCCAATGAAAAAATGTTAAAAGAAAAGGATGAAACAGTTGCATGAGTATTAATAAAGAAATCGAAAGTACGCACTTGGTTAAACGAGTAGCTTTAATTATTTATTTGAAATCGGTGAGTGATCAATTTAAGCTGCGCCGCTTTGGCGATATTGTTTATTTTTCTAAAAACATGAAATACTGTGTTCTTTATGTTAATCGCAAAGATGCTAGAGAAGTTAAAGAAGAGATTTATCATTTAGATTTTGTAACTTATGTAGAAATATCAGCAGAAGAAGAGGTAAATCTGGATAGTCAACACATTGAAGGCCAGCTTACTGAAATGGCTAAAGAAGCAGAAAAGAAATTGCAACTAGAGCAAGAGAAAAATGAGGATCAAATGCAATGAGAATCATCTCAGGAAAATATGCTAAAAGAAATTTATTTACGCTAAAAAGCAATCGTACTCGTCCAACTAGTGATAAGGTTAAAGAATCTTTGTTTAATTCTTTAGGTCAATTTTTTCATGGTGGTAATGTTTTAGATCTGTATGCTGGAAGTGGTGCGTTAGGCATTGAGGCTGTTTCAAGAGGATATGACAAAGCAAGCTTAGTAGATATCAATCATGCTGCTTGTTCAATTATTAAAAAGAATGTTGCCTTAACTAAAGAAGAGAATCGCTTTGATGTTTATAACATGCGCAGTTCAGTTGCCTTAAAATTATTTGCTGAAAATGGTGAAAGATTCGATTTAGTCTTTTTGGATCCACCTTATGCAAAAGAAAAGATTGCTAAGGATATGATGCAAATGAATAAGTTAGATTTATTAAATGAAAATGCAATTGTTGTTGCCGAGACTGATGATCATACTGAATTAGGTAAAATTACAGGCTTTTCATTAATAAAAGACCATCATTTAGGTAAAACTATTGTAAGGATTTATCGAAAGGATAAATAATGACTATTGCCATTTTTCCGGGAAGTTTTGATCCAATTACTAATGGACACGTTGAAACTGCGAAAAGAGCAGCAGAAATTTTTGATAAGCTTTATGTAGTTGCAATGACAAATACTTCTAAAAAATATTTATTCTCAGCTAAAGAACGAGCTGAATTTATTAGGGATGCTTTAAAAGATACACCTAATATTGAAGTACTTGAAAGGCCAAATGAATTAACGGTAAATTTAGCCCATAAATTAAAGGCTAAAGCCATTGTCCGTGGAGTGCGAAATAGCGCGGATTTTCGCTACGAGCAAGAGATTGCGGGAATAAACAAACGTTTAGCGCCAGATATTAACACAGTTTTGTTATTTAGTAGTCCCGAAAATTCTTTTGTAGCTTCAAGTATGATTAAAGAATTGGCACGTTTTGATGAAGATGTTAGTCAATTTTTACCAAAAAAAGCAGCTAAAGCTTTGAGAGAGAAATTGAATCATGAGTAAATCAAATAAAAGTCGGCGGGCACGCAATTGGATAATTGCTATTATAGCAATCGTTGCAGTAGCTTTTTTGGCATTCTGGCCGACCGATTATTATATAGAATCTCCTGGTGAAGCAGTTCCAGTGGGACAGTTTATCAAATCACCAAATAAGAAACCCAATAACTTTTATTTGGTGACTGTTAGTGTTACTAGTCAACCAGCTTCGATCCTGCAATATTTGTGGAGTTATACCAAGCCTTATGATGATCGAGTACCTAGCGAAGAATTGCTAGGTGGACAAACTAATGCGCAATACAATGAATTACAAAACTGGTATATGGAAACTAGTCAACAAAATGCAATTTATTATGCAGCCAAAAAAGCTGGTAAAAAGCATAGTTTGAAATATCTCGGTGTCTATGTAATGGAAGTACAAAAGGGATCAAGCTTCAGAAAAAAATTGCAAATTGGAGATACGGTTCTCGGTGCTGATGGTCATCGTTTTCATTCTACAGAAGAGATGATGACTTATTTACGTAAGCAAAAAATTGGTAATAAAGTGACAATCTTGGTTTTGCGTGGTAAGCAGAAGAAGAAACTAACTGGTAAAATTGTTAGAGTAAAAGGTACCAATAAACCTGGTATTGGAATTCAATTGGTCGAGCATGTGACCGTAAAAACTAAACCTAAACTTACAATTAATGCCAGTGAGATTGGCGGTCCTTCTGCTGGGTTGATGTTTACGTTGGAAAGCTATGAAGTCTTTACCAAACAAAATCTTAGTCATGGTCATAAAATTGCTGGAACAGGTACGATATCACCAACTGGGAAGGTTGGAATTATCGGTGGTGTTGATAAAAAGGTAGTAGCTGCCAGTCGTGAAGGAGCTGAAATCTTCTTTGCGCCAACTGATTCTACTGATGTAAAAAAGAGTCAAACCAATTATGCAGTAGCCAAACGTACTGCTAAACGAATTCATACTAAAATGAAAATAGTACCGGTTGGTGATTTTGATGATGCACTTCATTATTTAAAGACACATTACTAAAATTTTTTAAGAAAAATAAAAGTCCAGAAAAAATTCTGGGCTTTTTTTGCGTAATAAATAATAGAGGTGAATTTTATGGATTTTGAAAAAATTAAAAATTTTATAGTTGAGAGAAAAATGTATTTCATTGTAGGGGTGATTCTTCTAGCTGGAGGATTTTGGTTGAAGAAAGGAGACAGTCAAGAGAACAACATACAACTAGAGAATTCCAAGATAATGCAATCGAACAGTTCCTCTAGTTCTAAAGTGAATATGAATAATACACAAAGTTCTAATTCTAAGACGGTTACTTGTGATATTTCTGGAGCTGTAAAACATCAAGGTGTTTATACGTTGAAAAACGGAGCTAGACTTCAAGAATTGATTGAAGCAGCTGGTGGCACAACTGATAAAGCTCAATTAAAGGCGATAAATCGTGCAGTTTTATTAAAAGATCAAGACAAAATTCATATTCCTTACAAAGGTGAAAAAGTAGAGAATATGACTACTACGGGCACAGGTTCAAATTCTCAAACAGAAAATAATAATCCTGGTAGAAAAAATGCTGCTTCATCAAGTCACGGTGATGGGGAAAAAATAAATTTAAATACAGCTAACGTATCTGATTTACAAAAATTGACAGGTATTGGTGAGAAAAAAGCAGAGCAAATTATTGCCTATCGTGAACAAAATGGTTCTTTTAAGAAACCAGAAGATTTAATGCAAGTTTCAGGAATAGGAGAAAAGACTTTTGCAAGCCTTAAGGATCAATTGGCTGTTTAAAAATGATGTGGGCTTTTATCTTATAGCAGCACTATTTTTAGTGACATTTTCTTTCTTATTTTTTATTTGTGATTCTAGTATTCAAAAAATAATTTGTTTTTTATTTCTAGGATATTTTGTTTATCTGTTACTAAAGAAATATAGAGTTAGCGTTAAAATTTTAGTTTTATTAGTAACTTTATTTTTTAGTTTTGCTTTTTTCAATAAAGATATAAATAGTTTTAATTTAGATAAAACTAGTCAAATTAGAATTTATCCTGATCAAGTAAAAGTAAAGGATAGTTATTTGACTGGCATTGGTCATGTGAAAAATGGAACGATTTTACTTAATGGAAAAGTAACCCAGGCTCAAGAAGAACTTATTAAAAAAGGCTTGCCTATTATGCTTAGTCAAATAAATGGTGAATCTGGGATGGTAGAGCCAGCTACTAACATTGGTGAATTTGATTATCGCAGGTATTATGCTGCCAAGAAAATTAATCAACGAATAAAGTTTACTAGTACTCAAATGAATATTGCTTCAGTGAGTTTTATTGATAAATTGCATCAATTGCGATTTATTTTGCAGAATTATTTTAAGACAATGCCACAATTACTTGGCTTTTTTGCCAGTGAATTAATATTAGGTGAAAATAGTGCGCAAGAAAATCAAGAACTTTTAAATAATTATCGTAACTTAGGCGTTATCCACTTATTAAGTATTTCTGGATTGCATGTTGGTTTATATGTTTGGATTATCAGTACGCTCTGTTTTTACTTGAAAATGACCGATGAAGAAACTTTTCTAGTTTGTATGTTGGTTCTGTTGCTCGGTATTTTTTTGAGCAATGGTCAAGCAGGATTTGTTAGGGCAAGCATATCCTATTGTTTAGGAAAAATATGTAAATTTAAGGGTTATCGTGTAGCTAAGATTGATTTACTGGGCTTAACTGGCATATTGCATCTTTTAGTAGTACCACGTTTATTTATGGCTACTGGAGCCATATTAAGTTATGTTTTAGCGTTAGGATTGCAGCTGACAGATAAATTTAATGAAATCAAGCAATCAATTTTATTGAATTTATTATTAACACCACTTTTATTATTATTCTTTTATCAAGTGAACTTGCTTACTGTTTTGTTTAATATGTTAGTCGTTCCATATTTTAATTGGATAGTTATACCACTTACTTTTATTAATCTGATAATCTTCCCGTTTATTAAGAATTTAGCGCCACTATTTGAGCAAATATTGGAGTTGGGTGAAAAAGTAATTAGTCAATTGTCTCAAACCAAGTGGGGATTAATAACTTTTGGACAAATGAATTGGTGGCAATGTATATCACTGTTGATAATTACTTTGTGTCTGATTATTGCATTGAGAGAAAAAACAGAATGGAAATTTAGTCCAAAGAAGATAAGTATCAGCATAAGTTTGTTATACTTAATATTTTTTAGCATGATTCATTTTCCTTTATATGGACAAGTGACTTTTATTGATGTAGGGCAAGGTGATAGTATTTTGATTACTACTCCTTTTCCGCGCAGAGTCTATATGATTGATACTGGAGGTAAATTGAATTTTTCTGGTAAGAAGTTAACGCCTCAAATTAATAGAATTACGATTCCATTTTTGAAGAGCCAAGGAATTAGTAGGATTGATGGCGTGTTTGTTTCTCATCAAGATGCGGATCATGTTGGAGATTTAGGCCCTTTACTTGAACAAGTTCAAGTAAAGAAGTTATATATGGCTAAGGGTTTGATTAACAATCCGTCTTTTCAAAGAAGAATCAATAATCGAATTAAATATACTAAGTTAGTAGAATTATTGGCAGGAACGCAGATAAAAGAACCTAGAATAGTTTTTAATGTAGTTTATCCATATTTGCCAGGTGAAGGAAAGAACGAAGATTCATTAAGTTTATATTTTAGGTTAGCAAATAAAAATTGGCTTTTTACAGGAGATTTAGGTCGAGAAGGAGAAAGTGAAATTATGCAAAAGATGAATCTACCAGTAGATTATTTTAAGCTGGGACACCATGGTAGTAAGACTTCTTCTAAACCGGAATTTTTGCATGCGATTAATCCTAAACTTGTTTTTATTTCAGCAGGACGTAAAAATCGTTTTGGTCATCCTCATCAAGAGACATTAGATACATTAACTAATCAGCGGATACCATGGGTTTCAACTCAAGACTGTGGTATGATTAGCTGGTATTATGGCGGGATGCAAAGTCCCAAATTTAGTTACTTTTTAAAGCGGGGTAAAAGATGACCTTACTTTCTTTATTTAAAAATACTAATAACGATAATCCTCATACTTTAATTTGGAGTGAGGATGATTTTTTGAATGATTATTTAGCAAAATCTTATGCTCATGAAGAACAATTTAAGGATCTGGAACATGTTATTGTAGATTGTGAAAGTGATGGCTTAGATGAGCTAATTGCTAGTCTTACTGAATCAAGCTTATTTAGTGAGCAAAAATTAATTATGGTTAAAAATCCATTTTTTCTAACTGCTAAAGTTCCAAAAAAGTTTCAAAAACAAGTTAATGATTTGCAAAAGATTTTTGAAAACTTGCAGGAGTTAGAAGACGTAGTTGTAATTGTTGCTTCGTATGACAAAATTGATCGCCGAAAGAAATTAACAAAAACAGTTTTAAAAGAATTTAATGTGGTAGAACCCAAAATTCGTTCTTATGAAGTAGGTGCAATTACTAAAGCAATAATCAAGGATGAAGGATATACTATTACTCAGTCGGCGCTGCAGCTCTTAATTGAGCGTAGTGATCAAGTGATGGACACAATTTTGAGTAACTATCAAAAACTAAAGATGGCAGCTCCAGATAACAAAATTACTGAAAGATCTGTTATGCAAAATGTTGATTTGTCCTTGGCACAAAATATTTTTGCTATTTTGGAATCAGCGTTGAGCAAAAATTATCAAGAAGCAATTGATAGATTAAATAATCAACTTAGAGAAGGTACATCACCAATTCAGTTGTTGGCTGTTTTTGAGAATCAACTGGAGCTAATACTGGTAGTTAAAATTCTTGCTAAAAGAGGGAGAAGTGAGCCGCAAATTGTTAAAGAATTGGGAGTTCATCCTTATCGGGTAAAACTGGCATTAAAAAACCGCTTGGCCATTGGTAAATTAGAGCAGCTTTTACGGGATGCAATTAATTTAGAATATAACTATAAGAATGGTAATTATCATGAAGATAACTTTTTGCAGCTTTTTGTTTTAAATGTTTAAGGAAAATAAAAAAGAGGGAAGATCTTAGATCTTCTCTCTTTTTGATTAGTAATAAGTATTAATTACTTGTTTGCTAATTTGTTTAAACGACTCTTGTCACGAGCAGCCTTGTTCTTGTGGATTAAGCCCTTTGAAGCAGCCTTGTCCAAAGCGCGAACAGCCTCTAAATGCAATTTGGAGACGTCTTCTTTACTATCACTTTCAACAGCACTCTTGAACTTCTTAACAGCAGTTCTTAACTTGCTTAATTCAGAAGCGTTGCGTTCTCTAGTAGCGTTTTGCGTCTTAACACGTTTGATAGCTGATTTGATTTGTGGCATGAAATTCACCTCCAATGATTTAGAAATTTACTTCATACATTATACTTAAGAACTATCTTCGATGCAAGGCAATTTATGCTTGCTTTTTTAAAAAATAATGTGTAATATAGACGCTGTTGTGAACCATTAACGCTGTTTATTCGTTCATGCCGACGATAAACGTTGTTAATGGCAATTGTTGAAATGAAAGGTGAAAAACTATGGCAATTTCAAAAACTGAAAAAGATAACATTATGAAGGAATACGCAACTCACGAAGGTGACACTGGTTCTGTTGAAGTTCAAGTTGCTCTTTTAACTGCAGATATCAACAACTTGACTGACCACATGAAGAGCCACAAGCATGACCACCACTCATACGTTGGTTTGCTTAAGAAGATTGGTCACCGTCGTAACTTGCTTCGTTACTTAGAAAACAACGACATTAACCGTTACCGTGAATTAATTAAGAAGTTAGGTCTTCGTCGTTAATTTTACGATTGGGAAAAGTCAGCCATTTGGCTGGCTTTTTTTGTGCCTGTTATCTTTTCCTTCTTTATGCTAAAATTGAAACAGATTATTTTTACGTTGTGATCATTTTGATCCATAAAAAATTAAAAATTAGATAGAAAAGGATGTACAATGGCTAATCAACTTAAGATTATGATCTTGAGCGGTGTGCGTGAACAAGGAAAAGATATGTTTGCCGTTCAAGTTAATGATGAAATTTTTGTTCTTGATGCCGGATTAAAGTACCCTGATAGTTCTTTATTTGGTATCGATGTAGTAATTCCTGATCTCGATTTCTTTGAGCAATATGGAGATCGAGTAGCAGGTATCTTTTTGACGCACGGACATGCTGACTCAATTGGTGCGTTACCATATATTTTAAGAAAATATGATATTCCAGTATTTGGCTCACAATTGAGTATTGAACTAGCTAAAATTGAAGTTCAACGTGAGAATAAGCATCGCAAGAATAGTTTATTCCACGTTATTGACGCAGATACTGAGATTGACTTTAAAAATACCAGCATTTCATTCTTCCATACTACTCACTCAATTCCTGATTCACTTGGAATTGACGTTCATACACCGGAAGGTGAGATTGTTTATACTGGTGATTTTAAATTCGATCCAACAGCTGCTAAGAACTATCGTACTGATATGGATCGCTTAGCTGAAATCGAGACTAAGGGTGTTTTGGCTTTGCTAAGTGATTCTTCAAATGCTGAAGCATCATTTCCAAATGCTTCGGAACAAGATATTGGTAAATTTGTAACCAATGTTTTTAGAAATGCTACGGGCAGAATCATAGTAGCAGCTAAGGCTTCTAACTTAAATCGTGTACAAGAGGTTTTAAATGCAGCTAAAGCAACAGGTAAGAGAGTTCTTTTAACTGGTCGTGATTTGGCTAAAATTGTCAGAACTTCAATGAAATTGGGATATCTAGATGTGCCAGATGGTCTCTTAATGCGTGTTAAAGACTTAAAGACTGTCCCTAATGACCAAACGGTTATCTTGGAAACAGGTCGTATGGGTGAGCCTCTTAATTCATTGCAAAAGATGGCTAAGAAGCGTCACAGTATGATTACTATTCATAAAGGCGATTTAGTCTTTATTGCTACTACACCTTCACATGCAGTTGAAACTATGGTGGCCGAAACAAGTGACTTGGTTTACAAAGCTGGCGGTACAGTTGTTCAACTTGGACGCAACATGCACACTAGCGGTCACGCAACTGGTCGTGATATTCAATTACTGATTGATACATTAAAACCTAAGTTTTTAATTCCAGTTATTGGTGAATATCGTTTGTTAGAGATCGTTCGCAGTTTAGCTACAAAGACCGGAATGAATCCTAAAGACATCTATATTACCAAGAATGGTGACTGTTTAGATTACGATTTTAAGAAGAAACGCTTCTACTTATCTGATCCTGTGCCAGGCGATGATACAATGATCGATGGCTCTGGAGTTGGTGACGTCGGCAATATTGTGTTGCGGGACCGTGAAGTTTTATCCGATGACGGTATTTTCATTGCAGTTGTCACTATTGATCGTAAGAAGAAAAAGATTATTGCTGAACCTAAAGTTACTAGTCGTGGCTTCGTTTATATCAAAGCAAACCGTCAATTGATGAATGATTCGATTGAAGTAATTAAAAAGGCAATTAAGAATAATTTTGAGCATAAGAAGTTTGATTGGACTGAGCTCAAACAAGATATTCGTGGCGACTTAGAAAAATTCTTGTATAAAAAGACTAACCGTCGTCCAGTAATTTTGCCAGTCGTGATGGAAGTTAACCAAAATCGTCACCGTGCAATGCAAAAACGCAATGAAAAGGCACAAAACGATAAGTCACATGCTTCTAATAAAGCCAAGCAAAATAAAACAATAGTAAAAAAGAAAAATAATACTAATAAAAACAAGGAAAATAAATAATGACATCAGTAAGTCAAAAAAATTTATTGAAACTTGCTGAAGAAAACAGGCGCAAAGGAGATCTTGAAGCTGCAATTGAGAATTTAGAGGAAGCATTAAGAGGAGAACACTCTCTTGATGTAATATTACAGCTTTGTGAGCTTTATTGTGCTAATAAACAAGAGGATCAGGCTTACGCTTTAATTAAAGAAGAGCCTGATCTTTTTTCTGATCAGCGAGTTTATCGAACCTATTGTAAAATTTTAATGCAAAATCATTTTTTAATAGAAGCTTTGCAGTTGAAGAATATTACCGGTTTGAATTTACCGGTTAGAGTAGAACCTGTTTCTGAACAGAAGCAGCAAATGATTATGCAAGCTTTTAAGCAAAAAAAGCAAATTAATCAAACAGATTATGAAAGCTTGCATAAACTCAACTTAGTAAACTTTAAAGCTTTTGTACAAAGTATTTTATTGGATCCTACCCCAGACTTTGCAGTACGCTTAGCACTCTGCGAAGACTTGGTTCGTTTAGGATTGAAAGAAAAATTCAGAATATGGGTGATTGGTAACTTAGAAGAATTTATTCCAGCTGGTACGCTTTTACTGGAGAAAGAGACTAAATATCAAGAAATTATTTCTGCAATCGGTTCTAGATTTAGTCACAATCCAAGTCAATTGCCTTTGATGATAGGCGAGATGAATTTGGTGATGGGGAGCTTATATCCTAAGATTTCTAAATACGTTGATGAGCCAGATAGTTTTGCCAGTGATTTAGTCTCATTTTTGCAGCATGAAGATGGTCGAAATCATCAAAAATTATTTAAACAAGTCTATCAATATATTCCAAAGTAAAAAATAATCAAAAAAGGTTTACTTTTTTTAAGTATTTAGTATAATTAGCAAAGGATATTTTCGTTAGGCAATATAGCTTAAGCTTTTTACTAGGCATTTGCCGAAGAAAGTAGTACAATATTCAACAGAGAATTATCCGTTAACTTATCTCAACGGACTTCTTGCAAATTTACAGGAGGGTCATTTTAATGGCAGAAAAAGAACATTACGTTAGAACTAAGCCACACGTAAACATTGGTACTATCGGTCACGTTGACCACGGTAAGACCACTTTAACTGCGGCTATTACTACTGTTTTAGCTGACAAGGGTTTGGCTAAGGCTGAAGATTACTCACAAATTGATGCTGCACCAGAAGAAAAGGAACGTGGTATCACTATTAACACCGCCCACGTAGAATACGAAACTGAAAATCGTCACTACGCTCACATGGACGCTCCAGGCCACGCCGACTACATCAAGAACATGATTACTGGTGCTGCACAAATGGATGGTGCTATCTTGGTTGTTGCTGCAACTGATGGTCCTATGCCACAAACTCGTGAACACATTTTGCTTGCTCGTCAAGTTGGTGTTAACTACATCGTAGTATTCTTGAACAAGTGCGATTTGGTTGACGACCCAGAATTAATCGACTTGGTTGAAATGGAAGTTCGTGACTTGTTAACTGAATACGATTACCCTGGTGACGATATTCCAGTTGTTCGTGGTTCAGCTTTGAAGGCTTTACAAGGCGACAAGGAAGCTCAAGAACAAATCTTGAAGTTGATGGAAATCGTTGACGAATATATTCCAACTCCAGAACGTCAAACTGACAAGCCATTCTTAATGCCAGTTGAAGACGTATTCACTATTACTGGTCGTGGTACTGTTGCTTCAGGTCGTATCGACCGTGGTACTGTTAAGATCGGTGACGAAGTTGAAATCGTTGGTTTGGTAGACAAGGTTCTTAAGTCAGTTGTTACTGGCTTGGAAATGTTCCACAAGACTTTGGATTTAGGTGAAGCCGGCGATAACGTTGGTATCTTGCTTCGTGGTATCGACCGTGACCAAGTTGTGCGTGGTCAAGTATTGGCTGCTCCAGGCTCAATTCAAACCCACAAGAAGTTTAAGGGTCAAGTTTATGTTTTAAAGAAGGACGAAGGTGGTCGTCACACCCCATTCTTCTCAGACTACCGTCCACAATTCTACTTCCACACCACTGATATTACTGGTGAAATTGAATTGCCAGAAGGTACTGAAATGGTTATGCCTGGTGATAACACTGAATTTACTGTTACCTTGATTAAGCCAGCTGCCATCGAAAAGGGTACTAAGTTCACCATCCGTGAAGGTGGTCGTACCGTTGGTGCCGGTCAGGTTACTGAAATCCTTGACTAATTTCTAACGATATAGTAAAAAAGATGCACTTCTTCACTGGAGCGCATCTTTTTTCGTTTAGATTTGTTTTTTGCGCTAGTTTAAGGTAAGATAACTTAGTATGCAAGAAGCAAACTCAAACTTGACATTGGAGGTATTTTATTAATGTCTGTAAAATGGGAAAAGACCGGTAAGACAACCGGTGATCTTACTTTTGATATTTCACAAGATGAAATTAAATTAGGCTTAGATCAAGCTTTTAGAAGAGTAAAGAAGAACTTGCGTGTACCTGGCTTTAGAAAAGGCCATGTTTCTCGTGTAATTTTTGATCAATACTACGGTGAAGAAGCTTTATACGAAGATGCTTTGAACATTGTATTGCCAAATGCATATTCTGCAGCCGTTAAGGAAGCAGGTATTGCTGCAGTTGGCCAACCACAAATTGTTCCTGTATCAATGGACAAGGGCAAGGACTGGACTATGAAGGCTACTGTCACTGTACAACCAGAAGTTAAGTTAGGTGACTACAAGGGCATTGAAGTTCCTAAGCAAAATACTCGTGTTTACCAAAAAGATGTTGATGCTGAACTTGACAAGCGTCGTGAACAAAATGCTGAACTCGTTCTTAAGAAGGGCAAGGCTGAAAAAGGCGACACTGTAACCATTGACTACAAGGGTACTATTGATGGTAAGGAATTTGAAGGTGGCTCAGCTGAAAACTACTCACTTGAATTAGGCTCAAACGCATTTATCCCTGGTTTTGAAGATCAACTTGTTGGTCACGAAGCAGGCGACGATGTTGATGTTGTAGTAACTTTCCCTAAGGATTACGGTGCAAAGGATTTAGCTGGTAAGGAAGCTCATTTTGCAACTAAGATCCACGAAGTTAAGTCAAAGCAACTTCCTAAGTTAGATGACGAATTTGCAAAGGATGTTGACGATTCTGTAGATACTCTTGATGACTTAAAGGAAAAGATCAAGAAGGATTTGAAGGATCAAAAGGAACAAGCTGCTAAGGAAGCTATTCAAGAAGCTGCTATTGAAGGTGCAGTAAAGAATGCTACTGTAGATGAAATTCCTGATGCTATGATTAAAGAAGACGTTGATACTCAATTGAACCAATACTTGGGCAACATGCAACGTCAAGGTATTGATCCTCAAACTTACTACAAGTTGACTAATACCAACGAACAACAATTACGTTCACAATTTGCTAAGAACGCAGCTGAAAGAGTTAAGACTAACTTAGTTCTTGAAGCAATTGTTGATAAGGAAGGTCTTAAGGCAACTAAGGACGAAATTGATAAGGAAATCAAGGATCTTGCTGCTGAATACAACATGGATGAAAAGACTGTACGTAACACTTTATCAGATGATATGTTAAGTCACGACATCACTGTACGTAAGGCTATGGATCTTGTTACTGACAATGCTAAACAAGTTGCTAAGTCAAAGCTTGAAGCAAAAGACTCAGATGATAAGAAGGAAAGCAAGTAATATAAAATATATTGCTGATTTCTCAAAAAAAGGCGGCTTTAGGCCGCTTTTTTTGATGTATAAGCTTTATATTTATCAATATTAGGTAAAATATGATAATCTAATTTTTGGTAGATATAGGAGGAAAAAAGTTAATGGCAAATCAGTTTACAGATCAAGAAGAGATTAAATGCGCTTTTTGTGGTAAAACTCAAGACCAAGTCAAAAAAATGATTGCCGGAAACGGTGTATATATTTGTAATGAATGTGTAGACTTGGCTAAAAAAATTATTGACGATGAATTACGAGCTGATACATTAAAAACTGCTCGTGAATTACCTAAACCAGTTGAAATTAAAAAACAACTTGATCAATATGTAATTGGTCAAGATCGTGCTAAAAAAGTATTATCAGTTGCTGTTTATAATCACTACAAGAGAATTAGCCAAATGGATGTTGATTCTTCAACTGAATTGCAAAAGTCAAATATTGCAATGATTGGGCCTACAGGTTCTGGTAAAACTTATTTAGCCCAGACTTTGGCTCGAATTCTAAATGTACCGTTTGCAATTGCAGATGCTACTACATTGACTGAGGCTGGTTATGTTGGTGAAGATGTAGAAAACATTTTACTTAAGTTACTGCAAAATGCGGATTATGATTTGGAACGTGCTCAGCGTGGAATCATTTATATTGATGAAATTGATAAAATTTCTAAGAAATCTGAAAATGTTTCAATTACGCGAGATGTTTCTGGGGAAGGCGTACAGCAATCACTACTAAAGATTTTGGAAGGTACGATTGCTTCTGTACCACCTCAAGGTGGACGTAAGCATCCACAACAAGAAATGATTAAGATGGATACTACCAATATTTTGTTTATCGTTGGTGGTGCTTTTGATGGTATTGAACAAATCGTTAAGAACCGTTTAGGTAAAAAGACGATTGGTTTTGGTGCCGAAAATGAAGTAAGTAAAGTTGATGCGGATGATTGGACTCGTCACTTGACTACTGCAGATTTGGTTAAGTTTGGTATGATTCCCGAGTTTATTGGGAGAATTCCAATTATTACTACTCTTGATAAACTTGATAGTAAAGATTTGGTCAGAGTTTTAACAGAACCTAAGAATGCACTTGTTAAGCAATATAAGAAGTTGCTCTCACTTGATGGTGTTGATCTTAAGTTTACTGATGGCGCATTAAAGGCAATTGCTGATCTTGCTATTCAGAGAAATATGGGTGCTCGTGGTTTAAGAACTATCATTGAAAATTCAATTATGGATATCATGTATGAAACCCCTAGTGAAGAAGATATTGAAGCTGTTGAAGTAACTAAAGACGTAATTACTCGTCATGCTAAGCCAAGGGTTATTCGTAAGAAAACAGAAGAAAATGAAAAATCACAGGTAAGCGCTAATGATCATTAAAAGTAGTAGTTATGCAGTTAGTGCTGTTAAAGAAAGTCAATATCCTAAGGATAATTTGCCTGAAATAGCCTTAGCAGGCCGTTCTAACGTGGGTAAATCAAGCCTGATAAATACCCTGTTAAAGAGAAAAAATCTTGCTAGAACGTCTTCTCAGCCTGGGAAAACGCAGACTTTGAATTTCTATATGGTAAATGATGATTTCTATTTAGTTGATGTACCAGGTTACGGTTATGCCAAAGTTTCTCAAAAGAAACGACAAGAGTTTGGTGAAATGATCCAAGATTATTTGGAAACCAGACCCAATTTAAAGGGCTTAATCATTTTAATAGATAGTCGACATGAACCTACAAAAGATGATATTGCGATGTATAATTATGCGCAGTATCTAAATATCCCTATTTTGGTAGTATGTACCAAGATGGATAAGATCAAGAAGAGTCAAGTTAACAAAGTGATGTCTGGTCTTAAAAGCAAGTTAGATCTCAACTATGATCATGTGACTGTTTTGACATTTAGTTCAGTAACCAAATTGCATGTAGCTGAATTAGGTGACTGGATCGAAGATAAGATTAGCGATTAAAAGAGTGTTGCAATGCAACGCTTTTTTTGTAGGCATAAAAAATGCATGGTAATACCTCGCCCCGTATAATTAAAGTAAGATAAAAAGTGATAATAGAAAGAGGTATTCCTATGACAAAAGGTTTAAGAATTTTAGGAATGACATTGACCACTATTGGTGCCATTGGTGCTACGGTAGCTGGGACCTACTTTTTAGTTAAGAAAATAAAAGAAAAAAAGGCTGCCGAATCTGCTGATACTTCAGCGATTGACTCACCACAAGATGTGGTTAATGATTCTAAAGCAGAATTAATGAAATCTAAGCTAAAGAAAGAAGATCAGGTTGGCTCTGAGAATAGTGTCCATATAGATCTAAATGATGCACCTAAGAATAAATATTCTATAGATTAGATAAAAAAGCTGTCAGATTTTGACAGCTTTTTTCTTATGAGATCATTATTAGAAAAAATACGGTTGAAAGGAACAATGATAAAATGAAGGAGTAGAAAAGAAAGTAGAGGTTTTATCTTGGATGATAAAAATTCACAAACAAAGAAAACATTAACTACTATGAGCCTCGTCCTAATGATTATTACGACGGTTTATGGTTTTGGTAATGTTTCTGTTTCCTATCGGCAGATGACATATGCCGGTATTATTTGGTTCGTTTTAGCTGGGATTTGTTTTTTCTTCCCAGCCGGATTGATGATGGCGGAATATGGTTCTGCTTTTCATGATGCCCAAGGTGGTATTTATTCTTGGTTAGCTGGATCAATTGGCGAAAAATGGGCTTTTATTGGAACTTTTGTCTGGCTTGCTAACTGGGTTCTCTGGTTAGTTTCCAGTGCTTCAAGGCTTTGGATTTCGATTTCTGCCTTAATTTTCGGTAAAGACACAACACAGAGTTGGGATATTCTAGGACTGCATGGTACCGAGCTGATTGGTGTATTGGCTATTTTATTCATGATCGTTTCCACTTACTTGTCTTCAAGAGGGATGACAGGAATTAAAATCATGTCTTCTATTGGTGGTTGGTTTATGATTGGGATGAATTTAGTCTTTATTTTATCTAGTTTATTAGTCTTGATTATGAACCATGGGCAACTTGCTGAGCCAATTCATGGCTGGCAAAGCTTTATCATCTCACCTAATAAGGATTTCCAGACCCCAATTACGATCATTTCCTTCGTTGTTTATGCTGTTTTTGCTTATGGCGGTATGGAAACTGTTGGTGGTGTGATTGATAGTATGAAGCGACCTGAAAAAGACTTCCCTAAGGGGCTAATCATTGGGAGCTTATTTACTATCATTTCTTATGTCTTAATGATTTTTATGACTGGATTCTCAGTCAATTATCAAAAAGACATTGTGGAGACTGGTGCTAATACTGGTAATATTACCTATGTAGTATATGGCACTTTAGGTAAAGCATTTGGTCAAGCATTTAATCTAGATATGCATACTAGCTTAATGATTGGTAAAATCTTTACCAGAGCAATTGCTTTATCTGGTTTGATGGGAATGACAGGTGCATTCTTTGTATTGCTTTATTCTCCAATCAAATCATTTATCATGGGTTCAGATGCTAGATTATGGCCTAAAGCAGCTACTAAGCTAAATAAGCATGGCATCCCCGCTAATGCAATGTGGGCACAAACAATTTTTGTATGTTTGTTAATTGCAGTTGTTTCATTTGGTGGTAGTGCCGCCACAAGCTTCTATCAAATCTTAACCGATATGGGTAATGTAGCTGCCACAGCTCCTTATATTTTCTTAATCGGTGCTTTTCCATTCTTCCTTAAAAAAGATTATTCTCGTAAATTTAGAATATTTACTAACTATAAATGGACTGTTGCCTTAGTAGTATTCGTTGAAATTATTGTTTGCACGGGAATCATTTTTACGGTTTTGGAGCCAGTTTTGGAACACAGATATGCGACTGCATTTTGGACTGGTTTTGGTCCTATCTTCTTTGGATTGGTAGCTTATATTTTCTATCGTATTTCGAAGAAGAAGCATGGATTAAAAGATTTAGATTAAATAGCAATCAAAAAGAACTTGCTCAATTGCAAGTTCTTTTTTTAGGCTAAAGTTGTAATATCATTAAATTTTGGTAGTTGATCAACAAACTTTTCATAGGCTGTTTGTTCATTAGTTTCGGTAATTTTGACATGTTCAAAAGTGCCAGTTCTCAAGTCTGCCTCATCAAGCGAGAGATGATGTGTAAATGTGGCATTACCGATTAACTCAATCCAGTATTGGCTTTCTTCGTAGTGAACAACGGTTTTAACCATCCCACCTGGATTATAAACACTGATTGGCGTATCCAAATCGGCCATTTCAGGATGTGTTAATACTAAGGCTAAGGAAGTAGCTGACATTCCTGTACCACAGGCATTAGTAAAGCCTACGCCTCTTTCATAGGTTCTAACGAATAACTTATTTTTATCTAGAATTTGAGCAAAGTTAACGTTTACCCCATCTGTAAAGTAAGGATTTTTATCGTTTAACCTTTTACCAACAGTCCCAAGAATTGGTCCAGTAATTTGTTTTTGATTCATGAAACTGATCAGATGGGGATTAGGAACCGCAATTGAAGTAAAACGTAAACCAGGATAAATTTCTGGAATATAATTATCAATTAAACGATCATAACCTAAATTATCAAAAGGCAAAGCTTCTTTATTGAAACGAACCGGTGAGATTTCAACCGCAAAAGCTGGTACATTTGGAGCAAAATCTTTGTCCTTACGTACACGCAAACTCGCATTCATAGTGTCTACTAAAAAAGAAGTTTTATGGTATTTTTCACTTAAATAACGAGCGACTGTACGTAAACCATTACCGCACATAGAAGCTTCACTACCATCGGCATTGATCACGCGCATTTGTGCTAGAGCATGTTCACGCACTGGCTTATTGATAACTAAAACACCGTCTGTACCATTTAATAAACCGGTTTTTGGATCACTAATTTTTTTGGTAAATGATTTAAGTTCGTTATCCGTTAGTGGGGATTCTAATTCAGTTTGATCTAGAATGAAGAAATGATTTTGTGAGCCATGAACTTTTAATAAATTGACCATTTTCTCTCCTTAGTTGAAAAATTGATGATAGATAATTTTAACGGCTTGATCAGCCTTTTCTTTTTTGGTGCCAATCATCATTGAAATTTGGGATGCACCTTGGTTGATCATACGTGGGGTAATATCGTGATCGTCCAGTGAATCTAAAATTTTTCTGCTAACGCCGTGTTCTTTTTTCATCCCTTCACCGACAATCATAATAATTGCATAATC
Organism: Lactobacillus ultunensis DSM 16047; assembly: GCF_001436305.1. Lineage (GTDB taxonomy): Bacteria > Bacillota > Bacilli > Lactobacillales > Lactobacillaceae > Lactobacillus > Lactobacillus ultunensis. Next base: position 65,937 of record NZ_AZFO01000002.1, on the reverse strand, counting down.
GTCGATCCATTCCAATTGGTCTGGATTGATTGTTGCTTGAATTTTATTACAGATTTGATCAATAAGTTGATCATTAAGAAAGTCATTATTGAAGATGATAGTAATATCATCAATCCCGGATGGCATGTGTTCGTAAGGGATATTGTGTTTGTATAAAATCTGTAAGATACGCAGGGTAAAGCCAGCTTCTTTGTTAAGCAAATATTTATGTAAGTACAAAGCAGAGAAATGTTTTTGGCTAGTTACTCCTGTGATGGTATTATCTGGAGCAAAATTCTTTTCAGGAACAATCATTGTACCTGGATTATCAGGTTCATTCGTGTTTTTAACGTTGATTGGTATTTGCCCTTGAATAGCAGGAATTAGAGCTTCATCGTGAAAGACAGAGAAACCGGCATAGGACAATTCACGCATTTCTCGATAGGTCATTTTTCTAATTGACTGAGGATGAGAAATAATGTGTGGATTTGCGGCAAAAATGCCGTTTACATCAGTAAAGTTTTCGTATAAATCAGCGTGAAAGCCACGCGCCAAAATAGCACCAGTAATATCAGAACCACCACGTGAGAAGGTAGCGATATTGCCTGATGGGGTGATGCCAAAGAAACCAGGGAAAATAATACGTTCATCTGGATCAATTTTTACTTGATCCAGATTTAAATAGCTTTCTGGATTAACTAGGGCGTCATTAGGTTCACCAGTAACAATTAGGCCAGCATCTACTGGATCTAAAAAACGAGCTTTCACACCTTTGTGCTGCAAAATTAGTGCAATCAAACGAGCATTAAGTCGTTCACCATGTGCTTTAAATGCAGCCATTAGATAATCAGAATTTGGGTAATCCTGTTCTGGTAAAGCCATTAAGATATTTTTTATTTGCTCTAAATGATCATCATTTAAGCCGAAATAATGGCCTATTTCTTGATAACGTGAAAAGATCTGTTGGACTATTTTAGTTGTTTCTTTTTTATTTAAAACAGAGTTGGCGTACTTAATTAATAAATCAGTTACCTTGATGTCTTTGTCGTTTCTTTTACCTGGTGCTGAGACTACTACTACCTGTCTTTGTGAATCACTTAGGATAATTCGTAATGCATGTTCTACGCTTGGTCCACTAGCTAGTGAACTACCACCAAACTTAACAACTTTCATAAAAAAACTCCTTGAAAATAATTTTCAGAAATCGTTAATTTACATAATAAAATCAAACTGAATTTAGTTGAATTTTAACATTATTTTTTAATCTTGCAAGAAGAACTTGAATGCAATCAGGTGAAAAACAATAAAAGATAATTGAAAATTAAATTTTTATAATAAAAGAGTTGACTATATTTTCATAAAACTGTAGACTACAAGTAAATCTATAGAGGTGCAACTGACATTAGTAGCAATTAGCAGTTAGGCAAAACGAAGATGAATTGTGAAAGGGGAGGTTGCCGAAGCTTATTTCATGCCAAAGAGATAAGCTGGGTCGCAGTTGAATAAATTGCGAACTGTCGCGAAAACATAATTCGCGGAGCGCTATCGACCATAAGATTAAGTGAAGTTTATTTAATCCATTGTTTGCTTAGCGCAAACAGTGGATTTTTTTATTAGCGTTTCGTCCAATCAGAATGGAGTGTAAACATGAATCCTCAGATTTCGGTAGATCAGATTAATGAACAAGGTCATTTAACAATTGGTGGAGTTGATTTAGTTGAGTTAGCTAAAAAGTATGGTACGCCACTAATTGTTTATGATGTGGAACAAATTCGTCATCAAATTAGAGCCTTTAAGAAGGTTTTCGAAGAAGAAGGCGTTAAATACGCTGTAAGTTATGCAAGCAAGGCTTTTAGTTGCGTTGCAATGTATCAGGTTGCCGAGCAAGAAGGTGCCTATACTGATGTAGTTTCAGCAGGTGAACTTTATACAGCATTAAAAACTAATTTCCCTGTAGAACATATTAGTTTTCATGGCAATAATAAGTCCTTAGCTGAACTTGAAATGGCTGTTAAGCATCATGTTGGCAAGATCATTATTGATAATTTCCATGAGATCAAGTTATTGGATCAAGTACTGAAAGAACAGAATGCCAAAATCGACGTTATGCTTAGAATTACGCCTGGTATTTCAGCTGATACGCATGAATATGATCAAACAGGACAAGTTGATAGCAAATTTGGATTTGATCTAGAATCTGGTCAAGCTGATTTAGCTTTGGAACAAGTGTTGAACAATTCTCGAATGAATTTAGTTGGTATTCACGCTCATATTGGTTCGCAAATTTTTGAATTGAACGGTTTTGAAATGGCGGCCAAAAAATTGATGGAGGTTGCTGAAAATTGGCGTAATCAATATGGTTATACCGCTAAGGTGATTAATGTTGGCGGGGGCTTTGGTATTAAATATACGGCCGAGGATAATCCATTAAGACCTGAAAAGTTCGTTCAGGCGATTGTAGAAACTATTAAAACGGAAGCAGAAAGAGCATCATTTCCAGTTCCAGAAATTGATATTGAACCAGGTCGTTCAATTGTAGGTCCAGCCGGTTATAATTTGTACACTACAGGTAGTCGCAAGGTAATCCCAGGACATCGTCCTTACGTCGCAGTTGATGGAGGAATGGGTGATAATATTCGCCCAGCCTTATATCAAGCAAAATATGAATCAGTTTTGGCTAGCGATCCTCAAGCGCCTTCAACTGAACATGTTCGTATTGCTGGTAAATACTGTGAAAGTGGTGATATCTTAGCTGAGGATCAAGCATTACCAGTAACTAAAGCTGGTTCTCTAATTGCTATGTTAGATACGGGAGCCTATGGATATTCGATGGCTTCTAATTACAATCGTAATCCTCGTCCAGCTGTTGTTTTTGCGGAAAAAGGAAAAGCTAAGGTAGTTATTAAAAGAGAAAGCTTGGAAGATTTAGTTCATTTAGATCAGTCTTATAGTGCAGATTAATGAAAGGAAAAAGCTATGGCAAAATTAGATGCAAAAAGCATTATTGAATATATTGGCAATGCTCCTAAGAAGACCCCAGTTAAGGTTTTTATTAAAGGTGATTTAACTAAAGTTGAATTTCCTAAGGAAATTGAAAACTTCACAGAAGAACATTCTGGTGTAATTTTTGGTGACTGGAAAGATGTTGAGCCATTTTTAAAAGCTCATAGTGAAATTACAGATTATTATATTGAAAATGAAGCTCGAAATTCAGCTGTGCCATTAATTGATTTGAAAAAGTTTGATGCGCGGATTGAACCTGGTGCAATTATTCGTGATCAAGTAGCAATCGGTAAAAATGCAGTAATTATGATGGGAGCGATCATCAATATTGGTGCCGAAATTGGCGATGATACCATGATTGACATGGGCGTTGTTTTAGGCGGTCGTGCAATTGTCGGTAAACATTGTCATATTGGTGCCGGTAGCGTTTTGGCTGGTGTAATTGAACCAGCTTCGGCTAAACCAGTTCAGGTTGATGATAATGTTGTCATGGGTGCTAATAGCGTAGTAATTGAAGGCGTACATGTTGGTGAAGGTGCAGTAGTTGCCGCTGGTGCGGTTGTTACTAAAGATGTTGCACCACATACAATGGTAGCGGGTGTTCCAGCTCGTGTAATTAAAAAAGTTGATGAGCAAACTGAAAGCAAGACAGGACTCGAAGACGATTTGAGAAAGATATAAAATGGCGATTTTAAGCGAAGATGAATTAATTCAGATTAGAAGACATTTGCATGAAATTCCAGAACTCGCTTTGCACGAGCAAGAGACACATGATTATTTATTGGAAATAATTAAAGGTTTTAAGCAAGATTATTTAACAATTGAAGTGCCTAAGGAATTGCCAACCGCAATCTTGGTTCTAATAAAAGGAAGAAATCCGCAAAGAACAATTGGTTATCGTACCGATATTGATGCTTTACGAGTAGAAGAAAAAACAAATTTACCATATTCTTCTAAACATCCGGGCGTAATGCATGCTTGTGGGCATGATATTCATATGACGGTAGCTTTAGGGCTTTTGAATTATTTTAGTGAAAAGCAACCGCAAGATAATTTGCTTTTCTTCTTCCAACCGGCTGAAGAAAGTGAAAGTGGCGGCAAGCAAGCCTATGAAAAAGGTGTTTTGCAAGGAAAATTCAAGCCTGATGAGTTTTATGGCTTGCATGATAATCCTGAATTGCCTGCTGGGGCGATTGGCTGCCGAATGGGAACATTATTTGCTGGTACTACCGAAGTTAATATTGATCTTTGGGGGAAAGGCGGTCATGCAGCTTTCCCACAGAATGCCAATGACACAGTTGTAGCTGCGGCAAGTTTGATTATGCAGATTCAAACTATTATTTCTCGTAGTATTGACCCCATTCAAAGTGGTGTGATCACTTTAGGTAAGATTGAAGCAGGAACAATTAGAAATGTCATTGCAGGACATGCTCGAATTGAAGGTACTATCCGTGGCCTAACACAAAAGATGATTTTACATATCGATCATCGTTTAAAAGATGTCTGTGAAGGTATTGCTCGTAGCTACAATATGAAAGTGAAATTGGATTTGAATCAAGGGGGCTATTGGCCCGTAGAGAATAATCCTAAATTAACTAAGAATTTTATTTCTTACATGAAAAATAATCCAAAGGTTAATTTCATCGAAACTGCTCCTAAGATGACTGGTGAAGATTTTGGTTTCTTGTTAGCTAAATTCCCAGGAACTATGTTTTGGTTAGGCGTAGGCGATCCTGGAGCACAACTGCATTCGGCTACGCTTAAACCAGATGAAAAAAGTGTCCAACGTGGTATTGATGCAATTAAGGGATTTTTGATCAATAGAATGGAGAATTAAAATGGCTACATTAATTGATGCAGATTTATTAACGGCAATTGTTACACCTTTTGATGAGAATAAAAAGATTGATTTTGCTAGTTTGGAAAAATTGACTAATCGTTTAATCAATTTGGGATGCAATGGCTTTGTTGTTGGAGGAACCACTGGAGAAACTCCCACTTTAACCCATGATGAAAAAATTGACTTATATACGCATTTTGGTCAAATTGTGAATGGTCGTGTTCCTGTAATTGCAGGAACAGGAAGCAATAATACTGCAGAGACGATTAGTTTTACTAATGAAGTAGCAAAAATTAAAGGTATAGATTATGCATTAGTTGTTGTTCCACCTTACAATAAACCAAATCAGCGCAGTATGATTGCTCATTTCACTGCTGTCAATGACAATGTTGATATGCCAATCTTGATTTACAACATCCCTGGTAGAACAGGCGTTAAGATGGAAAAGGAAACGATCGTTCAACTTTCTCATTTGAAGAATATCAAAGGTATTAAGCAATGTGCCTCTCTAGAAGAAATGGAATATATCATTGAAAACAAAGATAAAGATTTCCAGGTTTTCACTGGAGAAGATACGCAAGCTTTGACTGCCAGATTATTGGGAGCCAACGGTGTGATTTCTGTAGCTAGTCATATTTATACTAAAGAAATGCGTCAGATGTACAATTCTCTTTATGAAGGCAATTATCCAGCAGCAGCCAAGATTCAACGCTGGTTGACACCGAAGATGCAGGCTTTGTTTATGTATCCGTCACCTTCACCAATTAAAGCAGTTTTGAATGCTCAAGGCTTGAAAGTGGGGGGTTGTCGTTTGCCAATTGTTAGCTTAGATGATGAAGAAAAAGAGACTTTAGCTAAGGCTTTAGGTTTAAATGAAAATGCATTAATGCAAAAGTTGCCACTCGATTTAGGAAAGGAACTTGAAAATGACTAAAAAAGTTTTAGTAGCCGGTTTTACCGGAGCAATGGGGCAAAAAGCCGTTGGCTTAGTTAATAAGTTAAATGGCTTTGAAGTAGTAGCTGGTCTTTCTCCGATTGCTGAAAATGATCCAGAAAAATATCATTTATCAGCTGATGCCAAGATTTTTAAGAGTCTAGATGAAATCCCTGATCATGCAGCTGATATTTGGATTGATTTTACTACTCCTAAAGCTGTTTATGACAATGTGAAGTTTGCTTTAACTCATCACATTTCTCCTGTAGTTGGAACTACAGGAATGACTGATGAGCAAGAAGCAGAATTGATTAAAATTTCACAACGAGAAAAAATTGGTGGTTTAATTGCACCTAACTTTGGCATGTCAGCTGTTTTACTGATGAAATTTGCTAAGGAAGCAGCTAAATATTTCCCAGATGTTGAGATTATTGAAATGCATCATGCCGATAAAAAGGATGCTCCTTCAGGTACAGCCTTATCGACAGCTAAAATGATTGCAGAAAATAGACCAGCACATCAAACTGCGCCAGATGAAATTGAAACTTTAAAGAATGTTCGTGGCGGAGATTATCAGGGTATTAAAATTCATTCTGTTCGGTTACCTGGATATATTGCTCATGAACAAGTCTTGTTTGGTGGTCCAGGTGAGGCTTTAACTATCAGACAAGATTCATTTGATCGTGGCAGTTTTATGGGCGGTGTCAAAGTTGCCTTGGAAAAGGTCGATCAACTGAATGAATTAGTAGTAGGATTAGAAAATATTCTATAAAGGAGGCAACTTATGCCAGAATTAGCTCAAGACTTAAAATTTAGTCAAAAAGTAAAAAATGTTAAGGCTTCTGGAATCAGAATCTTTGATAATAAAGTTTCAACTATTCCCGGTATTATCAAGTTGACTTTAGGTGAACCTGATATGAATACTCCTGAACATGTCAAACAAGCAGCAATTAAAAGTATCCAAGATAATGATTCACACTATGCTCCTCAAAAAGGCAAGCTTGAATTAAGGAAAGCTATTAGTCAATACTTGAAGAAAGCAACTGGTATTGATTATGATCCCGAAACTGAGATTGTGGTGACTGTTGGAGCTACAGAAGCGATTAATGCCGCATTGTATGCAATTACTAATCCTGGTGATAAGATTGCAATTCCTACGCCTGTCTTTTCACTTTATTGGCCAGTTGCCACATTGGCAGATGCAGATTATGTGTTGATGAATACGTCAGAAGATAATTTTAAATTAACTCCAGCTAAGTTAGAAGAAACTATCAAAGAAAATCCGAGTGTTAAGGCGGTTATTTTGAATTATCCAACTAATCCAACTGGAGTTGAATACAGTAAAGCAGAAATTAGAGCTTTAGCTAAAGTAATTGAAGAAAATCATTTATATGTAATTACTGACGAAATTTATTCAACTTTAACTTATGGTGTTAAACATTTTTCAATTGCCAGTTTGATCCCTGAAAGAGCTATTTATATTTCAGGTTTATCTAAATCTCATGCGATGACCGGTTACCGTCTAGGATATGTTGCTGCTCCTGCTAAGATTATGGAACAAATTGGCAAGGTTCATGGCTTAATGGTAACTACAACTACTGATTCTTCACAAGCCGCAGCTATCGAAGCATTGGAACATGGACTAGATGATCCAAAGTATTACCGTGATATTTATGAAAAACGGCGGGACTATGTTCTGCAAGAATTGGAAAAGATGGGGATGCATGCGGTTAAGCCTGAAGGTGCCTTTTATATTTTCGCTAAGATCCCTGAAAAGTATGGCAAAGATGATATGCAATTTGCTTTGGATTTAGCCTTTAAAGAAAAAGTGGGCATCACTCCAGGCAGTGCTTTTGGTCCTGGTGGTGAAGGCTACGTGAGAATGTCATATGCATCAAGTGATGAGAATTTGCATGAAGCAATGAAGAGAATCAATAAGTTTTTACAAGAGGATAAATAATGGTTAAAGAATATAATGTTGCAATTTTAGGCGCTACTGGTGCCGTTGGTAGAAGAATGATTGATCAGTTGGCTAAGTCAACTATTCCTGTTAAGAGTGTTAAGCTTTTAGCCTCATATCGTTCAGCTGGAACTGTTTTAAAGTTTAGAGATCAAGATTTAACAGTTGAAGAAACTAAGCCAGAATCATTTGATGGTGTAGATTTAGTATTATCTTCAGCTGGTGGTGCTGTTTCTAAAAAGTTTTTACCAGAAGCAGTAAAGCGTGGAGCTGTATGTGTTGACAATACTAGTGCATTTAGAATGGAACCAGATGTCCCATTGGTTGTGCCAGAAGTTAACCCAGAAGCTTTGAAACATCATCATGGTATTATTGCTAATCCAAATTGCTCCACTATTCAAATGGTTATGGCTTTGGAACCAATTAGGAGAAAGTTTGGTTTAAAACAAATTATCGTTTCGACTTATCAAGCTGCTTCTGGTGCAGGTCAAGCCGCTATTAATGAATTGAAGCAGGAAGCACAAGATTACTTGGATGGTAAAGATATGCAAGCAGATGCTAAGATTTTACCAACCAAGGGTGATAAAAAGCATTATCCATTAGCATTTAATCTTTTACCACAAATCGATGTTTTAGAGGATAGTGGTTATTCTCATGAAGAGTGGAAGATGATCCATGAGACAAAGAAGATTATGTTAAATGATATGAATGCCAAAGACATCAAAGTTACCGCTACTTGTGTTAGAGTACCAGTTCCAATCGCTCACGGTGAAAGTGTCTACTTTACTGTTGAAGATAAGAGTGCAACTACACAGGATATTATGGATACTGTAGCAAACTTCCCAGGTGTAGTATTGCAAGATGATATTAAGCATCAAATCTATCCTCAACCAATTAATGCTACAGGTAAGCGTGAGACTTTTGTTGGTAGAATTCGTCCTGACTATGAAAACAAAGGCGCCTTTAATATGTGGGTAGTTGCCGATAACTTACTCAAAGGTGCTGCTTGGAATACCGTTGAAAATGCGGAATATTTGGTAAAAATGAACTTAATTTAACGTTAAAAAGCACAAAATGCCTTAAAAATAGACATTTTGTGCTTTTTGTTTGTGGTAAAATATTTCAGGATTAATTTAAAGAGGGGTTTATTTTGAAGTTGAAGAGACGATTCTGGTTATTTGCTACAATAATTTTTATTTCTTTGTGTGGTTTTCTCAATAGTGAACAGGTAAATGCAAAAGCTTATACTAGTAAGCAGTTGCGTACCTACACCAAGAAAACCATGAGGAAATATCACTTACGCGGAACAATTGAAATTGTTCAAAATGGACATCGGCAACAAGTTAGTGAAGGCTATGGCTATTACAAACGCCGAATCGGTAATGGAAGTAAAAAACTGGTTTATCCAGTAGGATCTTTGCAAAAGTCAATTACTGCAGCAATTATTACGCAGTTGATTTATAAAAATAAATTTTCACAGAATACTAAGATATCACGTTGGTATCCTTTATTGAAACATTCATCGAAAATTACGGTAGGACAACTAATGACGCATACTTCAGGTATTAATGTATCTGGAACAGAATCAAATCATGGTATTACTTTTTCTGAAAACGGCGCAATTAAATGGACAATTGCCAAAGCTGATTTCAACGCTTCATCACATCGCAATCGTTTTAACTATAATAATGCCAACTATGTTCTATTAGCAGGAATAATTCGTAAAGTAACGGGTAAATCTTATGCAGCAAATGTTAGAAGTCGAATTATTAAACCGCTTCATTTGCATCAAACCTACATTTATGATGAGATTCCACGTTCTAAGACTGATGCTATTTCTTATCTTTACCGTCATGGGAAGAATTATCAAAGTGCTGTTTATGCCAATAAGCATGTAGTTTCTCAATTGCCAGGTGCAGGAGATTTATTCTCCACGCCAGCTGATTATGAAAAAATACAGCAAGGGCTATGCAACGGCAAAATTTTAACTGCTAAGCAATTTAATTATTTGTCCCATTTAAAGTCGAAAGTTAATACTTATTCAGGTGGCTTTTATCTAAAAAAGGGCGGTACGTTAAAGCTTGCTTATGGTAATTTTGGCGATACTCATTTTGTTAACTGGATGCAACTAACCACAGATAATCAAAATGGCATTGTGATGTTCTTAAATCAACCCAATGGTAGCAAGAATCATATTAAGAGTATTGGCTACAGTATCTTAAGCAAGATTAAAGCAGGTACTTTTATTAAAAGGTAAAAATAAAGTTCAGCTTATATTTAATAAGCTGAACTTTTTTAACGGTGATTTTTAGGCATTTTATTACGTTGAGTAAATAGTTCTCCAATTAATTTGAAGAATCCATACGCAATTAATAAGCTACCGATGATAATAATTGATCGACGGTTGAATGCACTAGGGTTGACTACTACAACAATTCCTAATGCAAAAGCAATAATAGCTTCTATTGCCACAATTATGATATGAAAGACTCCAGGAATTTTACGTAAAATCAATTGCCTTAGTCGAACATATGAATAAATAATCAGAAATAGTCCTAAGAAGTAATGAGCTAGGAAGATTAATAAGCGATTATTGGAAATCAACGCCGTTGACAATGCAAAAACTACTAAATATGAAGTGATAAAGAAGTTTTTTTGTCGTTCCTTTAATTTTGATTTAGCAGTATCCAAAATCTGATGGGCACTAAAAGCAATACCAGCGAATGCAACTAATGCACCGAATGCTCTAACGGCATATTGGGGTAAAGTTAAACTAATAATACCCAGAACTACCATAATCCATCCAACGATAGTATCTGTGGAGAAAAGGACTTTAGTTAGGTGTCGACTTTTGATCATTTGCCAAATAGCTGAGAAGAGCGAACCAAAGACAAAACGTGTTCTTCTGGATGAGTCCGCAAATGAGAAAAGAATTGCGCCAAAACCACTAAATCCATTTTTGTCTAATTCGTTAATCTTAGTAGCTCCTCCAGCACCTAAAGCGGAGAAAAGATCATTAGTTAGAGATTCCCTTTCATCTAATGTTGCATCCCCAATCCATTGATTGATCAACTGATTGTAGACTTGAGATTGTGGATTACGGTGGCGCTTAGTATCAAAATTAGAACCGACAATTTGCCAACTGAATGCATCATGTTGACTCAAATTCTTACGAGTACTGTTAACGATTGTGGGTGAAATACCAGCTGGTTCAAATAAACGACCAATAACACTGAATTCCGGTACAAATCGTCTAAGCGTATTCTTTAAATATTTGGCGGGAAGTTGTGCACCAACTTCTTCAGCAATCCCTGGTGAATCAAAAGTATAAATTCGTTTTATTCTTTTACGTAATTTTGGTTCGATATTAATTGCAGCGTATTCGGCCAAATTACCACCTTTAGAATGACCACCAAGGTAGTAATCCTCATCATCTGCTTTTAAAATCTTTTCTAGCAGTTTTACAGCCTGTCTTTGAGCAGTGGTAATTCTAAAACTGATCTCGAAATCTTCTTTCCAGCCAATTAAGGAATCATCTGTCCCTCGAAAGGCAATGAAGTTTGTGCCATCAGTTAGTTCCACTTTAATTGCACTAAATTGTGTATGTTCGGTTAAAGTGCTAACAAAGTATGATAAACGCGCATCTTTAAAGCGATCAGCTTTAGCCATCAACTTAAACAATTCTTGATATTGCAAGTTATCGTTGCGTGGATGATCATCTGCAAAATATAATTTGGCAGCTTTTTCTAATGTAATTGTTTTACTGCCACTGTCTACAATATCAGGCAGTTCAAGATAAGAAAAAATAGATAAAACAAGGGCATCAATATCGTTGAAAGGCGATGTACTAAAATCAATATCGCCACGCCATTTTAAATAAGTAAGAATATTATTATCTGGATACATGTTTTACCCTCTTCAATTAAATAAATCCCTTTTCAATTTTAACGTAAGTAGACAAAGATAGTGCAAGAAAAAGGCTCTTTTGATAAAAAAGCAAGACAAATTTTAATGATGGTATAATAAAGCCACAGTTTTTGGGAGAAAAGAGGATTTTTATGTTAAAGACAGGGACTTATTCAGCTCAAGCCAGAGGAATGGCTGGTTTTGTTGGTGTTAAATTAACAATTAAGGATAATAAAATTACCGATGTTGATTTGGATTTATCAACGGAAACGCTTAAATATGGACAAAGGGCTGAGAAACAATTAAAAGCAGAAATTTTAGATAAACAAGGAGCAGATATTGATGTAGTTACGGGAGCCACTTTTACTTCTAATGGGGTAAAGGAAGCTGTCAAAGAAGCATTAAAGAAAGCAGAAGAATAGATAGTAGGTAATTTAGTATTTGTTTATTGTACTTCTCATGCTAAAATAAACCTTGGATTTTTTGATGTATCAACAAAATGGAGGGAAGAAGTATGAAAAAATCCATTAAGGGAGTTATTATAACGAGTGCTCTTCTTGCTGGCTTATTTATTGGTGGTTACCAATCACAGCATGTAAGTGCCAAAAGTTATGACAAGGCTGTAACTAAGATTGCTGGTAATGGCAATTATGCTATTTATCACCGTGTTTCTAAGGGTGGCCCAAGTGGCAAGTTCACTTCAACCAAGTACTTTAAGCATGGTCAAATTCAATCTAAGAGATATGTTTCAACTAAGAAGGGAAACTTCTGGGATATTTACGTAGATGGTCGCCATGTTGGTTGGGTAAGTGAAAAGTTTTTTGCTAGAAACACTATTTCACTTGCTGGTAGCGTATCAGTAGTAAAGAACTCTGATTATGGTTTCCCAACTAGAGATGCCATTAACTACGCTACTGACAGTCATGGTACTGCAGTTAACCCAAGCAAAGTTAGTGTTTCTAAGGCTTACGTAAGCACTAGTTCATCTACAGTTGACTACAGTTATGGTAAGGCTAAGGCTTCATTAAATATTGACGTTCGTTCTGGTAAGGGCGAAATGGGTGAAGCTAACTTGACTCCTAAGTCAGGATTTAAGTCAGTAACTACTTGGAATGGTGGTTCTAAGAGTTCATCAAGAAACTGGAATGCTGCTCATCACTATACTTCAGAAACCAGCAGCAATACTTTCAGATCTAATGGTTTAACTTTAAGAACTAGACTTTTCCAACCACGTTTTGTCAGCTTAGGATATGGTCAAGCTGGGGATGCAATGGGTCAAGTTGGTGTAATTCCTGAAGGTATTACCGTAAATAGTGGTATTTTTACTACTTCAATGTTTACTAGCAGCAATGATCAACACGGTCACCTTGTTTCATACAACTTAAACGCTATTAAGAGCAAGTATGCTGCACAAAACTTGACAACTATGCGTTGGTCAACCTTTAGATCATATGCAAACAATATCAAGGTTAGTCCATACATCAAATTAGGTCATGGTCAATCATTAGGCTCATCATCAAGCTACATTTATGTATTAGCTAATGATAACAAGTACAATAACGGTCCTCGTTCAGAAGAAATTCTTCAAATCCGTAAGAGTGATATGAAGATTAACAAGATCTGGACATTCAGAATTGCTGAGAACCGTTACATCCACAATGCTACTTTCGTTGGTGATAATACCATGTATGCATTGTTCCACAATGGTGGTTACAACAACTACGAATACTGGAAGTTAACTAGAAGTGGTGACAGTTGGACTGCTACTGAAGTTGGTGCAACTAAGGGTAGATTCGTTTCAAATTCACCAGTTCAAGGTTTCACTTACGGTAACGGTAACTTCTTCATTGGCTTCAATGATCACATCTTCAAGGTCGGTGAAAATGGTACTGCTAAGAAGCACTATCGCTTCAACGTAAGAAGAGAAATTGAAGGGCTTTCAGCTAATGGTTCTAACCTTTATGTTCAATTCGCACAACGTGCTGAATTAACTCAAGGTCGCATTTAATTTAGTAAAATAATTAAAATAAACAAAAATACAGAAAAGCTTTTTAAACTTTTCTGTATTTTTTAGTCCGAATATGCTGTCCAGTCAGGATCATCTTTGGCCTTAAAACACATTTTTACCTGTTCTAAATTATTTTTACCAGGAGATAGCTCAGGCAATTCATTAATCCCAAAATACTTAGCAGCTGTGGTTTCGTCATTAGGGGTAAACTTTCCACCTAATTCTTTACATAGGAAAAAGAATTTTTCAACTCCAAAAGCATAAGGTGGTTGATTATGTTGGTTACGTTCATGAACTGCAATTAATTTTATTATTTCAACGTCTCGTCCTGATTCTTCTTTAGTTTCTTTAATGCAGTTTTCTTTTGGTGATAAATTAATTTCACACCAACCACCAGGTAGGGACCAGCGACCATCGCTTTCTTTAACTAGTAAGATTTTGTCATCTTTAAAGATTGCTGCACGAGTATCAATTTTAGGCGTAGGATAGCCAGAATCATTGCAAAAAAGACTTTTGACTTTCTTGGTAGGCAAACCTGTTTTTTCGGCCATCATTTCTGCTGCAATTTCACGAATACGTTGATATCTCTCAAGATCGAATTTATCATGTCCATAAGTTAAGCCCGCTTGGGCCAAACTTTGCAATTCGATTGCCCAATCTGTAAATTGATCGAAGTTATCCATAAGACTACTTTGTTCTTTCCAAAATTTCATCCATCTTTTTGAAAAATAAATCTTTGTGTGCCTTGGTAACTAAGGTAACTTCACGTCCACTTGGATCACGGTCAAAACTACCAGCTCTTAAACCATCAGTAATGACTTTAGCATGAGTTACTTCTGTTTCTACTACTTCTGGATAAAGTGCACTAACAGTAGTCAAGACATCCCATAGATATAATTCCGCAGCTGGGATTGAAACAATCATGCTGTATCCTTGACCAACTAAGTCCATAGCAGGGTATTTACGCAAGCTTGCCCAGTGTTGTCTCAATTTATCATTAAGAGGCAATTCTTCAGTACTTTCCAAACCAACCATTTGAATTTTGATATTAGAATCAAAAACTCGCTTAACAGCATATGGATCCCAGAATGAATTCCATTCTTGGCTGCCGTCTGCATTAACCATGGCAACGTTGCCGTGACCATCGAGTGAACCGCCCATCCAATAGAGCTTCTTAATGTTCTTTTCGATATCCGGATCGGTGTCTAAGGCACGGGCTAAATCGGTTAAAGGACCAGTCATTACTAAGGTTACAGGTTCTTTGGATTTCTTGATCTTTTCTACCATATCAAGGTGAGCAGGAAGTTCTGCTTGTGGGGTATCGATATGACCTTTTTCGTTTAACATTGGCAAATAATTGAATGAATAAGTTGCCATACGCCATTCGTGTGGAAATTGGTTAACAGCTCTTGAATTGGAACGAGCTACTGCTAATTTATCACCACGTAAATTAAATAAATCAGTCATCTTGCGACAAGCTTCAACGGATGGGTCAATATAACCATCCGCGTCAATGGCACCTACACCGAGTAATTTGATGTCTGGTGCTTGCAAAAGCAAAAGATAAGAAACTAAATCGTCGATATTACCATCATGATTAAAATAAATATTTTTCATTTGTTTGGCCTTTCTAACTATGTACTTTCATTTTAGCAGATTAGATGAAAGTATCGTTTAAATAATTCTTTTTTCGGTAGTCATTAGGTAGCATATGGTATTGTTCTTTAAATTTAGTATAAAAAGAATTTAGGTTATGAACGCCAACTAGATTGCAGATCTTGGCTATTGAGTAAGAGCTAGAATTAAGTAAATATTGAGCCTGTTCTAATCGTTTTCTGGTACGAAGCTGAATGAAAGTCTGACCAGATAAATCCTTGATTAAACTGCTTAAGTAGGGCTTAGTATAGCCGTATTTAGTAGCTAACTTACCCAAAGAAATTGTTTTATAGTTATTAGATATTTCAGTTAAAAGATCGACTAAAAGTTGTTGTCGATTATCATAAATTTGCTTTTCAATCATTGGATAATTACGAATGATTTTAGCTAATAAAATATTGAAATAATTATCGATAATCATGCCACGGTAACTGAAGCCAGAAAAATACTCGTTAATAATATCGTCCATTGTATCTGTAATATCTGAGTTTTTAGGAAAGATAACGAATTTTTGTTTATTGTGATTCTGCAATGAGATATTGAAAAGATACTGGTAAATGAAACTATCTTTTTTATGAGTTTTATCGAGAAAATCAAAAGAAATATTCTTATTATTGAAAATTAGATTAATCATCAGATCATTTTTATTTAACTGACCAACACTGTGATGACAACCAATATCCATCATTAAGACGTCACCCTCTTTTAGATGAATGGGTTCATCTTCTACAATTTGCATTCGCCTTGGAGCATATAGTTAATTTCTACAAATTGATGACTATGCAAAGGATAAGGAGCAAAACGATTATGCTTGCTTAGATAAATAGAATGATGACTAAGTAGTTTTTGATTGATTACTCTATTTTTATTGTCTTTAGACCAGACATAAGGCGAAAGATCGTTGACAAATTGGTGCTTTTTAATCTGTTGTTGTTCAATTGGACTTAATTTAGATAACTTCTTTAATATCGCTTCTTTAATCATAAGAAACCTTTTTTCTTTTATTAAAAAATACTATTTTGTCTTAGATTATTATTTATTTGAAACCGCATACTATACTAGTATCATAGCATTTATTAATAAAATTAATCTTAAGAAATGATATTAAATAATCCAACTTTTTGCCATTGTAAAAAGCTTCACAAAATTTAAGATAAAAAGTGTAAAGAAAAAATGAATAATAAGTAGCAAAGAAGGCATAATTATGAAGATAAAAGCTGCTGTTGTTGAAAAAAAGGGCGATCCCTTCGTAATTAAAGATGATATTGAGCTACATAAGGTTGGTCCAACTGATGTTCAAGTGCATATGGTTGCTAGCGGTATCTGCCACTCAGATGAAGCTATTCGTAAAGGTGATGCTAGTTTAGGCTATCCAGTAATTCTAGGTCACGAAGGTGCCGGGATTATTGAAAAAGTTGGTTCCGAAGTACAAAACTTAAAGCCAGGCGATCATGTTGTGATGGCTTTCTACGCAGATGGACTTTGTGACAAGTGCTTAGAGGGTATTCCTACACAATGTCGTAATTATGCTAAATACAACCTTTCAGGTACTCGCTTTGATGGTGATGATCAATTCCAAGAAAATGGCAAGCATATTTCAGATATGTTCAACCAATCATCCTTTACTACTACGACTGTTACTAACCAAAGAAACTGTGTCAAAGTAGATAAAGATACTGACCTTCGTCGGGTAGGCCCATTGGGTTGTGGTTATATTACAGGTTCAGGTACTGTCTTCAATACTTTGAAACCACGTCCAGGTGAAACAATTGCTGTGTTTGGTACTGGCGCTGTTGGTTTAGCCGCAATGATGGCTGGTAAAATTTCCGGTTGTACTCGTGTAATTGCCGTTGATATTGTTCCATCTCGTTTGAAGTTAGCTAAGGAATTAGGTGCAACTGATACAATTAATTCTAAGGAAGAAGATCCAGTAAAGAAGATCAAGGAATTAACCAATGGCTATGGTGTTGATTACACAGTAGATACTACGGGATTACCTGCAGTAATGAAGAGTGCCATTGATGCTTTGGCTCAAGGTGGTACTGAAGCTGCCATTGCTGTAACTCCACATAACCTTGAATTCTCAACTTGGAATGATCTTTGTACTAGTGATCGTAAAATCATTGGTGTCAATATGGGTGATGCTATCCCACAAATTGATGTACCACGTTTGATCAGATTCAATAAGTTAGGTATGTTTGATTATGAAAAGACTGAAAAGTTCTTTGACTTTGAAGACATTAATGAAGCTAACCAAGCTTCGGTATCAGGTAAGGTTATTAAGCCAGTCTTAATCATTGATAAGGACTACAAGCCTGGTGACTAAAGCAAGTGGTGAAATAATAAATACCCGTTTAAAAGATCTCCGAATGGAGATCTTTTTTAGTACAATATAATTATGAAAATCAATGAATTAAGAACTGCTTTTGAGCAGAAAGCTAATAGAGACAATGCTCAACATATGGCGAAATATATGCGTAATCAATTCATCTTTTATGGACTTAAAACACCCCAAAGAAAAGAAATTTACCATGACTTTCTTAAGAATGAGAAAAGAAAGAAGCAAATAGATTGGGCTTTGTTAGATCAAGCTTGGCAAGATGAACATAGAGAGATGCAGTATTTTGTCTATGATTATTTGTTAGCAATGAAAAAATATGTATCTTATGAAGACTTATTCAGAATTGAAAAGTTTGTTAGAACCAAGCAGTGGTGGGATACGATTGATGCGTTAATGAAAGTCTATGGTTATGTTGGATTGAGGGATGCAAGAGTAAATGATTTAATGCTTCAATGGTCCATCGATCCTGATAAGTGGGTTAGACGAGTAGCAATAGAATACCAACTGCTAAGAAAAGAGCGTATGAATACAGATTTGCTTGCTAAGATTATTGAAAATAATTTTGATAGTGAAGAATTCTTTATTAATAAGGCGATAGGATGGGCACTTCGTGACTATTCAAAGACTAATCCAGAATGGGTTAAAAGATTCATTGAAGAGAATCATGATCATTTAGCTAAATTAAGTATTAGTGAAGGCAGCAAGTATTTAAGGGTATAAAAAAGAGTTAGAAATTTTAGTTCTAACTCTTTTTTGTATTTTGATTTTTTACTTGATTAATCTAAATCTTGACCGTTTGATTCGATCACTTTCTTGTACCAGAAGAATGAATCCTTGCGTGAACGAGCCAGGGTACCTTCACCAGCATCGTTCTTATCAACGTAGATGAAGCCATAACGCTTATCCATTTGACCAGTACCTGCAGAAACTAAGTCGATGCAACCCCATGGCAAGTAGCCCATTAAGTCAACGCCATCAAGTTCGACCGCCTTTTCCATTTCTGAAATGTGGTTTCTCAAGTAGTCAATTCTGTAGTCATCATGGACTGAACCGTCGGATTCAACCTTATCGTAAGCACCAAGACCATTTTCAACGATAAATAATGGCTTGTGGTAACGATCTTGTAATTGGTTCAAAGCAATTCTCAAACCTTCTGGATCGATTTCCCAGCCCCAGTCACTACGTTTCAAAGTAGGGTTTTTAGCAACTGCCTTAGCTAAGTCCGTCAAATCATCAGGTTTAACTTTTTCACTGGAAACAGTAGTGGTTTGGTAGTAGGAAAAGCCAACATAGTCAACGGTACCTTCTTTTAAGACGATTTTATCTTCATCGGTAATGTCAGGACGGTAGCCATTTCTCTCAATATAAGCTTCAACGGCCTTTGGATATTCACCAAATACATGAACATCTGAGAACCAGTCACGACGTTGTTCCCATTTATCTGCTAAAAGCACGTCGTCACTTGATGGAGTAAGTGGACGAACAGGTGAGTAGTTGATCATACAACCAATCTTGAAGTTAGGGTTGATCTTATGACCAATCTTTACCGCCAAAGCAGAAGCAACTAATTCATAGTGACCAGCTTGATACATAGCTGCTTCTTTGTCCTTGTCAGTCATTCCATCTTTAAACAAGATGCCAGAGTTAGTAGCCATTAAAAAGTCGTTGTTGAATGCTGACTGATTATCAATTTCATTAAAGGTCATCCAATACTTAACCTTGTTCTTGTAACGCTTAAAGCAAACTTCTGCGAAGCGAACGAAGAAGTCGATTACTTTACGGTTAGTAAAACCACCGTAGTTTTTAGCCAAGTTAAATGGCATTTCAAAGTGGGAGAGGGTAATTACAGGTTCAATGCCGTATTCATGACAAGTATCGAATAAGTCGTCATAGAACTTTAAACCTTCTTCATTAGGTTCTTTTTCATCGCCATTAGGGAAGATTCTAGTCCAAGCGATGGAAGTTCTGAAAGCCTTGAAGCCCATTTCAGCCATTAATTTAAGATCTTCCTTGTAATGGTGATAGAAATCAATGGCGGAGTGGTTAGGATAATTCTTGCCAGGAAGCACGCCATCGGTGATTTCACGAGGCTTAGTAGCAGAACCCACAGTCATTACATCGGCAACAGATACGCCTTTGCCGCCTTCTTTCCAAGCACCTTCAAGTTGGTGAGCAGCAACGGCGCCACCCCATAAAAAGTTCTTTGGCATTTTTGCTGAATACATTGATTATTTCCTCTCTTTCTTGTATGTAACTGGAAACGTTTACAACGGTCATTCTTACACACTTACGTTTTTAAATCAAGCAAAAGATTAATCGCCGTTTACGGTTAAAGCGCCACGATCATAGCGGTTGCGCGACTCTGAAAGCTCAAATGGACGGCCATCTTCTAAAAATGCTTTTTGCTGAATGCATAAAACAGGATCATCGCGCATGCAGTCTAAATATTTCATGTCGTAGGCGTCTGACTTTTCAGCAGTAATAATTCGATCATCTTTGCCAATTTTAAGACCGAGATCATTCTGAATATAGGAATAAACAGAGTGATGTAGCACATCTAGAGTGATACCCGGAATTCGTTTAACTGGCATAACCGTATATTCCAATTTGGCAGGTTTTCCATTTAAAATTCTTTGCCGAATGATGTCATAAACTTCGTCATTTTTACCCAGATTAAGAGCTTTTCTTTCTCCTGCACTAGGTTTTCTAATATTAAAAGCAATTACATGACTAGTTAAATGGAATGCGCTATTAACATGTCTAGTAAAACCGTTATGTTCATTAACGCCCGAATTAAGAAAGATATCAGGAATAGACTTATTGGTAATAAATGTTCCATGACCCTTAACTGTTTTAATTAGTTTTTTTATTTTGCAATATTTTTAATGCATGAACAATCGTTACACGACTAGTATTGTATTTTTTTGCTAAGTCAAATTGTTCAGGTAAGCGTCTGTTATATTTCTTTTCGATAATGTCTTTTTCAATGTCATTAGCAATTTCTTGGTAGCGACTCAAAGAGATCTACCTCCTTTCTATTGTAAAGATAAAATCTTACATAGATATTCTAACAGTTTTCTCTTATAAAAGTGAAAGCGTTTGCTAAATATTCAAAACTTTTTTGTAAGCAATTTCATAAGTAAGGTGATATGCTTTATATGTAATGCATATGTCTTTGAAAATGCTTACAAATGATGCATAATATTCTGTGAACAAATCAAAAGTATATATTTTTATCTTGATTTTAGTATTTAAAAGTATATGCTTAGAAATGAAAGCGGTTGTACAGGAGCAAGAATATTTTGGCGCATGTATAATCTTTTGTTTACAAACTAATGAAAGCGTTTTATAATGTTTGGTGTAGATTAAAAAAAGCTAATTAAACTATAAAATGTAATAACCAGGAGGAAATTTTATTATGGCTGAACAAACTATTATGTTAAATTGTAGTGCTGGTATGAGTACTTCACTTTTAGTAACTAAGCTGCAAGCTGCTGCTAAAGAAGAAGGTATTGATGCTAAGATCTTTGCTTGCCCAGCTTCAGAAGCTGATGACAAGATTGCACAACAAGAAATTGATTGTGTTCTTCTTGGGCCTCAAGTAAGTTACATGAAGGGTGACTTCGAAAACAAGGTTAAAGGCAAGGGCAAAGACGGCAAGGATATTCCTTTGGACGTTATCAACATGCAAGACTACGGCATGATGAACGGTAAGAACGTTTTGGCACAAGCCGAAAAGTTAATTAAGGGCTAATTTAAATTAGCTAAAAAGGAGATACAGATTTTATGGCAGAAGAAAAGAAAACTCCAGAGCAAAAAGAACAAGAAACATTGATGGCCGCTATGGGTCTCATTGCTAACGGGGGAAATGCAAAAAGTTTAGCATTTGAAGCTATTCGTTTGGCAAAGAAGGGCGATATTGATGGTGCACGTGCTAAGCTGAAGGAAAGTGACAAGTCACTTCTTGAAGCCCACAATTCACAAACTGGGATGCTTACTAAGGAAGCACAAGGTGACCACATGCACGTTACATTGTTGGTAGTACACTCACAAGACCACTTGATGAATGCTATTACTTTTAGAGATTTGGCTGGAGAAATGGTAGATCTTTACGAAAAGCTGTATAAATCTGGCGCTCTTAAAAAAGAAGAAAAGTAATCGCTGATTAAATAGCTCCTGCGAAAGCAGGGGCTATTTTTTTAACTTAAAAATGATAGACTAAGAATAATGACTATAAATCAATTGTTTTAGATGGAGAAAATTATGAATAAAGAAGAAGTAGCAAGAGAAAAAACTGAAGCTGCTAAGAAGAAACATGAAGCAAGTATCAGATATTTGTACTTTAGCCGCTATTTGATGATTAGGTATGTAGTAACTATTTTTTTGTTTTCAAACTTAATGTGGTTTATTATTAGTGCTTATTATGGCAGCAGAGTAGGAATCTTTGCTGCGCTAATTATGGGTATTTATTCTGCCGTAGCAAGTTTTGAGCAATTATCTAAGATGCATAATCGTAAAAGAGATATACCGATTACGCGAATTTATCTCTATGTTCAATTAGTCTTTAACATAATATTGGGGATATTATTATTTACATCAATAAAAAAAGAGATTTTCCCGTTTATAATTAATCAAGATACTATGTACTTTATGCTGGGATTTTTATTAATCGGAATATTTCTTTGTCTTTTATGCGAATATAGAGTCCATCAAATAATCAAAAATCAGGATCGTTATTACAAAGTAATTGAGACTTTTAAGCAACATCAACAATAATTATTGGAGAAAACTTATGGTAAAACATAAGTTTTTTTATATTTTTTAAGGATCTGTAAATCCCAGTATATTGGGAAAAGTTTAGACTTTTAAAGTTAAAAGTATAACGTATGACAAATAAAAACGTTTACATACGAAACCGCTTTCGCTATAATGAAGTTGTTCAGATTTAATGAATTGTTTCAGAAATATTGGGGGAAAGAAATATGGCTGATTCAAACTCTGCTTCTTTCAAAGACAAGATGGCTGCCAAAGCTGGTAAGTTTGCATCATCTCGTTTTGTTAGAGCTATTATGGACGCTGGTTATAGCGTTATTTCGTTTTCAATTATCGGGGCATTCTTCTTAATTTTGACTGTATTGCCTCAAGCATTTCCAATTCCTGGATTTGCTGCATTTTATGCAAATACGTTGGGTCGTTTTACCAACTTGTTCCAAGTTGTTTATAACTCAACTATGGGTATCTTAGCTTTAGTATTTGCTGGTACCTTTGCATATTCATATACTAATATTTACCGTCAAGAAGAAAAGTTGGACTTGGTTCCAATGAACGGTTTGTTAATGTTCTTGATGGCCTTCTTCATTACTGTGCCAGAACTTATTTGGAAGAATGGATCAATTCAATTTATTACCATTCTTACCAAGGCTAAGATGGTTGCTGGCGGTTATGAAGCATCAACTGGTGGTATTACTAGAATTGCCTCAGTTGGTATTTTCACCGGTTTGGTAATTGCATGGTTAACAGTTCAAATCTACCGTTACACTGTTAAGCATAACTGGAGAATCAAGATGCCTGCATCAGTTCCAGCTGGTGTTGCTAACTCATTCAGTGCTTTGATTCCAGGTTTCTGTATTGCAGTTGTAGTTGCTGTTATTGAATTGATTTTGGTAACTTTAGGAACTGATATTTTCAAGGTTCTTTACATTCCATTCTCATTCATTAGCAACATTGCTGATACTTGGTGGGGCTTCCTCATCATTATCTTCTTGATCCACTTCTTATGGTGGTTCGGTATTCATGGTGCCACAATTATGAGTTCATTCTATACTCCAATTGTTTTGGCTAACATGGCTGCTAACGTAAAGGGCGCAACTCACTTCTTTGCAGGTGACCCAATGAACGCCTTCGTAATCATCGGTGGTTCAGGTGCTACTTTGGGTATGGCCATTTGGTTAGCCTTTGGTTCACGTTCAGCTCAATTAAAGGAAATTGGTAAGGTTGAATTAGTTCCAGCTATCTTCAATATTAACGAACCTATTCTTTTCGGTTTGCCAATTGTTTATAACATTAACTTGTTAGTTCCATTTATTTGTGCTCCACTTGCATCAGGTCTTGTTGGTTACATTGCTGTAACTACACATCTTGTTCCTAAGATTATTGTTCAACAACCATGGCCAACACCTATTGGCTTGAGTGGTTATATTGCTACTGTTAGTTGGCAAGGTGCAGTTCTTTCAATCGTCTGTGCAATTATTGCTTTCTTGATTTGGTTCCCATTCATCAAGCACTACGACAATGTATTGCTTAAACAAGAAAAAGCAGACGCTGCTAAGAACTAAGATTAAAAAATATTATTAATTATTAAACTTTGAACGATAAAAGGCCGTAACTCGATTGAGTTACGGTCTTTTTGATGCTGAGAGGGCAATTCTAAGCAGCCATATTAGCATAAACGTTGTCAGCCATTCGTTTTAATTCTTTGTTTGCTCCCATTTTCAGTTGCCAGTTATAAAACATGGTTTGCAATTTACCGTGATGTTCACGCTCAAAATGCTTCATTTCTTCACTGAAGGTAATTTTAACACCTTGATCATTGTCTTCGGTTAAATACTTAATGACAATATCAAAGCGATCAGAGACAAAATGAGCGGCATATACTTTGCCACGTTCGTATTCAGTGATCTTTACTTTAGCACCGGATTGCTCATACTCTGTGCCTGATTTCAATACTACAGGCATGTCATTGTTGCGTGCCTTCTTAATGCTGTCAATTAGTTGACGATCAAGGTAGTCAAAGAAATCTTTTGCCTTGAAGTTGTATTGTTTAGTAATAGTTATCAATATTTTTTCCTCTCTATATCTAAGCTATTAGTTTAATAATATCTTTTTACAAAAAAAGAGTCTAGCTTTTCACTAGGCTCTTTGAACTATCTATTAATCTAAGTCATCACCGTTTGAAGCAATAACCTTCTTGTACCAGTAGAAGGAGTCCTTAGGGTAACGCTTAAGTGAACCATGACCACGATCATCACGATCAACATAAACGAAGCCATACCGCTTCTTCATTTCACCGGTACCATTTGAAACGAGATCGATTGCTGACCAAGTAGTGTACCCCATTAAATCAACTCCATCAATAGTGACAGCATCGCACATTGATTTAATTTGGCTTCTTAAGTAATTGATTCGGTAATCGTCGTGAACTGAGCCATCTTTTTCAAGAGTATCAGCAGAGCCTAAACCATTTTCTACAACCCATAAAGGCTTGTGATAACGATCCCAGAGGTCATTTAAAGCAATTCTTAAAACATCTGGATCAGTTGCCCAACCCCAGGCATTGCTTTTAAGATAAGGGTTCTTAACGCCACCAGCGGTTACATTACCAGAAGCTTTAGCATCTGCTCCATGAGTAGTTAAAACATTAGAAGTGTAGCAAGAGAAGCTTAAGAAATCGGCAGGATACTTAGCGATTAAGTCATAGTCTTCTGCTTTATCATTAAGTTCAATACCATCACGTTCATATTGCTTTAAGCGGTAGTCTGGATAACGTCCACCAGTTTGAACGTCGCTGAAGAACAACATTTCTTGCTTAGCCTTCATTACTTTTAATTGGTCTTTAGGATCACAAGTATATGGATAGAAAGCAGAGTAGGCTAACATTTGACCTACACGATTATTAGGATCGATTTGATGAGCCAACTTAACTACTTTAGCGCTTGCTACGAATTGGTTATGTGCACCACGAGCTCTGTTCTCTTCACTACCATCGATTAAACCACCACCCATATAAGGGGCCATATCCATGGCATTGATTTCGTTAAAAGTAAGCCAATATCTAACTTTTCCTTTATAATGATTCATCACAATATCGGAATAATGAACAAAGGCATCAATTAAATGACGATCTTTCCAGCCACCAAAACGAGTGATCAAGGAAAGGGGAGTCTCATAGTGAGACAAAGTAACTAATGGCTCAATACCATATTTACCACATTCATCAAATACTTTGTCATAAAAAGCTAACCCTTCTTCATTAGGAAGCTTGTCATCACCATTGGGTAAAATTCTTGACCAGTTCATGGATAATCTGAAAATGTCAAAGCCCATTTCAGCCATCAATTTAATATCTTCCTTATAATGATGGTAAAAATCTGTTCCTTGGTGACTAGGGTAGTAATAGCCATCCACGATAGCTGGGATAGCTCCTTCTGGCAGCTTGAATTCTTTACCCCAAACTAATGGAGTAGCTCCAGTTTCGCCATTTGGCTTTTTCCAAGTAACTTTACGTGGTTCAGTTGCAGAACCATTGGTTAAAACATCGACAGCGTTTAATCCTTTGCCGCCTTCATCATATCCGCCTTCATATTGGTTGGCGGCTGTAGCGCCACCCCAAGTAAAACTATTTTTAAATGACATAAATTAACCTCTAAAAACGATTATTATCTAACAAAACATAGTCACGTGCATCATAGCGATTACGACTGACTGAATATTCAATTGGCTGTCCATTTGTTAGCCAGATGATCTGTTCTAATTCAAGCATAGGATCATCTGCTTTTGCATCTAAGTACTTAATATCGTATTGATCAGGCTTCTGGGCACGAATCTTACGATAAGCATGACCAAACTTTAAATGCAATTTCTGGTGAATATAGTTGTAAATAGAAGAGTGAAGTATTTTTTCATCTAAATCAGGGACCAACTTAATTGGCATAAAAGTGTGTTCAATAATGAAAGGATGATCCTCATAAACTCTGAGACGAATGATATTATAAATTGGTTCATTTGCCTTTAAATTTAGATTCCTTTGCATTTGCTCATCTGGAAATTCAACAGAGAAATGTAAAATCTTACTTTTAATTTTATCTTTCCCTAGTTGATTTTGCAGACCTGTAAAGGCATTGGCGGGAGCATCTATCTGAGATTTAATAGGAATTTCTCCTGCTACAAAAGTTCCTAATCCAGATTGTTTATAAACTAAACCT
Source organism: Lactobacillus ultunensis DSM 16047 (assembly GCF_001436305.1). GTDB lineage: Bacteria > Bacillota > Bacilli > Lactobacillales > Lactobacillaceae > Lactobacillus > Lactobacillus ultunensis. The sequence continues at coordinate 39,329 of NZ_AZFO01000002.1, read as the reverse complement.
TGACGTTCTAGTCCATCAAAAGCCTTCTTTACAGTTAATCGACTAACGTTAAACTCTTTAGCAAATGCCTCTTGGTCGGGTAGGGGTTCTTGTTTGCTATAGACGCCATCTTCGATTCTTTTCTTTAATTCACTTGCGACCTCTAAATATTTTGCCTTTGCCATGTTTATCATCCGATTTCTAATTAGATTACTATACTTATATCTCTATTTTAGAACAAAAGTCTATACTTTACCAAAAAAGAGATGTCATTTTACTATATTTTTATAGTTCAACGACATCTCTTTTTCTTATAGTTAGGAAATTACTTTAAGTCTGCAATGCCTTTTTCAATTTCGGCATCACAATCAATTGGTAATCGTAAAATCATTTGACCATCGATTTCAATACCTTTAGGTATTTGAATAATACCAGGGAAGTGATAGCCGTGATGAGCTTTAGTTTCATTATCAAGATAAACCGAAACTTGTCCATCAGCAGATACGCCAATCTTGAAATGATGACCATTACGATCAAATTCGTTTACAATTTTAACTTCATCTGACATTTTTTTGATCCTTCTAATAAAGAGAAATTACTAAATTTGAATTAAGCGTTAGTTGTTGAACCTGTTTTAGCAGCTTTTGCAGCTTCACGTTTTACAAGAACATTATCGTACTTCTTAGCAAATGGCCAGTAAATAGCAGTTGAGATAAGTAACGTACATGCTTGCCAAATGGCCATCTTCCAACCACCGATCAGGAACCCTGAAATTACGGCTGGTGTAGTCCAAGGAGCAGCGAAACCGTTAAGTGGTGGAACAATACCAGTTCTAATTACTAAGTAAGTTGAAGCAGCTACAACTAGTGGAGTTAAGAAGAATGGAACTGCAAGGAATGGGTTCATAACAATTGGTAAACCAAAGAGGAATGGTTCGTTAATATTGAAGATACCAGGTACTAATTCCAATTTACCAATTGACTTCAATTGAGCTGATTTAGCAGCTACAAGAATGAAGATAATCAAACCAATAGTAATACCTGAACCAGTTAAGTTAATAAAGTTGTTGTAGAATTCGTTGGTAACAACGTGTGCACCTTGTGCAATAGTTAATTTACCAGCCTTGTATAATTGAGCGTTATCAAATGAGTTAGCTTGAAGCATAGGACCAGCAAGTGAACCAACGATCAAACCACCGTGGACACCGAAGAACCAGAAGAATGGAACAAGGAAACCGATAGCAATAGCACCACCAAATGAGTCTGAGATACCTTGCAATGGAGTTTGAATAGTGTTGTAAGTCCATTGTAAGAAGTCAGTGTGTGCAAATAAGTTGAAGCCACCGTAGATAAGCATAGAACCGATTAAAATGATACCGGCAGGAATCATAGCAGTAAACTGGTTAGCAACTGCAGGTGGAACTTGTTTAGGAAGCTTAATAGTCCAACCTCTTCTAACAATGCCACTGTAAATCCAACCAACAAGAAGACCGATAATAATAGCAGCGATCATCCCGTCACCACCAAGCCAGGTGATGTTGAATACACCAGTTACAGGAGCTTCGATGTAAGTTTGAACTGCATGTGGTAATTGACTAATAGCATCACTAAATTCTTTAGCCTTCATGCCGTTAGGAATACCACTAGTTAAAGCAGTCTTAACAGGAGAAGCAATTGACAAAGTTTGAAGCATTAAGAATGCAGCACATGAGGTAAGACCTGGTGCTAAAGGTTCGAAACCTTCATTCTTAACATAGATGTAGGCAATACCAATTGATGCCCACAATGACATTACTGAGAAAGTTGTAGTGTAAGCTTGGTTAAAGATAGCACCCCAACCAGATGCATTAATAGCATTTGCGACAGCTGGAATAGGAATATTACCTAAAATCAGGAATATAGAACCAATAATAATGAATGGCAAAGTATAAATCATACCATTCTGCAACGCAACAATAGCTTTCGTGTTAACGAATTTCATTACTGGAGGCAGAATTTTGCTGTTAACAAAATTACTGAAACCAGATTGTTTTTTATCAGCCATTATAATTCATCTCCATTGTCTTTAAATACCTTTTGGAACCAGTAGAATGATTTCTTAGGTACACGTTTTAAATCCTTAAGATCATGATTAGATCTATTTACATAAACAGCACCGTAACGCTTTTCCATATCAGCATGGGAACTTGGAATATCAATCAAGCCCCAACCAAGATAGCCAAGTACTTCAGCACCATCATCAAAAATAGCATCCTTCATGGCTTTAATATGATCACGATGGTAAGCAATACGCTCATCATCTTCTATCATGTGTTCACCATCCCAAGTTTCCTTGAGACCTATACCATTTTCTATTGGGAAAATAGGGATACGATAGTAATTATACATAGTAGTAATCGCATTCCTAAATCCGAGTGGGTCAATTGCCCAACCCCAATCGTTAGTCTTAACAAATTTGGATTCAACTCCACCTTTATTGAGATAACGGTTAGGTGCTTCACCAGCTGGAATTTTATCACTTGATAAAACCCAAGATGAATAATAAGAGAAAGCTAAGAAGTCAGCTTTTGCTTTCTTCATAATCTCTTTATCTTCATCGGTAATGTCCATGTGAATATCATGATTCTTCATGTATTGCATTACTTCTGGTGAATAGCCGTGACCTGTGTCAGCATCGTAAATGTTAAAGTTCAAGAACTCCTGCACTTGCTTAGCTGCCCAGACATCAGCTGGTTTACTTGTAGCTGGATAAATTTGTTGGTAAGCGAGCATTCCACCGATCTTTACATCTGAGTAATTTTCGTGAATGTAGTTTGCTAACCGAATATGACACATCATCGTATGATGGAAGATAGTGTACATATCATCCAAACTCTTATCTCCAGATTCATAACCTGAAATATTGAAAACTTCATCTTGGAAGTATAGGTTATGTTCATTGAAGACGATCCAATATTTGACGCGATCACTAAAGTGATCAATCATTTTTTTACCGAAACGGACGAATGCATCAACCACATGTCTTGACATAAAGCCATTATATTTTTTGGCTAAATTCAAAGGCATATCGAAATGGTAAAGACAGATCATTGGTTGAATGCCGCGTTTGAGCATGGCATTAATTAAACGGTCATAGAAGTCGATACCTTTTTGGTTGAAATCGCCGTCGCCATCGGGACATACACGTGACCATGAAATTTGTATTCGATACATATTCATGTGCATGTCCTTCAGCAAATCAAGATCTTCATCGTATCGATGATATTCGTCGATTGCTACATGCCAATCAGTAGTATTGTCAGTAGCCGGTCGGACATCATAGACGGAAAGACCTTTACCATCTTCATTCCAGGCACCTTCAGTTTGCATACTTGAAACTGAATTTCCCCAGAAGAATGTAGATGGTAGTTTGCGCTTTTCAGTCATTTATTTCTTCTCTCCCTCTGTAAGCACTTTCAATTCTCTACACCAATTAGTATATCAGATTAAATATAAAAATAAAGACTTTTTATATTAAAAATATATACTTTTATTTTGAGTAAAAGAAAAAGCCCATAACCAAGGGCTTTATAAGATGCTTAAAAATCTAAAAATAACAAATAATTTATCTTTTTAGTTATTCTTTTATTGATGGTTTTGTTCAAAGTCTGCCACTGCACCACGAAGATTTGCTTCACTCTTTAACTTACAGAGGACAATATCTGGCTTTAAAGTTACAAGATCTAGACCATCTCTTAAGCGATCGATTTCTTTGTTTAAAAGTGGTATTAATTCAGGGTTATTAGAAATACCACCACCAAGAACAATTTTTTCTGGATCAAAACTGTGTTGAATGTTGTAGATGGCTACAGCTAAAGAATGGATTAAAGTTTGACGGACATCGCTAGCTACAGGGTCATCTTGATCTGCCAATTCAAAAATAGTTTTACCATCTAAATGCTTGCCAGTTCTTTCATTGTATCTGTTAGCCATTGAGACAGGGGAGGCAAGTTCGCTTAAAGTATGGTCTCCCATAATCATGTAGCCGAATTCGCCACCAAATAAATGGGCACCATGCCAAACTTTATGATTAATAATTAAAGCACCACCGATACCTGTACCGATGACGAAGAAGGCCATGCTGTCGCATCCCTTACCACTGCCTTCTGCAAGTTCACCAAGAGCAGCAGAATTTGCGTCGTTTTCAATGGAAACAGGTAAGCCAAAACGCTTCTCTAATTCGTCAACAATTTTGAAGTTGTGAATATATGGGATTGCACTTGATCCGCCAATAATACCTGTCTTTTGGTTAACGGCACCAGGTGAGGAAATTGCAACACCTTTGATGTCAGTATTTTCTTTAATTTTGTTGACTTCATCAGTTAAGACTTGATAGAAACTTTCCAAATCTTTGGGTGTATCAACTGCATGTTTGTCTTGTAATTGATTGTCTTTCCAAGTTGCGATTTTAATAGTTGTACCACCAATGTCAATTGCGGCTAAATCCATTTTTATATTCTCCTTAATTTAAAAATCTATACTTTTCAAATCAATCATAATTGCTTTTGAAAGCGTTGTCAATAAGCTGACTAATGTTAAAATAAAAGTAAGCGAAGAGAGTTTTACTCCAAGGAGAAAAATATGAATTCAATTTTTGAAAATAGAAGAGCTGTAAGAAAGTTTAAAGCAGATGCAGTTTCAGACGAAGATATTAAGAAAATTGTTGCCGCATTTCAAACTTCACCATGTGGCATGCATCAAGCCGATGTGATGAACCTGGTAGTTGTAAAAGATAAGGGTCTGCGTAGTAAAATTGAGCAGGTTACAGGTAATAGTTGTTATAATGCTCCTGTTTTATTTATAATCAATACCAAAAAAGATAGCATGTTTGGTGAACGTGACGCATCAGCTGCTGCAGAAAACATTATGCTTGAAGCTACGGACCTGGGCTTAGGTTCAGTCTATGTCATGGGTGGAGCTGTTAAACTTAATGATGATGCCGATCTTCAAAAAGAATTAGGCATTGATCAAGCTTATCAAACAACGGTTATTGTCTCTGTCGGAGAAATTGCTGAAGAACCTGAAAAAGAAGATCGTTCACATCGCTATCAAGTTACCATTTATTAAGTTTATGAAAGGGCTGTTAATCAGTCCTTTTTTTAATATATAATTGAGTTAACTAAATAGTGAAAATGGTGAATTTATGGATAAAAAAAATTTAGTAGGAGTGTCGGCTTTATTGCTGACTGCAACCTTATCTGGTTGTAGCCAGGTTCATTTTGGTAGGGATGCTATTACAATTGGTGCTAAGAAGACAGAATCTAAGAAAAAAGAAGCAGTAAAAAAGCAGTCTTCTCAAAAGAAAGTAGTACCTAAGAAAAAGACTGCGTCAGCAAAGAAAACTACTAAGAAAGTAAAGAAAAATAAAAAAGTTAAGAAGACTAAAAAGGTAGTTAAAACTAATTGGAATAAAGCTAAAACTAACAAATTGCAGATAGCAGTTAATAAATGGAGTAGAGCGGCTGGTAAAAGATATCGTTTCTATGACGGTATTCATCTATTGAAGACTAAAAAGGGCGCAACTTACCCGACTGTTTTTACACAAAACAACTTCATTTTGAATAAAAAGACGATAAAGCTTGGTTATAGTCCGCTAGGCAAAAACAAGTATCAATATAATGTGGTTGCAATTGCTAATGCAGATTTTAAGACTTGGCATAATACTTACTTATTCTGTCTAAAAAATAATAAGCTAATTATCTTACTTGACCAGTCTAAAAAGGGTGGATCCATAATAGTTAAGAAGGTTAAAGATCCTGTATTAAACAAGGATTTTGAAAAAGTTTATCAGCAATAATTGAATTAAATATAAAACAAAAAAGCATGTAGAAATCAATCTACATGCTTTTTGTTGAAATTGTACTCGGTTAATCGAAATTAATCGTGGTCAACGCTGTCTGGGAAGAATGCCAGACGTTCGCCGCCGTCAAGTTGTTCTTCGATTTCAAGTAAGCGGTTGTACTTTTCAACACGTTCTGAACGAGCTGGAGCACCAGTCTTCAATTGACCACCGTTTACAGCAACGGCTAAGTCAGCGATGAAGGTGTCACCAGTTTCACCTGAACGGTGAGAAATCATAGTGTTGTAACCGTTCTTACGTGACATACGAACAGTTTCAAGGGTTTCAGTAACAGTACCGATTTGGTTCAACTTGATTAATGAAGCGTTACCGGCACCTTCCTTAATAGCCTTCTTCAAAAGTGCTGGGTTAGTACAAATGAAGTCGTCAAGAACGATTTGGATACGGTCTTTGTGGCTCTTAGTGAACTTAACCATACCGTCAACATCGTTTTCGTCATATGGGTCTTCCATTGACATTAATTCAGGGAATTCCTTCAAAAGCTTGTCGTAGTATGCAGCTAATTCTTCATCGTCAAGAACCTTGCCTTCAAGGTGGTACTTGCCGTCTTCCTTGTTGTAGAAGTATGAAGCAGCACAGTCACATGCGATACCAATATCTTCACCTGGCTTGTAACCAGCCTTGATGATTGATTCGTGTAAAGCCTTCAAAGCTTCTTCTGAGTTCTTCATGTTAGGTGCGAAACCACCTTCGTCACCTAAACCAGTTTCGTAACCCATGTCTTCAAGAACTTTCTTCAAAGTGTGGTAAGTGTTAACGATCTTTTCGAAACCGTCACGGAATGAAGTCTTCTTGATTGGAGTGATCATGAATTCTTGGATGTCGATACCGTTGTCAGCGTGTTCACCACCGTTGATAACGTTGTGGAAAGTTTGTGGCATTTCAAGATCAATACCGCCAAGGTAACGGTACAAAGGTTGGTGTGAGTCCTTAGCTGCAGCAACAGCACAAGCCATTGATACACCTAAGATAGCGTTAGCACCAAGACGACCCTTGTTTGGAGTACCGTCTAAGTCGATCATAGTTTGGTCGATCTTAGCTTGGTCATGAGCGTCCATACCCTTTAAAGCCTTAGCAATTTCAGTGTTAACATTGTTAACAGCCTTTGAAACGCCCTTGCCACCAAGACGTGAACCACCGTCACGTAATTCAACAGCTTCGTTTTCACCAGTAGAAGCACCTGATGGAACTTCTGCCTTACCTACGACACCGTTTGAAAGGGTAACGAAAGCTTCGACAGTTGGGTTACCACGAGAGTCAAAAATTTCGAGTGCGTGTACATTTTCAATAACTGATTTGAGCATTAATAAACCTCCTCAAAAATTATGGCATGTTTACAAATTTATACATACCATACGGAACAATTTTTGCTCCGCTTTACAATTCAAATTTTAGCCTAACTTTGTGATTGTGTAAACATATGAAAGCGGTTTACATTTTAAAAATTCGTAAAGCACATTAAAAAATACTATATCAAAGCGCTATAATATATGTAATAAAGCGATTACAGAACGAGGAATTTGCAGTATGGAAGATATTAAAATAATTATTGATTCAAGCAGCAATATGGAAAGTGACCCTGAGCATAATTTACAAGTAGTGCCTCTAACGATTTCATTTAATGGCAAAGATTATATTGATAATCAAAATTTAAACATAAAAGAATTTTTATCAGATATGAATAAGAATCAAGTAGCTGGTAAGACGACTTGCCCAAGCATTCAAGCATGGCTTGATGCATTAAAAGGAACAGAAAAAGCTGTTTTAATTACGATGACAAGTGGTATGAGCGGAACTTTTTCTTCGGCCTTGCAAGCTAAGGAAATGTATCAAGAAAAGCATCCGACTAGCCAAATTATTGTAGTTGATTCTAGAAGTGCTGGTCCAGAATTGACTGTGGTAGTAAATGGTATTCGTCAAATGCTGCAGAATAATATTCGTTTTGTTGATCTTGAAGAAGAGATTGCTAAATTTAGAGTACATACGCATTTGCTTTTCATTTTACAATCTTTGCATAATCTATCACTAAATGGTCGAGTATCTCCAGCTGTTGCTAAGATTGCTGGTTTGTTAAAAATAAACTTAATTGGAACTGCTAGTAAAGAAGGCAAACTAGAACCTTTAGGCAAAGCTCGAGGAATGAAAAGAGCAATTCGTGAAGTTATCAAATATATGAAAGATGATAATTATCATGGTGGAGAGGTAATTATTGACCAATGTGAAAATGAAAAGGATGCAAATACAATTAAAGAAAAATTATTAGCGGAATTTCCAGATGCCAGAATTACGATTAGGTCCATGCATGGCTTATGTAGTTTTTATGCTGAAGAGGGTGGCATCATGATTGGCTTCCACGAATAATAAGACAAAGAAAAAATCATGCCAACTGATGTTGACATGATTTTTTGTTAATTTGTTAAATAGCTAAAAATAATTGCTCTGAAATACTAAAGCAAACAATTGCCAAACTAGTTGCACCGATAACATCGGAAGGGTAATGGGCCTTCAAGCTTAAACGAGAAATAATTACCATAATCCAAAGAGCAACAATGCCAATGGTAAAAGCTAATCCGAATTCTTTACCAAAGAGTTGAAGAAGAATTAACCCTATCGTAGTTGCTCCTAATACGTGTCCGCTAGGAAAACTATAACCATCTTCCATGTCTGAGTGCATAATTGGACGTTTACGTCTAATTAATCTTTTCAGAATAATTCCTGAAAGATCTGCAAACCCTAATGTACCTAATACCCAAAGAGCAGTTAAATTACGTTCCTCGTTTAAAAGCAAACCGGCTAAAAGTACATCCCAAACAACCATTAGCTTAGGATCGTTAATGAAGGCAATTACTTGCCAGCGATACCCATCACGTTTCTTAACGAGCTGATGGTGAAGCCAATGGTCAAATAGGTTAAAACGACGCGAGTTTTTAATACTAAAAATGAGTAATAATAAAATCGTTGTTGCCAGCGATAATACAAGATAACTATTCATTAATGCACAATACCCTCACTAATATATTTACCACTCTTATTTTAACCGGAAAAAAGAAAATAATATCGATCTTTATATAAAATTAACATTATTTTCTCTTTTCTTAGTTTTGATGATTAAAGTTCGGTTTAGTTAATAATTCATACGTAATTAATTTATCACTGTCTAGATCTTCTTTATTCATATCTACTACATTAATTTGCTTGTTAGTGTAAGTAGTATAGTAAAAGATACCTTTATCCAAGTTGGTTCCATCTGAATAAATTGTATATTCAAAAGCGTCAGGACCTACTTGATCGAGTCCCCTTTGTTGCTCTACAGAGTGCAAGATGTGGAAGTAATTATCCACGTTTTCTTCCTCAGTTTCGCAATGAGGAGCATTGAATTTGTTGAAAGCAACTCTAACAAAACGTGATTCTGAATCCATGCCGCCAGGGAGATTGCGTGAACCAAGCCCACGACTGTAGCCATCCATATTTACCTTGTCTGAGAAATTATTCTTAGGCATTGCAGGGGAAATGTCAGCGTAATTGTTGAGATTGAACAATTGTTTTGAAAATTGAGGATTATTAGTCAAGCAACCAACGGGATTATCATAAATATGCATCCCATCTTTGTCAGTTTCTACCACAATAGAAGTACCTGATTTATCAGCAATTAACCAGTGAAGTGGTGAAGCTTCCATCTTATCACTGAAGTTTAAATCTATAATGTTGAAGTTTTTAAGCAATTCTTTTACTTCACTAATATTGCTGCATTGTCCTAAAACCCAAGGAACAAATTCAAAAGAAGCAATATTGTCTTTGCCTTCTTTTTCCTTGTAATATGTAGCATTGCCAGGGTAATTCAAACCAGCCATGCCTAATCCCTTTTCGTTAGCTGCATCAAAGTATAGGGGATAATTTCCGGCATTAAGAGCAATACCTACCATGGCAAAATGCTTTTTCATATCTGGCATCTTGCGGAATTTAAAATTATAGTTGCGAGGTGTAACTATAACTTGTTGACCAAAACTAACTTCGAGGTCGAGGTTACGACCAAAGTAGTGATCTTTAGGGCTAAATATAATTGATGTACACATATTTTTCTCTTTTCTATATCCATATCTGTAAATGCACTAGAATAAATTGTAATAGTTCAACACAAAAAAGAAAATTATTTTGGACTATTTTTTTAAATAGGTTATAATGAGTACGTTACGGAGTGTTGGCAGAGTGGTAATGCACCGGACTCGAAATCCGGCGAACCAAGTTTTCCTTGGCGCGCAGGTTCAAATCCTGTACACTCCTCCAGATTGAATACTAAAGACTACCATGAGTTGAATGGTAGTTTTTTTATTTTCAGCTTGACAAAAAGGCCAAATTTTAATGAAATAAAAAGTTGGGTTAATGTAGGATAGATTGATTTAGATAGGGAGTTGTTGAATGAAAAAGAATAATGCCCCTCAACTTAGTCGTACTATGACCGCTGGCCAAATGGAGATGATTTCTCTAGGCGGTGCAATTGGTGTCGGCTTATTTATGGGATCAACCTCAACTATTAAATGGACAGGACCTTCTGTTTTATTAGCGTACATGTTTGTTGGTTTAATCCTTTACATAGTAATGCGCGCATTAGGAGAAATGCTGTATGTAAATCCAGGTACAGGATCATTCGCAGATTATGCCACAGAATATGTGCATCCCTTAGCTGGCTATTTAGCAGAATGGGCTAATGTTTTTGAATATATCGTGGTAGGGATGTCTGAAGTAGTGGCCGCAACGGAATACTTGAAATACTGGTGGCCTAATATTAGTGCTTTATGGTCAGGGATCATCATTATCGCGTTTTTATTGATTGCCAACTTAGCTAGTGCGAAGGCTTATGCATCGCTAGAATTCTGGTTTGCGATGATCAAGGTCGTTACCATCATCTTGATGATCATTTTAGGTTTTATTGTGATCTTCTTTGGTGTTGGTAATGGAGGCAAGCCAACAGGATTTAGCAATCTGTGGGCTCATGGTGGTTTCTTTACTGGTGGATTGAAAGGATTTTTCTTCTCGATGTCTATCATTGTGGGATCCTATGAAGGTATTGAACTTTTAGGGATCTCAGCAGGTGAGGTTTCGAATCCGCAAGAAGCAATAGTAAAAAGCGTTAAATCGGTTTTATTAAGAATCTTGATCTTTTATGTAGGTGCAATCTTTGTAATTGTTACTATTTATCCATGGGATAAGTTAAGTTCTTTAGGTTCGCCTTTTGTTACTACTTTTGCCAAAGTGGGAATTACGGCCGCAGCGTCAATTATTAACTTTGTTGTCTTGACGGCAGCTTTATCAGGGGCTAACTCAGGAATTTATTCATCCAGTAGAATGCTCTTTAAATTGTCACATGATAATGAAGCACCTGGAATTTTTAAGCATATTTCCAAGAGAATTGTTCCTGATCGTGCAATTATGGGAATTTCTAGTGGAATTTTCTTGGGATTTGTTTTAAACGTAATTGCTTCTCAGTTTAATCATTCTGCATCCGATCTCTTTGTGATTGTATTCAGTTCATCTGTTTTACCAGGAATGATCCCATGGTTTGTAATCTTGCTAGCTGAATTAAGATTTAGAAAGCATAATAAGAAAACGATGGAGAACCATCCGTTTAAATTGCCGCTTTATCCATTCTCTAATTACTTTGCTTTTCTGATGCTCTTGGTGATCGTAGTCTTTATGTTTATTAATCCAGATACAAGAATTTCAGTTATTGTCGGAGCTTTAGTTTTAATTGTAGCGACTGTTGTGTACTTGATCCGTCATAAGAGTGAATTTAAGAAAAATTAATATAAGTTAAAAAGATGATTCAGTTCATCTTTTTTGTTTTGCCAAAAATAATAAAAACACTAAGTCTAGTGACTTTCATTATCAAACCCACTAGATATATGGTATGGTAATAAAGATAAAATTCCTGAAAGGTGTGTAAAAATGGCAATTCTTGAACAACCGTATTTGGATCTTTTGAATAAAATTATGACGGAAGGCCATGACAAGAGTGATAGAACAGGGACAGGTACTAGAAGTTATTTTGGTGCTCAAATGCGTTTTGATCTCTCTAAAGGTTTTCCACTTTTAACAACTAAACGAGTTCCATTTGGTCTGATTAAAAGTGAGCTTTTATGGTTCTTACGTGGTGATACCAACATTCGTTTTTTACTTGAGCATCACAATCATATTTGGGACGAATGGGCTTTTAAAAATTGGGTAACTAGTGAAGAGTATGATGGTCCAGATATGACTGATTTTGGTTTACGCAGTCAGAGTGATCCTGAATTCAATAAAATTTATCAAACAGAAATGAAAAAGTTTGATCAGCGGATTTTAGATGATGAAGCTTTTGCAGTTAAATATGGCAATCTAGGGGATGTATATGGTGCACAATGGCGCCATTGGCAAAAACGTGATGGTGGTTTTATTGATCAAATTGCTAATGTGATCAAGCAAATAAAAGAAACGCCCGATTCCAGAAGAATGATTGTTACAGCTTGGAATCCTGAAGATGTGCCAACTAGTGCATTGCCACCATGCCATGTAATGTTTCAATTCTATGTAGTTGACGGTAAAATTAGCGTGCAATTATACCAAAGAAGTGGCGATATGTTTTTAGGTGTTCCCTTTAATATCGCTTCATATGCGCTCCTGTTAAATATGATTGCCCGGAAAACAGGTCTTAAAGTAGGTGAATTTGTTCATACTTTGGGGGATGCTCACATTTATCGCAATCACTTTAATCAGGTTAAAGAATTGCTTAGTCGCAAACCGTATGATTCACCACAACTTTGGTTGAATCCTGATAAGAAACATATCGAAGATTTTGAAATGCAGGATATTAAAGTTATAGATTATAAGCATCATGGCACAATTAAGGCGCCGGTTGCGGTTTAGGATGAAACAATATGATTGAATACGTTTGGGCAGAGGATAAGAAGCATCAGATTGGTGTCGATGGACATTTGCCTTGGCACTTACCAGCAGATTTGAAGCACTTTAAAGAAGAAACGATAAATCATCCAATAATTATGGGAAGAAAAACTTTTGCTAGTTTACCCAGACTATTACCGAAGAGAAAACATATTGTTTTGACTCATAATGAGGACTTAAAGAAAAAGTATCAAACAAATGATCAGGTAATCATTCTTGCTTCACTTGAAGAACTTAATCAATACTTGCAAAATCATCGTTCAGAAAAAATATGTGCTATCGGTGGTGTTTCGATCTTTAAGGCTTTGATAGATCAAGTTGATATTCTGGCAAAAACTGAAATTGATGGGGTCTTTTCAGCAGATACAGTGATGCCAGAAATTGACTATGATAAATTTAAATTAATTAAAAAAGAAGCTCATCCAGCAGATGAGAAAAATAAATTTCCATATACTTTCTTAACTTATGTTAGAAAACACTAAAATTAGTTCGCAAGTTTGCGAGCTTTTTTTGTTCTTATGTATAATAGAAAGAACACATAAAAAGTATTGGTCGGGTAATAAAAATGAACGAAGAAAAAACTAATTTGGAAACAGGCTTAACAAGTAGCCAAATTCAAGAAAGAATTAATGCTGGTGAAATCAATAAAGCTGTTGATGATCAATTTAAGACGAATAAGCAAATTATTAGAGAAAACCTCTTTACCTATTTCAACTTGATCTTCCTGGTCTTATCGATTTTGCTAGTTTTAGTTGGTGCTTATAAAGATCTAACCTTTTTACCTGTTATTATCCTGAACACTGTGATTGGGATCGTGCAGGAAATTCGGGCAAAAAAGATCTTGAGTAAACTAAACGTAATGAATGCCACCGATATTGTTGCTTTGCGCGAAGGCAAGGAAAAAGAGGTACCAATAGAACAATTGGTTAAAGGCGATATTGTCCTTTTGAAGACTGGCGATCAAATCCCTGCTGATGGCCGTGTAGTTAAAGGGAACATTCGGGTTAATGAATCACTATTGACCGGGGAATCTGACGAAATTTCTAAAGATGTTGATGATGAATTAATGTCCGGCTCTTTTGTTGTTTCTGGTTCAGCCTATATGGAATTAGAACGTGTGGGCAAAGAAAGCTACATTTCTAAATTGACTATTAAAGCCAAAGAAATGGGGAGTAGTGAACAATCAGAAATGGTCCGTTCAATTAACAAATTAATTAAATGGGTCGGTATTATCATTATTCCCTTGGGAATAGCCTTGTTCTCAATGAGCTTTTTTGTCAACCATATGTCTCTTTACCGCAGTATTGTTTCAATGGAAGCCGCAATTATCGGCATGATTCCAGAAGGACTTTATCTTTTAACAACTATCGCTTTGGCTTTAGCTGCTGTGCGTCTAGCGCGGAAACAAGTAATGTTGCATGATATGAAGAGTGTAGAAACTTTGGCACGGGTCAATGTACTTTGTGTTGATAAAACTGGTACGATTACTGAGTCAAAAATGAGTGTAGAAAAAGCTATTCCTTCAAGAGATTTTAAAGGGCAAAATTTAGATCCAATAATTGGTGACTTCGCTCAAGCAATGCCTGCTGATAATGCCACCATGAAAGCAGTTCATGCTCACTTCACTGAAAAGACAGGCAAAAAAGCTACGGGTATTTTGCCTTTTACTTCGGTTAATAAATACAGTGGCGTGATTTTCGATGATCATACTTTATTGATTGGTGCGCCAGAAATGGTATTGCGTGATCAGTTTGAAGACTATAAAGATGAATTTGAAAAATATGCGGCCACTGGTTATCGTGTTTTAATTGTGGCTTATTATCCAGCAATTTTGACTGAAGATGATTCTAAGTTAACTCAACCAGTTGAGGTTTACGGTTATATCCTTTTATCTAATCCAATTAGAAAAGAAGCTAAAGCAACTTTTGAATACTTTGCTAAGCAAGGAGTGGAGATTAAAGTCATTTCAGGTGATAATCCGGTTACAGTTTCTCGAGTTGCTCAACAAGCTGGTATTCAAAATTCTGATAAATATATTGATGCCCAGGAAATACCAGAAGATGGTTATGAGGAAGCTGTTCAAAAATACAGTGTCTTTGGCAGAGTAAAGCCTGAACAAAAGCGTAAATTTGTTAAAGCTCTCCAAAAGCAAGGGAATACTGTAGCGATGACCGGTGATGGGGTAAATGATATTTTAGCTATGAAAAAGGCTGATTGCTCAATTGCAATGGCTTCAGGCAATAGCGCAGCGGTTCAAGCTTCACAAGTTGTGTTGCTGGATTCTAATTTTGCTAGAATGCCTAAAGTTGTGAATGAGGGACGGCGAGTAGTTAATAATATTCAACGTTCAGCCAGTTTGTTCTTAGTAAAAAACATTTTCTCATTCTTAATGGCTATTTTCTCATTAGTGATGGTTATCAATTATCCATTGCAGCCTTCTCAGATTACTTTGATTTCAGCCTTCACAATCGGATTGCCTTCATTCCTGCTGGCTTTAGAAAGCAATCATAATCGAATTCGTGGTCAATTTATTCCTAATGTTTTGTCACGAGCAATCCCCGGTGGGGTGACAGACATGCTTGCTGTAAGTATTTTAGTGATTGCTGGTAGTTATATTTCTTTAGATCATAATGATGTGGGAACTACAGCTACGCTATTATTAGTTGCGGTAGGGATGATGGTGCTTTACCATATCTCAGCACCACTGAATAAATTCCGGTTAAGTGTCATGATGGGTTCATTCCTCGGCTTAATTTTGGCAATCATCTTCTTGCACGATCTGTTCTCAATGACAATGATTTCAAATAAGGCAATTTTTATTCTGTTTATTTTGTTCTGTGCAGCAACTACTATTTTCCGTTGGTTGTCCAGAATTTTGGATGGCGTAAGAGAAGTATTGGTAGTCTTTGATCAAAAAGGCAAAAATATGACTTTTGCGGACGTGCATGAAGCCTATCATCGTGGTCGCCAAAACATTCAAGAGTAAAAGTCTATAAAAAATAAGAGCTATCTGTTGTAGAAAAACAGATAGTTCTTTTTCTTCATTTATTTTTCCTTAGTAATTATTAGATTTAAGTTCATTATAAAATAAAACCGCTTTCTCAGAAGAAAAATTAAAAATGTGTTGACTAGATTAAAAAATGATGATAGCTTATTTATAACAAATCATAACTAAACATCTTGAAGAGCTGAGTAACTAGTCTTTTGTTTATAAAGAGAGCCAACATTGTGGTGAAAGTTGGCAAACAAAATCTAGCGAATATGGGCTTGGAACGATGACTGGTAGTGATAGTTAGCTATCAGCGGATTTGCACCCGTTAACAATGCAGACTATTTTTTAGATAGTCATTGAGGCTTATTACGTAAGTGATAAGTGAATTAAAGGTGGTAACACGAGCATTCGTCCTTTTGGATGAATGCTCTTTTTATTTTCATTTAAATTTTAGGAGTGAGCTTTATGAGAAAACGGAGACGGAGAAATACAATTATTTGGTCAATTATTGCAGTAGTAATTATTATTGCTGGATGGTTTAGTTTTGGACCTGGGCTTAACTTTAATAATCAGGCTCAAAATAAGACAGTCACGGTAGGTGTTGTTTCCCAAAGTAAACAAGACGCTGCAATTTGGAAGAGTGTAGCTAAAACAGCTAAAGAAGATTACGGTATTACAATTAAGATCAAGAACTTTACAGATTATAATCAACCAAATAAAGCGTTGAAATCTGGAGATGTTGACTTGAATGCTTTCCAGCACTACGCATTTTTAAAGGCTTGGAATAAATCAAACGGTGGTGGCGTAGTTCCAATTGGTAAAACTTACATTGCCCCAATTCGTTTGTACTCAAAGAAATATAAAAAGTTAGCAGATTTACCAGATGGTGCCACCATTGCTATTCCTAATGATGCTACTAATGAATCAAGAGCTTTGTTTGTTTTAAAGAATGCGGGCTTGATTGGATTAAGAAAAGGCAAAGCTTTAGTAACTGTTGCTGATATTACTAAGAATCCTCATAATCTCAAATTAAAAGAAGTAGGTGCTGAACAAACTGGTCGAGTAATCAACTCGGTAGATGCCTCAGTTGTTAATAACGACTATGCTGGTCCAGCAGGCTTGGGTGATAAACAAACTATTTACATTGAACCAGTTAATAAAGATTCAAAGCAATGGATCAACATTATTTGTGCCAAGAAGGGTCAAGAGAACAATAAGCTTTATAAAGATGTAGTTAAGGCTTACCAAACTGAAAAGACTAAGAAGTTAACGAAACATTTCTATGGCAATTCACAAATTGCTGCTTGGGATATCAAGATTAAGTAGGAGGCTGAAAGATGAGTATTATTCAATTAGATCATATTAATGTCGATTTTCCACAAAAGAAGGGCAAGCTTGTTCGAGCAGTTCATGATGTTAGCTTACATATTGAAAAAGGTGACATTTATGGAGTAGTTGGTTTTTCTGGAGCAGGTAAGTCAACTTTGGTAAGAACAATTAATCTATTGCAGCATCCTACTGCTGGTGATATCAAAGTTAACAATGTTGATTTTGTCCAAAATGGCAAACAAGTAATTTCCAACAAAAAGCTGCAATTGGAACGTAGAAAGATCGGTATGATTTTCCAAGGGTTTAATCTATTAAATGAAACGACGGTCCTTGAAAATGTAGCCTTTGCTTTGAAACATGCCAAACTTTCAGATGATGAACTGGAAAAGAGATCATTGGAACTGCTTGACTTGGTTGATTTGAAAGACAAAGCTAATTTTTATCCGGTAGAACTTTCTGGTGGTCAACAGCAAAGAGTGGCTATTGCTCGTGCCTTAGCCAATCATCCAGATATCTTGATTTCCGATGAAGCAACTAGTGCCCTTGATCCGCAAAATACGCAACAAATTCTGGATCTATTGAAACGATTGAACAAAAAGTTGGGTTTAACAGTTGTATTGATTACGCACGAGATGGATGCAGTTAAGAAGATCTGTAACAAAGTTGCTGTAATGGAACATGGTCAAGTTATTGAAAATGGTAGTTTGCGTCAAGTATTCTTGCATCCTAAGAAGAAATTAACTAAGCGTTTTGTTGGTGGTAGTCTTGAAGCTATTCAAACACTTGATGCTTTGAACTTAGGCAAATTAAGAGAAAACGAAGAAGTTTACCAATTAGTTTACAGTATTGCTAACGTGACGAAATCAATTATTATTGAACTTTATCGTCAAATTGGCGTTGAAGTATCAATGCTTTATGGTAACGTTGAACTTCTAAATGGTGAGGCCATTGGTACCTTAGTAGTGTTAGTTAAAGGGGATGCAGATAAGCAAGAGCAGGCTAGAGAGTTCTTGCAAAAACAAAACGTTACTTTGACTAGATTGGATGAAAAGGGGAATTTAGATGATTAGTTGGTTTGCAAAAATTTGTCCAAATGTTGTGCAGCTTGGCTGGGGTGGAGATGCCGGTTGGGGAACCAGTATTTTTCAAACATTGTTCATGACCTTCTGGGCTACTATTTTTGGTGGTATTCTTGGGATTATCTTTGGTGTGTTGTTAGTAGTTACCAAGTATGATGGTATTCATCCAAACAAGTTCTGGTACAATGTTTGCGATAAACTAGTTTCAATTTTTAGAGCTATTCCATTTGTAATCTTGCTGGCTTTTGTCGCTCCTGTTACACAAAAAATTGTTGGTACCCAGATTGGTATGAAGGCAGCGTTAGTGCCATTAACTTTGGGTGTTTTTCCATTCTATGCCCGTCAGGTGCAAGTTGCTCTTGAAAGTGTGGATACTGGAAAAATCGAAGCTGCTCAAAGTTTAGGTGCAACTGTTTCAGATATTATCTTTGATGTCTATCTGCGTGAATCTCGTTCAGAGTTGATTAGAGTTTCTACAGTTACGATTATTTCATTGATTGGTTTGACTGCAATGGCTGGTGCTATTGGTGCTGGTGGCTTGGGTAACACAGCAATTTCATATGGTTATAACCGTTTCAATAGTGATGTAACCTGGGTTGCTACAATTTTAGTAGTAATTTTGATCTTTATTGTACAAATTGTGGGTGACTTCTTTGCTAAGAAGATGAACCATCAAAATAGATAGAAGATTTAGTCTAAGACTGTGATCTTAGACTTTTTTCTTGGATTGAAAAAGAAAGCCTTTACAGGTATTATAAAAGTTGATTGAAAAACTATGAATACCTTATATTTATATAATAAGGAGGAAAAATATGAGCGAAGAATACCGTATTGAAAGCGACACTATTGGTCCTGTAAAAATCCCTAAAGATGCTTTATGGGGTCCACAAACAGAAAGAAGTCGCAACAATTTCCCGAGTGGTGAACTTATGCCACTACAAATTATTCGTGCCTTTTTGCATTTAAAGAAGGCTGCTGCTGAATCTAACGTTGAAGTTGGGGATGAACCTAAAGAAAAAGGTGAAGCTATTGAAGATGCTATCGATCACCTGTTAGCTTTAGATGATGAAGAATTGAGAAAAGATTTCCCACTTCACGTGCTTCAAACAGGTTCAGGTACTCAAAGCAACATGAACGTTAATGAAGTAGTTGCTAATTTAGCTAATAAATTGCATCCTGGTTTAGGCATCTTGCCCAACGATGATGTTAACCGTGGTCAATCTTCTAATGATACTTATCCAACAGCTATGAATATTGTTGCCGTTGAAGCCTTAGATAAGTTGGAACCAGCAATTCAACATTTAATTGATGAATTGGTAATCAAAGAAAAAAAGTACTGGAAGACTGTTAAGGTAGGGCGTACTCACTTGCAAGACGCAACTCCATTAACTTTTGGTCAAGAAGTTTCTGGCTACATTTCAGCTCTTAAGCATGATTTGGCATACATTCAAGAATTGAAGCCAACTTTATATGAATTAGCAATTGGTGGTACCGCAGTTGGTACTGGACTTAATGCTGCACCAGGTATGACTGAAAAGATTGCTGGTAAATTATCGGAAGTTTACGGTCACGAATTTAAAGTTAAGACTAATAAATTCTGGGGCTTAGCACACCATTCTGGTCTAGATGTTGTTCACGGCGCCTTAAAGACTTTAGCTGCTGACATGTTCAAGATTGCGCAAGATATCCGTTTGCTTGCTTCAGGTCCACGTGCTGGTTACCATGAATTAAATATTCCTGCCAATGAACCTGGTTCAAGTATCATGCCAGGTAAGGTTAACCCAACTCAAGCTGAAGCAGTAACCATGGCTGCTGCTAAAGTTTTTGGTAATGATACAACCATTACTTTTGCCTGCTCACAAGGTAACTTTGAAATGAATGTCTTCAAGACCGTATTAATTGCTTCCTTCCTTGATTCATGTGAAATCTTGACTGGTACCATTACTGGTTTTGCTGACAGAATGATTCATGGTTTGACCGTTAATGATGAACGCATGGACGAATTGCTTGAAAACTCATTAATGACTGTTACTGCTTTGTCACCACATATCGGTTATCATGCAGCTGCTAAGATTGCCCAAACTGCTGATAAAGAAGGTACAACTTTAAAGGAAGCTGCACTTAAGAGCGGTAAAGTTACTGAAGAACAATATGACGAATGGATGGACTACATGAAGATGACTAATGTTGATAAGTCCACTCCAGAAGAATAGTAGAGGATAGTTATGCCGAATAATAAAGAATTAAAGAATAAGTATGATGCAGTAATTATCGGTTCAGGTGGTACTGGTTTAACTGCAGCATTACAAGCGCGTGAACTTGGATTAAACGTTGTTGTTTTAGAAAAGAATGACAAGACAGGTGGTAACACCAGCCGTGCTTCTAGTGGGATGAATGCCTCAGAATCATTGGTTCAATTGGATGAAGGAATCATTGACAGTAACCACGACTTTTATGAAGAAACTTTAAAAGGTGGCGGTTTGTTAAATGACCGCGCTATGCTTAAGTACTTCGTTGATCATTCAGCCATTGCCATTAGCTGGTTGATGAAGTATGGCGTACGATTGACTGATTTGACTATTACGGGAGGGATGAGTAAGAAGAGAGCTCACCGTCCTGGATCAATGGAACCAGTTGGCTTCTATTTAACTTCCCGTTTGACTACTCAAGTGAAAAAAGCTGGCGTTGATATCTTTACAGGTGCTAAAGTCACTAAGCTTTTGCAAGACAAGAACAAAAAGGTCAATGGCGTAGAAGTTGAAACGAGTGAAGGAACGAAAACCATTAAGGCTAAGGCCGTTTTGTTAGCAACCGGTGGCTTCGGTGCTTCAAAGGATATTATTAAGAAATATCGTCCTGATTTGGTTGACTACAAGACAACCAATCAACCTGGCGCAACGGGTGATGGTTTGAAGTTAGCTAAGGCATTAGATGCACAATTGATGCAAACGAACTTTATTCAAGTTCACCCAACTGCCGATACTGATAACCCACACGTTTACTTAATCGGTGAAGGCTTACGTGGTGAAGGCGCAATTTTGGTTAATAAGGCCGGCAATCGTTTTGTCAACGAATTGAATACACGGAAGATTATTTCTGGTGCGATTACTAATTTGCATGAAGATGGGGCTTACTTAATCTTTGATTCTGGTGTTCGGGCTCACTTTGCTGCAGTTGAATTCTATGATCACATTGGTTTAGTAAAACATGGTGATAGTTTAACTGATTTAGCCAAAGAAATTGGTGTTGATGGCAAGAACCTAACTGCAACAGCTGAACGCTGGAATAAAGCCGTTGAAAGCCATAAGGATAAAGACTTTGGCAGAACTACTGGTATGGATCGTGAATTGGATCGGGGACCATTCTTTGCAATTCATGTTCACCCTGCAGTTCACTACACAATGGGTGGAATTCACATTAATACTGAAACTCAAGTCCTTGATACAAACGGTAATGTAATTAAGGGCCTCTATGCTGCCGGTGAAGTATCTGGTGGACTTCACGGCAATAACCGTATTGGTGGTAACTCTATTGCTGAAACAGTTGTATTTGGCCGTCAGGCTGGTATTCAAATGGCTAAATATGCAAGAAAATAAATAATCTTTTTCTAAAGAAAGTAAGGAAAACTTACTCTTTTTTCTATGATACTAGTTAAGAAGGTTATTTTGCAGTGATCAAATAATAGATGGTGTCTTAATGTAAGCGCTTAGTGTATAATGGTCATGTAGATTAAAAAGATAATTACTTTTGAAAGGACATATTAAATTTATGAGTAGAAAAGTATTTCTTGTTGGTGATGGTGCGGTAGGTTCTACTTTTGCAAATGACTTATTGCAAAATGCAACTGTTGATGAATTAGCAATTTTTGATGTTGCTAAGGATCGTCCTGTTGGGGATGCAATGGACCTTGAAGATATTACTCCATTTATGGGTCAAACCGATATTCACCCAGCTGATTATAGCGATGCTAAGGATGCAGATGTTTGTGTAATTACTGCTGGTGTTCCTCGTAAACCAGGTGAAACTAGACTTGACTTGGTTGCTAAGAACGTTAAGATCTTGAAGAGTATTGTTGAACCAGTTGTAAATTCAGGCTTCAAGGGTGTCTTCGTAGTTTCCGCAAACCCAGTTGATATTTTGACTACTTTAACTCAAAAATTGTCAGGCTTCCCTAAGAACCGTGTAATTGGTACTGGTACTTCACTTGACTCAATGCGTTTACGTGTTGAACTTGCTAAGAAGCTTAATGTTCCAGTTGCCAAGGTTAACTCAATGGTTCTTGGTGAACACGGTGATACTAGTTTCGAAAACTTTGATGAATCAACTGTTGATGGTAAAGCTCTTCGTGATTACTCAGAAATCAACGATGATGTTTTAAGTCAAATTGAAACTGACGTCCGCAAGAAGGGCGGCAAGATTATTGCCAACAAGGGTGCTACATTCTACGGTGTTGCTATGATGCTTACTCAAATTGTGAGTGCAATTTTGGATAACCGTTCAATTTGCTTACCATTATCTGCACCTATTAATGGTGAATATGGTATCAAGCATGATCTTTACTTGGGTACTCCAGCTGTTATTAATGGTCAAGGTATTGAACAAGTTATTGAAACTAAGATTTCAGATGCTGAAAAGGCAAAGATGATTAACTCAGCTGATAAGATGCAAGAAGTTTTAGATGGTATTGAACTTTAATTTAGATAATTAAATCTGTAAAGACGTTCGGATTATCCGAATGTCTTTTTTATTTGAGGCTTGCGGCTTGGCTTGAAAAAATGTATGATTATTAATAAAAAATGAGAAACAAAAAACGAGGTAAAATATGACAGTTATTTCAGATCAAGAAATCACAGATTTTTCTGCTGATTTTAACTCTAATAGTAAAAATCAAGTTGCTTCTCGTGCCGCTCGTCGCAGTGGTTTGCTCGAAGCTTCTTTTAATGACCGTGTCGCAGAACGTTTAAACCATGTCTTTTCAACTGAATTGGATGTTGGTGGCGTTACTGATCAAAAGCATTCAGGTCGTTGTTGGGAATTCGCAACTTTGAACGTTTTACGTCACTATTTCGGTAAGAAGAATAAGGTTAAGGACTTTACCTTTTCACAAGCCTACAACTTCTTTTGGGACAAGATTGAACGTGCCAATGCATTTTATGATGCTATTATTCGCTTAGCTGATAAGCCAATCGATGATCGAGAAGTACAATCATGGTTGGGCTTTGCCGGTGAAGATGGCGGTTTATGGAGCATGGCTATTAACTTAGTTAAAAAGTATGGCGTGGTTCCTTCATATGCAATGCCAGAAAGTTTTAACTCAAATGATACGACTGGTTTAATTGATTCACTTGCTCGTAAAGAGAGAAAAGACGCAATGGTTTTGCGTAAATTAGTTCAAGAAGGCAAGCAAGATCAATTAGAAAAGACCAAGAAGCGATTCTTGAATGAAGTTTATCGCATGGTTTCTGTTGCATTAGGTGAACCACCTAAGAAGTTTGACTTGGAATACCGTGACGATGATAAGAAGTATCACTTGGAACGTGATTTGACTCCACGTGCTTTTGTATAAAAGTACTTTAAGGACTTTAATTTTGATGATTATGTAGTTTTGTCAAACTGTCCTAACCACGATTTCAACACTCTTTACCATATGCGACTTTATGACAATGTTGATGGCGGTGATCAAATTAAGTTCTTAAACGTGCCAATTGAATACTTGGCTCAAGCTGCTGTAGCACAACTTAAGTCAGGGGATGCCGTAATTTTTGGTAACGATGTCTTAAAGCAAATGGAAAGAAAGACTGGCTACTTAGACAGTGAACTTTACCAAACTGATAAATTATTTGATGTTGATACTAAGATGAGCAAGGCAGATCGTTTAGCTACTGGTGAAGGCTTTGCCACTCACGATATGACATTGGTTGGTGTTGATGAAGACAATGGTCATATTCGTAAATGGAAGGTAGAAAACTCTTGGGGCGATAAATATGGTCATAAGGGTTTCTACGAAATGAGTCAACAATGGTTTGAAGACTATGTTTATGATGTAGTCGTAAGAAAAGAATTTTTGACCGATGAACAAGTTAAGTTGGCAGAAGGTCCAGCAGTAGATCTAAAGCCTTGGGATAATATTGGTTAAAATATTTAAAGTCTAACTTTGCATATGTGAAGTCGGGCTTTTTTATTTTGCTTCTTGGTTAGCTTACAGTATCAAGCGTGTATAAAAAATAACAAACTTGCTAATGAACTAATTTCACAAGCAAATATGTTTTTAAAAATACTAAAAACACAATCTTTATTTAAAAAATGTTTAAAAGTATGATAAAAGGTATATAATGACTATGTGAAAAAATTCATTTTTAAAAGCTAAACAGAGGAGAAAAATGAAAAGTTTAGAGAAAGTAAATTATAAAGGCTTTATTTGGCCTTTAGCGGTGGGAATAGTACTGTGGTTGATTACTCCTTGGCGCCCTAGTGGCTTAAGTCCACAAGCCTGGGAAATGTTTGCCATTTTTGTTGCAACAATTGTGGGATGTATCACTAAGCCTTTGCCAATTGGGGGTACCACGCTGCTTGGCATGGTAGTGACAGTTTTAGTAGGCTTAGCTCCTGTTAAAGATGTTGTTAACTCAAAAGGCGTAGTCGTTCAAACTGGTATCCTGAGTTCTTTTGGTAATTCAGCTGCCTGGTTGATTGCTATGGCCTTCATTATGGCCCATGGTATCAGCAAGACTGGTTTAGGTAATCGTGTAGCCTATGTCATGATTGAAAAGTTTGGTAAACGTTCAATTGGTATTGGTTACGCTATTACTGGTTTGGAATTGATTATGGGTGCTTTGATTCCTTCTAATAGTGCTCGTACTGGTGGTGTTACTTGGCCGGTAGTTGAATCAATTTCTAAGAGTTACAAGTCAGATCCACATGATCCTTCTAGAAAGAAGATTGGTGCTTATCTTGACTTTACAGCTTTTCATGCCAATATTTTGTCAACGGCTTTATTTATTACAGGTGCTGCACCAAACTTGGTAGCTCAACAGATGGCTGCCCAAAAGGGTTACCAAATGAGTTGGGTTAGCTGGTTCTGGGTAGGTCTTGTTCCAGTAATCGTAGCTACCTTGATTATTCCAATCGTCATCTATAAGATGTATCCACCTGAGATTAAGGAAACTCCTAATGCTAAGACGTGGGCAGATGGCAAGTTAAAAGAAATGGGACCAATGTCTAAACCTGAAAAGATCATGGCTACAGTATTTTGCTTAGCTATCTTACTTTGGGTTTTGTCCGGTTTCTTCAAGATTCCACAACTTGATTCAGCCTTTGTTGCATTCTTGGCTGTAACGCTTCTGTTGATCATTGGTGTATTGAGCATGGAAGATGCTTTACATGAAACTGGTGCTTGGAACATTTTGATTTGGCTTTCAATCTTGATCTTTATGGCCGGTAAACTAATTTCTTACGGCTTTATCGATTGGTTTGCTAAGTTTATTCAAAGTGAAGTACACGGCATTAGTTGGGGATTCGTATTGGTAGTTTTGATTTTGCTTATGTTCTATACTCACTACTTCTTTGCCAGTGGTACTGCTCATATGACAGCTTTGTATCTTCCATTCCTCACTGTCGCTACAGCTATGGGTGCTCCACTTGGTCTTTCAGCAATGTTATTGGCTTTCACTGGTGTAATTAACGCTTCAACCACGCACTATGCTAACGGACCAGCTTCAATTTTAGCTACGACCGGTTATGTCAAACAAAGTGAATGGTGGAAGATGAACTTCATCTTAGGTATTCTCTATATGCTGATTTTTGGCATCGTTGGTACTCTTTGGATGAAAGTTATCGGTGTTTGGTAAAAGAAAAAGGCAGTCTGGAAAGCAGATTGCCTTTTTTGCGTGATAATAGGATTAAAGATTGTGAGAAAGAAGATACAAGATGAAATTTAAAACTAACGATAACGTATTATTGCATTATAGCGATACAGGCGAAAAAGATAAGCCAGTCATGCTAGGCATCCCTGGTATTGGTGGTTCCTGTCAAATGTGGCAAGACTTGATCAAACTTTTTAATGACCAATATCGTTTTATTATGCTTGATCCACGCAATCAAGGGCAGTCAGAAAGAACTTATCGTGGTCAACGGATTAGTCGACATGCAGTTGATTTAGAAGAATTGATGGAAAAACTAGACTTGCATGACGTAATTGCTATTGGTAATTCGATGGGTGCAGCCAATATCTGGGCTTATTTATCAATCTATGGCAAAGGCAGATTAAAGGCCATGGTGGATCTTGATCAGTCACCGAAGATGATTGCCGATAAAAGTTGGCAATATGGATTCAAGGACTTAAATTGGGACAACTATCCTGAAATGCTGAAGCTTGATTTTGGTAAAGCTTTTTATCATCACATTGACGATAAAATGTTTCAAGATGCCAAAAATGAATATCAAGCATTCCCATATGATCCTGCTGAAAATTACAATTGTTTAGTTGAACACGCAGAACAAGATTGGCGTGACATGATTATGGACACGCCAGTTCCAATGCTAGTTATTGCAGGTGGAAAATCACCATACTTTAATCCTGATTTTACTAAGGCAATTAAGTTCTTGAATGATCAAGTACAAACGGCAGTAATTCCGGAGTGTGGCCACTTGCCACAAGCTGAACAACCAGCAAAAGTACATCAGATTATTAGTGACTTTTTGAAAAATATAAAAAACTAGTTATTAAATTGAAATAGTTAAAATTCAGGAGTACACTGAACTTGTGAAAACAATTACTTATTAAAAGCTCAGTAAGGTGGCGTGGCGATGGATAAAATCGTGGATTTATTTTTAAACGACGCATCAACTAGAAAAAAGTGGGAACAGTTATTGTCTTCACTAGGTTTGCATGATTTTAGCGACCGTGAAGTAGATGTGATTGATCATACAATTGGCTTGGTTGATGAAGATGGAAGTCTGGTTGGTACAGGTAGTGTAGCAGGCAACGTCCTTAAGTATATTGGCGTTAAAAATGATGACGCAGAGCAAGGTGCTCGCTTCAACAAAGTTGTATCCAGTCTGATGCAATATCTGGTCAATGAAAAAATATTTCATTCATTTGTTTTTACTAAAGCAAAGTATGCTAGCAGTTTTGAACATCTGCATTTCAATTTGCTAGCTAAGACAGATGTTGCAGCTTTTTTAGAATACGGTACTCCTGATGTCGATGACTTTGTTGAAGAATTGCCAAAGGTTAAAGACCAGGCTAATAAAAAAGTCGCAGCTATTGTGATGAACGCTAATCCTTTTACATTGGGTCATCAGCATTTAGTTAAGCTAGCTAGTGAAGAAAACGACTTGGTTTATGTCTTTGTAGTTGCTAATGATGTTTCGCTTTTCAGTTTTGATGAGCGAATAGAACTAGTTAAAGAAGGCACCAAAGAGTTCAATAATGTCAAAGTGGTTTCTGGTGGCGACTACATGGTTTCACCAGCCACTTTCCCAGCTTACTTTTTGAAAACGCCTGATGATTTGATTAGTGTACAAACTACCATTGATGCCAGCGTCTTTAAGAATAAGATTGCTCCAGGTTTAAATATCACTCGTCGCTACATTGGTAAAGAGCCATTTTCTAGAACGACGCATTATTATAATGTAAGTTTAGCTCATGAACTTGGTCCAGATATTGAAGTAATTGTTGTCAAACGTCTTGAAGAAGAAAATGAAATTGTTACAGCTACTAAGGTAAGACAGTTAATCAAGGCGGGTAATTTAAAGGAAATCAATAAATTCGTACCAGAGTCTAGCTATGAATTTATTAAGGAAAATATGAATAAGTTGCAATCTCGAATTGAGAAAGGAATGAATATTAATGGAAATTAAGACTACAGCCGTTGCCGGAACGCTTGAAAGTTCAGATATTCAAATTATGATTTCCAAGGGCTCTAATGGTATCGAAATTGATCTTGAATCAGAAGTTAAAAAAGCTTATGGTGATCAAATTGAAAAAGTAATCACTGATACTTTAAAGAAATATGGTTTAGAAAACGCTAAGGTTAAGGCTACAGATAAAGTTGCACTTGATTGTGTAATTAAGGCTCGGACTTTAGCTGCTGCACAACGTGCAACTGAAACACAAGATAAGCCAGATTTGGAGGTGCTCTAATGACCTACGTTAAAAATCGTTTACGTAGAACCATGATGTTTGTTCCTGGCAACAACCCAGCTATGATTAAGGATGCTGGTATCTATGGTGCAGATTCCATCATGCTTGATTTGGAAGACTCGGTTTCTTTGACTGAAAAAGATGCTGCCAGAATGCTTGTTTATGAGGCAATTAAGACTGTTGACTTTGGTGGCAGTGAAATTGTAGTTAGAGTTAATGGTCAAGATACACCATTCTACGATGAAGATGTTCGTGCCATGGTTAAGGCCGGTGTTGATGTTATTCGTTTGCCAAAAACTGAATCAGCTGCCATGATTCAAAAATTGGTTAAGGATATTGAACACTGGGAAGATGTTTATGGCATTGAAAAGGGCACTATTGGTGTAATGGCTGCTATTGAAAGTGCTAAGGGTGTTTTAAATGCTCCAGAAATTGCTACTGCTACTCCTTTGATGATGGGCTTAGCTGTTTCAGGCGAAGACTATACTGCAGACATGCACACTCATCGTTATCCAGATGGTCGTGAACTTGAATTTGCTCGTAACATGGTTTTGCAAGCAGCTCGTGCAGCAGATGTTTACGCATTTGACACAGTCTTCTCCAACATGAAGGATACTGAAGGCTTCTATCGTGAAACTAACTATATCCATGAATTGGGTTACGATGGTAAGAGTTTGGTTAACCCACGTCAAATTCAAATGGTTAATAAGGTCTTCAATCCAACTAAGGAAGAAATTGAACAAGCCAAGAATGTTGAAAAAGCTATTCGTGAAGCTAAAGCTAAGGGTAGTGGCGTAATCTCATTGAACGGCAAGATGGTTGATAAGCCAGTTGTTGAAAAAGCTACTCGTGTCCTTGAAACTGCAAAAGCTTCTAACTTGATTGATGAAGAAGGTAACTACATTGGAGAATAAAGTTAAACGCGAATTACCAGACGATTTAATGAAAAAGATGGACTTGAAACCATTTGAAACTACTGAAATTGGTCATCCAGAAGTTGAACGTGTTGCTCCTAAAGTAAGAGTTACTACAGGTCAAAACAAGATCGTCGACTCACTTGATGATGTCATTAAGAACAATTTGAAAGATGGTATGACGATTTCATTCCACCACCACTTTAGAAATGGTGACTATGTCTTCAACATGGTAATGGATAAGATCATCAATATGGGCTACAAGGATTTGACTTTGGCTCCAAGTTCATTGACTGGCGTCATGAACGATAAGGTGATTGAGGCTATTAAGAAGGGTGTTATTACCAACATTACTTCTTCAGGGATGCGTGGTTCACTTGGTGACTTTGTTTCTCATGGTGGCTTAAAGAATCCTGTGATTTTCCGTTCACACGGTAACCGTGCTCGTTCAATTGAAGAGGGAGAAATCAAGATTGATATTGCCTTCTTAGGTGTGCCTGTATCTGATCCGGCTGGAAACGCAAATGGTCAAGATGGGGATGCAGTCTTTGGTTCATTGGGTTACGCTTTAATGGACGCTCAATATGCTAACAAGGTTGTTTTGTTGACTGATAATATTGTTGATTATCCAAATACACCAGCTTCAATCAAGCAAGATCAAGTTGACTACGTAGTTAAAGTTGATAAGGTAGGTAACCCAGATAAGATTGGCTCAGGTGCTACTCGTTTTACCAAAGATCCTAAGGAATTAAAGATTGCTCAGATGGTTAACCAAGTAATAGTTAACTCACCATACTACAAGCAAGGCTTTAGCTTCCAAACTGGTTCAGGTGGTGCTGCATTAGCTGTAACACGTTACCTTCGTCAGAGTATGATTAAGGATGGTATTACTGCTTCATTTGCTTTGGGTGGTGTTACTAAGCCAACTACTGACCTGCTTGAAGAAGGCTTAGTCAGAAAGGTAATGGACGTCCAAGACTTTGATAAAGGTGCTGCTGCATCAATGGCTAACAACAAGAATCAACAAGAAATTGATGCTTCTTGGTATGCTGATCCACATAATAAGGGTGCTGTAGTCAATAATCTTGATGTTTCAATTTTGTCAGCATTACAAATCGATACTGACTTTAATGTCAATGTTATGACTGGGTCCGATGGTGTCATTCGTGGTGCTGTTGGTGGTCACCAAGACGCTGCAGCTGGTGCAAAGATGACAATCATTACTGCTCCACTTGTACGTGGTCGAAATGCAACTGTTGTACCTAGCGTTGAAACAATTGTTACCCCAGGTTCATCAATTGACGTTTTGGTAACTGAACGTGGTATTGCCATTAACCCAGCTCGTCAAGACTTGATTAAGGCTTTTAACAAGGTCCCAGGTCTTCATATTTTAGATATTAAGGATTTGCAAAAGATGGCTGAAAAGCAAGTGGGTACGCCAAAGCCACTTGAATATACTGACCGTACTGTTGCGTTAGTTGAATACCGTGATGGTACAATTATTGATGCAATTAAAGAAGTTAAAGATTAAGTAGATTAATTTAATAGTAGAAGAGAAGAACGTGTTTGGTACGCGTTCTTCTTTTTTATAATAATTTTAAATTGGTATGATCCATAAGCACTTATTAAATATGAATTAGAAGTTAGAATGAGGAGAGGTTATTTAAGAATGGAAATTAGTAATTTAATTGTACATATGAACACATGTTATTACTTTGTAAGTGCTTTCGCTGTTTGCGATTGTAATGACTTAAATGTTACAAATTATGGTTTCAAAATAACAATTCTAGTTATATTACGTAAATAGAATAAATTAATTTAAAATTAATTTTAAACCGATATCTGATTCAATTTTAGTGTAGTAATAGCAAATTGGTTTATTTAAGCATTGTTATTACGCTATTTTAAGATACTCATTACTTTGCTTAAAGTAACTGATAATTAAACAATGATTAGAGAACATATGTTATGTGCATATATGAATTTTACACCTGTTGACGAACAAATATTAGAGAGTTATATTATCTATCGAAACCTATATGATATAGGCTTAAAACGTAAATATGATTATAAAACTATAATTATCAAATTTGTATAGATAATAAAATGAAAGGAGATGTCATAATCAAACAAGAATAAATCTACTCAAAAGGGGGAAAAGATACTTACTAATAATATAGTAATGTCAGAAAAAAGCATCGAGTTGTTACGAATTCCACTAATGAGAATGTAAATACAGCTAAGCAAGAAAGCTTGCCACAAACTGGTAGAAACCAGAACAACTTTGCTTTCCTTGGTTTTGCCTTGAGTGCTATGAATTTAATTACCGGTCTTTTAGGCAAAGCCAAGAAGGATTAATTAAACTCTAATATCTAATATACCAAAAAGGGTTCGACTGATTTTTAGTCGAACCTTTTTTACATTCAAATAAACAAAGACAACCCATCACTAAATGATGGGTTGCTTGCGTATACAATATTCATTCCTGAGCAACTTTATTATGTCATATCTTGAAATAAATTTCATCTATTTTGTCTTAAAAGGCATTTTTTGATAAAGTATTAAAATATGACACTTTATCATAGAAGGGAAGAGATGAATTGGAGAGTTGGTTATTTTTAGCATTAGTCCTGCTTGTAGCAATCGTAGGAAAAAACATATCTTTAATTATTGCTACCGGCGTAGTGATGGTGTTTAAATTACTACCTTTTACCAACAAGTGGTTGCCTACGATTCAAGCCAAAGGTATTAATTGGGGTGTTACTATTATTTCAGTAGCAATTTTAGTACCGATTGCTACAGGACAGATAGGATTTAAAGATCTAGTGAAAACGTTCAAAACACCTGCTGGTTGGATTGCTATTTTAGCGGGTATTGCAGTTGCTATTTTATCAAGATATGGCGTAAATCAATTAGCTGCTGTGCCTCAGGTAACCGTTGCCCTAGTTTTAGGAACTATTATTGGTGTTGTTGTTTTCAAAGGAGTTGCTGCTGGTCCGGTTATTGCTAGTGGTATGATTTACTTAGTGATTACTTTATTCAATCTACATTTTTAGATGATATAATTGAAAAAAGAGGTGAGAATGATGACGATAATTGTTCATGAAAATACAACTGAAAGGCTAGATGATTATCTAGAACGTCGTTTACGCAATTATCAAGTCATCCCACCAATTCCTAAAAAGCCAGAAATCGTCACTGTTGACGATAATAAAAAGAAGAAAAAACATCATAAAAAGGACTGCTAATGTGAAGCAGTCCTTTTAAGTTACATGAATGGATTGTAAAAACGCCCATGATTGAGATACCAAAGTAATGCGACTAGTAAAACTAGTAGAACAGACAGCCCCATTACCCAGTAATCTTCTTTCTTGAAAGATTCTGACACATACCATGTGCGTTTCTTCTTTGAGCCAAAACGTCTGAGTTGCATGGCTGTACTAATTGTATCGATTCTATCCAAACTAGAGAAGATTAATGGCATCACAATATTTAAAGTACCCTTGATTCTTTGGGATAATTTGGCTTTTTTAGATAATTCAATACCACGAGCTTGTTGAGCTGCGGAAATTGCCCAATAAGAATTTTGAATGTCAGGAATATAGCGTAAAGCTAAAGCAACAGCATAAGAAATCTTGTAACTAATGCCTATTCTGTTTAGACTGGCCGCAAATTGGCTGGGATTAGTCGTTAATAAAAACAGCAAGACGATAGGAATAGAACAAATATACTTTAGAAGCAGGTTAAATAAGTAAAATACTTCTTGAATAGTTAATGTAAAGTATCCTGCATGAATCAATATACTCTTGGTATGATAAATATTTTCACCATAGGTTGGCTGGAAAAGATAGACAAAAAGCAAATTTAAAATCATAAAAACCGTAATAAATTTTATGATAAATGAGATCTGTCTCCATTTAATACCGGCTTCTTTGAAGAGAAATACTGAAAAGATGCAGATAGCGAATAAGAATCTAGTATCATAAGTGATCATGCAAGCTGCGGAAACTAGTAACATGAAGACAAGCTTGGTTGTCGCATTTAGCTGATAGATAAAACTTGTACCAGGTTGATAACCTAAAATTTGACTTTCATCATGCATTTTGTTTGTTCCTTTCTGAATCAATATAAGCTCGTACAAAGGTGTCCGCATCCCGCAAGTGATACTTTTGAGCAAGATCATAAAGACTAGTACGTTTAAGTGATGCTTTCTTAATTAAGCTTTTTTCTGTCAGTAACTTGATAGGGTAAGTATCTGCGATCAATTTTCCATCGGCGAAAGCTAAAGATCGATTGGTATATTCCATCATAAGATACATATCGTGGGTGATGATCATAATAGTTTTACCCTGTTGATTCAGTTTCTTTAGGAAAGACATGATTTCGGTGTAGGTCTTCCAGTCTTGTCCTGCTGTCGGTTCATCAAGAATGATTAATTCTGGCTTAAGCACCAGAATAGCCGCTATTGTGACTCTCTTTTTTTGACCAAAACTTAATGCAGAAATTGGCCAATTACGGAAAGGATAAAGACCACAGATTTTGAGAGCATCATAGACTCTCTTCTTTATTTCATTTTTATCGTAACCACGTAAGCGTAAACCTAGTGCAACTTCATCAAAAATCATTTTTTGTGAAATCATTTGATTAGGGTCTTGCATTACATAGCCGATTTTTTCGGATCTTTCCTTGATTGAGAGGGATACAAGATCATCACCATTAAATAAAATACGCCCTTCATTGGCAACAAAACCGCAGATAATACGACAAAGAGTTGTTTTGCCCGCACCATTTTGTCCGACAATGGAAACAAAGTCACCTTTATTAATAGTAGTTGTTACATCATGTAAGGGATTAACCTGCAATCGATTGTAACGATGACCAACGCCCTTTAATTCAAGCAACGGAACATCTTGTTCCTTTTCTCCCTGAAGAGTAGAGTTGTTTACCCAAGCTTGTAATTTTCTACTAATTTCCTCACTATCAGGTAATTCATTTATCGAAGTTAGATTAGGAATTTCTTCTAAGTTAATTCCTGCTTTTTCCAATGCCTTAATGTAGAGGGGGCTTCTGACGCCGATATCTTCTAGTTTATTTTCATGTAAAAGATCGTTTGGTCTTTTATCTGCGATAATTTCGCCGTCATTAATCAAAATAATTCGATCAAGTGGCTGACTCATGACTTCTTCGACGCGATGTTCAATGATGATAACTGTCGCATTCAATTCTTTTTGAATCTGATCAATTAAAGCCATTGTTCTCATCCCAGAAGCTGGATCAAGATTGGCTAATGGTTCGTCAAATAACAGAATAGGGGATTCATCAATTAAGACACCAGCTAGAGCCACAATTTGTTTTTGTCCACCTGATAAATTTTGAGGTGATTGCTTTAAAAGATGGGAAATATTTAATTCGTCAGCCCAACGATGTACGGTCTGTCTGATTCGATTTTGTGGTTGGCAATCATTTTCCAATGCAAAGGCAATGTCTTCACCAACGGTTAAACCAATAAATTGACTATCTGTATCTTGAAGAATAGTCGATGTGGTAAAGGATAATTCAAATAAATTCGTTTCTTCAATGTTTTTACCATTGATAATACATTTGCCCGAAATATCTCCAGTATCAATATTTGGAATTAGTCCATTGAGACAGCGACCAATGGTAGATTTACCACTACCAGAGGGGCCAGCAATTAGAATCTTTTCGCCTTTATTAATAGTTAAATTAATATTTTTTAAAGTGGGGAAAGCTTGGCTGTCATATTTGAATGAAAAATCTTTAAAAGTAATAATGGGTTCAGTCATGACCATACCTTTCTAATCTTCTTTACGTAAACTGCCCTTTTTGATTTTGGTATCTGCATAAGCTTTGAGCAGGATTGTACCAACAATTGCGATTGTAATTCCGTTGGAAATTGTGGCACTGATCCCTTGGACAAAAACTTTGTTAGCGGGCTCGCTGTAGATAATAATGTCACCAATAGGGGCCACTAAAATCCAAGCAACTGCGTTAGCGAGAATTTGAACAATATTGAAAAATAAAATTTGTTTAATCCCAAAAATGCCGTTTTTTAGATCAAGTTTTTTACTAATTAAACCAATAATTAAGCCTAGAATTCCAGTTGCTAAAACCCAACTCCACCAAGTTTGCCCATACATAATAAAATCAGATAGCGTATGCCCGATAAATCCCACGGCAAAGCCGACCTTGGCACCGTAAATTGCGGCAAAGAAGGCAAGAAAAGGAAAGACCAATTCAATATTGGTATTAGGAATAGGAGTTGGAATTGACGTAAAACGAGCTAGAATGACGTAAATGGCAGAGCCAATACCGATAGCAACAACATTTTTAACAGATAAGCCTTTTGATTTCATAAAATTCTCCAAAAAAATATATATTTTAAAGGTATAATTAGAAAGCGGTTACCGTCAAGTGAACATTAAATTCTTCTAATAATTGAAAAGATAGTATTTAGCTTATTAAATTTTTAGATTTATAATAAAAATAAAGATATAGTTACAAATTAGGAGTAAAAAATGAAAAAAGATGAAATAGAATTATTAGGTCAGGCAATTGGTAATTATGTAGCCAAAAGCACCAAAACAATCTGGGTTGATAAAAAGACTATGCAAATTGCTACAATGATGATCGACGCTTATGGCGATACCGTGTATGTTTGGGTGGAAGAAGATGGTGATCACTGTAGAGTGAGTGATGGTGGTAGAATTTTGTTCAAGCTTGACCCTAATGAAGAAGATCATGAATTGAATGAAACAGCTGAGGAAATTGCAGTTGGTTCTGGTTATGAATTTGATGAAGATCATTTTGAAATATATGTTGATGTTGACCAACAGAATTTGGCTCAAGCAGTAATGAAGTTAGCACAACTTCAAGTTGCTATTTCCTATTTAGGTTAAAAAATGCATCCCCGTGAATTAATACTCAGGGATGCATTTTTGCTTTATTCAATTTCACTCGGACACCTTTAATCATTCTTAGGCATCCTTTCTACATCAACATCTTCCGGTTTTTGCCCATTCAAATCAAAATTGGCAACAGCCTCATCCAGGTTCATAATGGTTTCGACATCTGGAATACAAGAATCAATTCTAAACTCCATAATTCTCACCTCACCGTTATTGTAAATCGCTTACACCATAAAGTTAACCAAAAGCACAGAAAAACCGCAATTGACTTGCGGCTTTTTTTATTTCTTTTTCTTGTTGTCATGC
Organism: Lactobacillus ultunensis DSM 16047; assembly: GCF_001436305.1. Lineage (GTDB taxonomy): Bacteria > Bacillota > Bacilli > Lactobacillales > Lactobacillaceae > Lactobacillus > Lactobacillus ultunensis. The sequence goes on along the minus strand of NZ_AZFO01000002.1, from coordinate 2,826 downwards.
TGCATAAAAATGAAGAATGCAGATATGATGTTGATGATTACGGCAGGTAAGGCAAGAACAGCAGTAAATCCATATAACATGTTGCCAATTACGCCCAAGATAGGTCCGATTATTGATATTTGCATATTGTGTGATTGTACAACGGCAATTGTGTTTAAGATAGCTCCTGTCCAAGCGAAAAGATAGAAGAACATTGCAATTCGGGTAGTAAAATCAGCACCAAAAATTGCAAACCAGGATGCAATGAACAGTAAGCAATTAAATAAGTTAATTGCCCCTATCCAAAGATCATATTTTGATTTTTTCATAATCTTTCCTCCAAATAATCAAAGCTTTTGCAGTACGCGCTGGGTAATAGCATCACTGGTCACTAAGTGTGTAATTACACCGGTGCGTAATGCTCCAAGTAACGCATCAGATTTGAAACGATTGCGGACAATACAGAAGCGAATTGGAGTACGCATGATGTCATCCATTGATATACCACAGATGTGTTTTTCAAAGCTAGTAAAGAAATCACCGTTAATGTTGTAAGGACGTCCCATAATGAGACCGGCTACTTCTTCTTGAGGGATATTTTGGAATAATTTTGAACCATAATTGTCTTCTAAAAATTGATTAACCTTAAAGGACTCCAAAGTACCTAACCCTGTGAAAAGCAAGTCTAAATTATGGTAGCAATTTTCAATTATCTTAAAATAGGGTTCCTGTTTTAATGCTGGAATAATCTTAGGGTTTAAAACATAGAGTGGACTAGGCAAGGTTAAGCTGTGAGCATGCAAATTTTCAGCAGCATCTTGAGCTAATGGATTCTTGCGACGATTAGAATTAATAGCTTGTCCCAACAATTGTACAAAATAAAGGTGTTTAAATTCTTCTTCGGCAAAGTCATCTATAACGCCATGCATCGTTGCTCCCCAACTAACGCCAGCAACTTTGGCATTTTTTAAATAAGTCTCAATTTGCTTAGCTGCAAAGTTGACTACGGCTTCACTAGTTTCATCTTTGCTTTCATGACTTTGTAAAATAAAGGCTTCTTTTAACCCAAATTTCTTTTGAAATTCGCGTTCTAATACCTGATTACGTTTGATTCCTTGAGCAATTTTGATTTTAACAATACCACGAGTTTCGGCATCTTCAAGTGCTTTGGTAATCAAGTAACGAGATAAATCATATTTTTTGGAAATTTCAGCAATGTTTAGTTTGCTCAAATAAAAGTCATGAGCAATACTAGCAAGTTCTTCGTCTGTTAATTGTGCCACTTTTATTCATCCTTTAATTACTTAAATTAATTTCTCATACTCTAATTATAAATTTAAAATAATGAAATGGAGTGGCAAAATTTTAAAAATACTAATTTTTTACCAATTTCTTATAAAAATCCTGTGGTAAAATAAAAGAGCTACATTTAATTAATTTTAATATTGAAGGAAAGTAATACTACTAATGAAGGATAAGGAACGAGAACGGCATTTATCAGAGAAACATCATATGAAGATTCTGTGGGAGGAATTCTTCAAGAGTGATGATGACACAATGGCTCAAGATGCGACCTTGGTTGAGAAGGCATCAATCGTTGGTCGAGTAGGAATCATGCTTTTGAGCTGTGGAACTGGTGCTTGGCGTGTACGCGATTCGATGGATACAATTGCTCGAACTTTAGGCATTACTTGTTCTGCTGATATTGGTTTGGTTTCAATTGAATATACTTGTTTTGATGTTGATAATGAGTCTTATTCACAGACTTTGTCATTGCCATCGACTGGCGTAAATATGACCAAGTTGAATGAAATGGAAAAGTTTGTCCGTCAATTTGAGGCTGGTCACGGTCAATGGACGATCGGTCAGATTCATAAGCGTTTACGTGAAATTGAAAACCAAAAATCAGCTTATTCTGCTTTGATTGCGGGTTTGAGTTCTGGACTTGCCTGTGCAGGCTTCATTTTTTTATTAGGTGGTGGCTGGCCAGAAGTCATTTGTGCTTTCTTTGGTGCAGGAGTAGGTAATTATGTGCGAGCACTAATGGGCAAGCATAGGATGACTTTAGTAGCTAAAATTGCGGTGGCTGTCGCAGTTGCGTGTGCAGTTTACTTTATTTGTTTCCATATTGGCAGTATGCTCTTCCATTTGGATCGTCATCATGCTTATGGTTATATTGGCGCAATGCTATTTGTCATTCCAGGTTTTCCATTCATTACTTCAGGTCTGGACATGTCCAAGCTGGATATGCGGTCTGGTCTTGAACGACTGACTTATGCAATTTTAATTATTATTATTGCGACTATGTCTGGTTGGGCTGTAGCGACAATCTTGCGGTTACATCCAGGCTCTATGCTTAAGCTCACAATCGAACCAGGGATGCTTACTTTCTTACGACTGATTGCTAGTTTTTGTGGGGTATTCGGCTTCTCAATTATGTTTAACAGTCGTCCAGATATGGCAGCAACTGCTGCTATTATGGGTGCAATGGCTAATACTTTACGATTGAGCTTAGTTGATTACGGACATATTGCTCCAGCATTGGCAGCATTTATTGGTGCTTTAACTGCTGGTCTTTTAGCAAGTATTGTTAGACAAAAAGTTGGTTTCCCTCGAATTGCAATTACAGTACCTTCAATTGTGATTATGGTTCCAGGTTTATACATGTATCGAGCAGTTTTCAACTTTGGTATTACCAATATCAATATTGGTGCTTTTTGGACAACTGAAGCTCTAATGATCGTAATTGCTTTACCATTAGGATTGCTTGCCGCTCGTATCTTAACGGACGAAAAATGGAGACATGCAGATTAATATAAAAGGTGTCTGGGAAAAAACTAACCCTCA
>NZ_AZFO01000019.1 GCF_001436305.1 Lactobacillus ultunensis DSM 16047 | reverse complement strand
CTGATTGTCGATTTGTGACAGCCAACTTCTCGGGCAATTACGGAGCGGAAGTTATGCCTGAATCAAGCAGAGCTTGTATTTGTCCTCGCTGCTCACTATTTAATTGATGATAGTGTCTAGAGATGCTAGAATTTGAATTGGTCATGGAGATTCACCTTTCTTGATTTTTGGTCACTTCAAGTTTAGGTCTTCATGGCCTTTTTGTTTAACACTTAGTGTTGCACTTCAATTTTAAATCTGGGAAAAATAAAATAATAAAAATTTAATTAACTTTTTGATTTATACAAAATAATAAAGCTTAACATATAATGATGCTTGACTTTACGTAGAAAAGAATACTGATCACCGGTGTACAGAGTATTTTATAAAAAAGACTATTGGGGACATTCTTTAAAAAAGAGTTACCAGTTCAATTGATAGTAATATCATCAATTTTAATAATATTAGAGCGCTGACATAGAATTCTTGAAACCGTCTTAGCTCTCTAACTAGAGCAATTTTTCTTTGTCTTTTAGTTTGACTTGTTAATAATAAAAATAGTTTAGTTTAACAAGACATACTAAAATATACTTAAGCCGTAATAAAGATAACTAAGCCGAAGATAATACCAGGAAAATTTGCTAGTAAAGCTTATTTCTGGTGCTAAATTTTTCAAGGAGTAAATCAATGAAAGAAAAAGAACGACAACTACAATTATCTTTCTTTAAGGACATACTTGCTGTTGGATTAACCTGCTTTATTGGAACTATCATCATTCCATTTTTCTTTGCTGTAGTGGATAATGGTTCATTAACTTCAGGATTTAAAACTATTAAGGTAATTACGCCATTTTTTATTGTGGTTATATTTTTTAACTTAATTGTTATTGTAGTTGGGACACTTGGTACTCTTATATTTAGAAAAATGCTTGAGTATGGAAGTCACGATGGGAGATAAAACATGAAAAAATCAAATAATAAGTATGTTAGCTTACTTCCAAAAAACTATCAGGTAGACCTTGATACGCAAACAATAACCTCTAATAAAGATGCTAAATATTATATCTTCTTTTCAGATATTCATGGCAACGCTAAAACAATCGCATTGATTAAACAGGCTTATTCTGACTATGGGGATGCACAGTTAGTAGGTGGCGGAGATTATATTGATGGCCGTAAAGACTCCAAGATGGTTACCGAGGATCTTATGAAGCTTGCTACAGAAAATAATGCTGTAATCCTCAAAGGAAATCATGAAGAAATGATGCTGGATTTTGCTCAAGGTGGAGATCCTGATCGCTTATGGTTCTACAATGGTGGCAAAACCACTTTACGCTCGTTCTTTGGCTCTAAGAAGATCAATTATCGAGAAAGCCAGGAACAACTAAGAAATAGTTCTTTCTATGACTTCTATTTGTCTTTGCCTATTATGTTTGAAACACCTAATTTTATCTTTGTACATGGCGGTGTTATGCCTATCAAAAACTACAATGATCCAAACCAGTATGGGAAAGGGTGGGGAGTAACTGGCCTATCTAAATATGATGAATACCGGTTGTGGGCTAGAGATGAATACTTCTATCATCAGAGTAACCTAGGGGTATCAGTACAGGAAGCAACTTATTTTGCTCATAATAAAACAGGAAAAACAATCGTGACTGGCCATACTCCGACTGCTCTTTTGCATGGTGTGTTTGATGATGGTCGTATTATGGAAGATACTCCCTTCACAGATTGTTGTGTACGTCCAGTTCAATACAAAGGAGAACCGGCTAGAATTTTCACTGATAATGGCTGTCATTCTCGTTATCCAGGACATGATGGCAATGTAACAGTCTTGAATAATAAAGGTGAAATCTTAGTGGTATACGATCATGACGATCCTCAAGGACTTGATTGGAATACCTATAAGAAAAAATATGGTAAGTATCAAGCATAAAAATTATAAAAGAACTATAAAACTAAAATTAGCAATATAAAGGGATTATAAAAATGAGACAGTTTTTGAATAAAATCGGATCCGAGGAGCGTCATACTTTTAGAGCGATTTTTGGTAAATACAGCTATAAACGATATTACGATAAGCTTCGAGGTGAATTATACAGCCCGACAATGGTTGTCAAACAAGTTGAGATAATTGATGATCCTGAAAAAACTAGATTGGTTACTGATCATCCGTGGCTAAACCTAACAAAAAATTTTACCAATTTAGACTTATTGCATTCAGGAGACAAAATTCAATTTAATGACCAAGTAGCTGAATATACTAAAGGCTATATAAATATGGAATAAAAAGCTACATTATCTTGTAGTATCTTCAGAATTTTGATCTTAATGCAAGAAAAGATAAAATTAAGACTACTAATACTTGGGTTTGATCTGATAATATAATTAAATAGAAAATTTTTAAGTATTTTCTTTTAAATCAATGTACTAAAATCTAAATTAGTTACTTTATTAATTATTTTTTAAGATCTATTGACATAAAATTAAATCCTGATATTATTATGTTCAACAATAAAAATAATACTTAGCTTCGATAAGGAAAGTAACATAAAATAGAGTTTTCAGAGAGTCTTCGGTTGGTGAAAGAAGACAACAATATTTTTAGCGAAAATCACCTTTGAGCAGAAAATACGATATTTAGTATTTTCAGGGTCCGCCCTTTATAGCGGCGACGTATCGCCAATCATTTAGATTGGCCGCACGTGCATGAGGTTAATATTTAATATTATTAACGAATAAATAGGTGGTACCGCGTTATAGACGCCCTATTAGATCAAATTGATCTAGTAGGGCGTTTTTTGTTTATCCAGGCTAAAGAATAAACATGGGGAGAAATTTTATGAAAAAACGGATGAGATTTTTAGCAAGTGGGTTGTTAACTACTAGTGCAGTAGCTGTATTGACAGCATGTTCAAGTGGAAAAAACGCATCAACCCAAAAGTATGAAAGTTCTTTAACTTGGATGACTACATCCGAAGTTCAAACACTAGATCAAAATAAAATGGTAGATACTTCTAGCGGAGAACAAGCTGCCAATGTTTTTGAGGGACTTAACAGAATGGATAAAGATGGTAAAGTTTCACCTGGCGTGGCTACTACATCTACTTCTAGTAAAGATGGACTAACGTGGACATTTAAATTACGAAAAAATGCCAAATGGAGTAATGGTCAACCAGTTACTGCTCAAGATTTTGTATATTCTTTACAAAGAATGATGGATCCTAATACTCAATCTCAACAACAGAATAATTATCAAGCGGTAAAGAATGCAAGCCAAGTAGTAGCCGGTAAGAAATCACCGAATACGTTGGGTGTTGAAGCAAAAGATGCACACACTTTAGTGGTTCACCTTATTCATCCCGTTCCTTACTTCAAAACTTTGACAGCTTCTAGCTGGAATCCTGTAAATAAGGATACCGTACAAAAATATGGCAAAAAGTATGGTACCGCTTCTAAATACATGGTATATAACGGTCCATTTGTAAGCAGTGGGTGGACTGGTTCTAATTTGAGTTGGAAGCTTAAAAAGAATAATCAATATTGGGATAAAAAAGATGTAAGGCTTAAAACCGTAAATTATACAGTTGTCAAGACTCCTTCAACGGATTACAACCTTTATCAATCTGGTAAGCTAGATGGAGCATTCCTTGATACACAAGCTTCTAAACAACTAAAGCATCAAGATGGCTACAGGGTTTTCAAACTAGATAGAACTGAATATTTAACTTATAACGTTTCTAAAAATAAGGATATGGCTAATGCTAATGTAAGAAGAGCTTTTTCAATGGCCCTGGATAGAGCAGAATTAGCCAAAACAGTTGGTGGTGCAAATACAGTAGCAACCACATTTACAGGTCCGCAAGAAACTGTAAACGGAGTTAACTTTAATAAATATTTTGCTGAACAAGGTGCTACAAGTAAGTACACCAAGTTTAACAAGCAGGAAGCCAACGTATTATTCAACAAAGGGCTTAAAGAATTAGGAAAATCCAAAATGGAATTTACTTTAGGTGGAGACGATGACGATGTTTCTAAGAAGGTTTTGGAATATGTTCAAAGTCAATTTGAAAGCACCTTTGGTAAAAAAGTAGAAGTTCATGTGAGAACAATGCCCAAAACTACAAGAGTAAGCAACATGTTAAATGGTAAATATGATGTTGATTACACTGGATTAAATCCAGCATTTACTGATCCATATGCAATGCTCAGCGTTATGGCAACAGGACAAAATTACAACTTTGGTAAATGGTCCAATAAACAATATGACAACTACTTGGATGCTTCTAGCAAAGAAATGAATGTTAATAAACGTTTAAAGGATTTAATGAATGCAGAAAAAGTATTAGATTCTGAACAACCATTATCTCCATTATTCCATGATGGGCAAGCATGGATGGTAAGAAGTTCTGTTCATAATCTTGGTTTCTCATTAGGTAAATTCAATTTTAGAAGTGCATACGTAACTAGATAGTTAGGGAGAAATAAAGATGACTAAAACAGCTTTCGTAAATTGCAATCTGTTTGTAGGGACTGAAGATAACTTATTAGAAAATGCGTGGTTTGTTGTAAATAATGAAACCGGAAAATTAGAAGTCAAAGGAACTGGGAAATTTACTTTTCCTGATATCGATAAAACTGTAGATTTAAAAGGTCAGTATGTTATGTCGGGGTTAATCAACGCTCATACTCATATTGGCTATATTAACGTAAGCAAAGTTCATTATCCCGAAACTGAAACTTTAACTACTTATAAAGCATTAAAGGATTTAAAGAGTGGTTTAAAAGGTGGCGTTACCTATTTACGAGGATGTGGTTCACCATTTGATGTTGATGTTAAATTGAACAACATTCGTAAGGATTTTCCTTTTGATGGACCTCGAATTAAACCTACAGGGATGCCTATTTCAATTTTAGGTGGACATTCTGATCGACCATTAGGAAATCCATTATATGACAGAGGGACACCTAATTATTCTCATTTAGTGAATTCAGGAGATGATGTACGAAAAGCAGTACGTGAACAATTTAAAAAGGGTGCTGAAAACGTTAAACTAATGGCGACTGGCGGTATTATGTCTCAAGGGGATCAAATCGATGATACTGAACTTTCATTAGAAGAAATGAAAGTAGCAGTGCAAGAAGCACATTCTAAACACATGACAGTATGTGCTCATGCAGAAGGTAGACTAGGCATTCATTATGCTGTAGTAGCTGGTGTTGATTCAGTTGAACATGGATTTTATACGAGTGATGAAGATATTGATCTAATGAAAAAACAGGGGACATTCTTATCTCCTACTCTAATTGCAGGACATCAAATTGCAGTTTATGGTAAAGGTAAAATGACTGATTTTTCTTACAATAAGATGTGTCAGCACGTAGAAGCCTTTTATAAACATGTTGGTAAGGCTATTAAAGCAGGAGTTAAGCTAGCTTTAGGAACAGGATGCTGGGACTTTTAAAAATCCACTTAAAAATACAGCTAAAGAACTAACCGAATTAGTTCGAGCAGGTGCTACCAACTATCAGGCTCTACATGCAGCTGGACTAGGCTCTGCGGAATTACTCCAAATCGATAAAGAATATGGCTCTCTTGAAGAAGGTAAATTTGCAGATTTCTTAGTATTAAAAGAAAATCCATTAGTGAATGTTGCTGCTGTAGAGCAAGAGGACAAAAAAGTATATCAACATGGAGTTAGAAAATTTTAATTTTTCTACATTACTATTTATCTGAAAAGAATAAAGTAAATAAGGAGCAGGGCTAAAAAATACTCCTTATCTATTAGTGAGGAAGTAAATTTAGCTCTTTTCCTTTTTGACGATCTATTATATTTCTTATAAGAACGTGAGTAACGAATAGTAGTATTAATAGCTGAATCATTGATGCATTGTTTTCTTGTAATCCTCAAATTTATAAGACATTTGAGGATTTGCTTCATAGTTAGCTTGCTCTAGTCCGGTTCTAGGTCTTAATTCTAAAAGAATTCCTTTATTGCAGACAATTACTTTAAAATACATTCTGATTCCTGTTGTTACATCAATACCATAGAGCAATAAAATATTCTGTGCTTCTTTCAATATATTGAGATGTAAGACTTTATATAAAGTAATATATAATAGTGGTAATAGATCTTTAATAATTTTATATAATATAGATTTTCTTGCGTGTTGAGTTATCATCTATTTTAAGTACTGTGCGTATGCAATTGACTTATACTGTTTCATTATTAAGGACTGGAGATACACCTATACTTAGTTTATTAAGTCCAAAATAGTTAAAACTTGGGAAGCTTAATTACATAGTTCAAACCAGTATCACACAATAAATAAAACAAGTGGAAAAAGAAGTAGGAATCATCGTTGTAAATTCGTAAAGTTAACAGAAAGAAAGTGGGAAAGTGATGTATAGATAAGCTAACAAAATGTAGAAAACACTTCCGATAAAACTTATGCGCCATGGGAGTGGACTAGCTTAAACTTGCCCTTTGTTTCTTATAAAATTGCAATTAAAAATGTAGCTAACAAAACAACTAAACAATATATATAGTGATTAAAAAAAATACTATCATTTCTTCATAAAATAATTTATTTTTTGCGAGGAATTGATATGAATAAACAATTTGCATTTTTAGTCGCTGCTACTCTGGAAGCTTTAAGCACAACAATAGTAAACAATAATCATACTGTTAAAGCCGACAGTATTGACCCAAATGAAGCTATTAATAACACCTCTAAGCAAGCAGTGAGTGATCAGGACGTAACCGATGCTCAAACGAAAGTTGCTATTGATCAACAATGGATAACACAAACTCCAAATGAGGCTAATCAAGCTGTTGATCAAGCTCAAAATAAACTTAACGACGCTAAAAAGTGAAGATACTAACCATATTGGCGTAATACGTTAATGCTATTATAAACGTTATGACCAAGCAAGCTTATTACTCATTGAGGTATGGATGAACCTAATTTTGAAACTACTATGCATAAAGTACAAGTGATGAATTATAGGACTTAGCCTGTTATCAGCATAATGACAAATTGGCATAAGAAAAAGTAGATTATATTACTGAAAATCAACAAACTCGCTTGAGTCAATTTGCAGCGGGTTTAATAAATGGTGCGCGTAGGTATTATGCCTTTAACTGTAAACCAAGATACAGATGATAATAATGCTATCAACAAAATAGCACAACAATATGGGTTAGAAACTGCAAAAATTGATGATGATGAAAATTACACTGCTCAATACTATGAAAATAAATCAATTTAGTATATATTAATGACGATCCAGTAGCTGTTCCAACAAGTCAGCTAGCTCATAAAGATTCAGAAGAATATCTCGTAAATATTGATAATCAACATATCAATCATATTACAAACATGGATGCCCTTAAATGTCAAATTTATGTTGGAACAAAATTGTTATTTCTTAATGATTTTGAATGGTGACATACTTGTGCTTTACTTAATGTAGCTAATTATGGATTACATGAACCAAATGTTCAATCCAAATTTGAATTGAGTATCAGTAATTTACCTGGTAAAAATCAATATACTACTTAGGTACTAATTTTATTCAATAAAATCTTGGTTACTTTGGACAACAATCAGGCTGACACTGAAGAAAAGACAATAACACCAGCAACCGTTTACTATACTCTTCAAAAGCATAATCGAATTGTCTGTAAGCTGAAGCATCTAAAATAAGGTTTGATCAAATTGCTTTATTTTATTTACTTGTTTGAAAATTTTAAACAGTTTACATGTAGTTAAATTTGATATGAGACAATTTTTATAGTAACATCAATTATATCGGGAAAAGCAGATGTTTCGCCCTAGCTCGAGGTTAACGCAAAATATCTGCTTTTTTAGTCCTTTCAATGACTATTTTAGATGATGATTTGTTATAATAAATAAAGATAGATGTTTAATAGAAAGATTGTAGGATGGATCAACAAAGCTTCGCTGAAATCAAGCCAATATTTGACCAAATGCAAGATCGGACTATCGCCAATACTGCGGACTTTACGCGGTTGTTCCAAATTCTGATTGATCATAAGGATTTGGGCAAAGAGAAGACGCAGCATGCATCCGAAATTGAAGACTTGAGATATGAAAATTATTATATTAACGCTATTTCTAAAAATTTAACCGAATTCAGCGATCTGCTTAACAAGCTTGAAGGGCTAGAAGCTCATCGAATTAAAGACTAAAAAGCTTGTCAAACTTGTAGATTTCTGCTAATATTTTATTATTCATTCAATCTATTAATAACGAAGGCAGATCAAAAATGATCTGCCTTTGTTTTCTACCTTAAGTCAAGTATTATCAGTGATTTAAGACGAAAATATTACTTATTTAATAGTGCGAATAGGGTTAGGGTCAAAGAAAGTAAATATTGAAAGTCTTACAAATAAACGTATGGGTACTTGTAAGACTTTCATGGGTGGTTATACTAAAGTTGATTATTTGATTTCAACTAAAGTCTTTTATTGTCTGTAACTACGTTGTAATCATATAATTGATCATATTTGACAAGTGCAAACATTGTGCGATCAGTTTGTGGACTGAGGTAATGATGATCTTCTTATAGCCTTGGCTATTTGAAGATCGTTTTTTCTTATCGTAATAATCAGTAATATAACAAGGTTGAGTAGCTTTTATAGTTTCCATTTGCGTAATTGTCCGATATAGAATATTTCTAGCTAGGTGATTGCTGTGTTTGATTATTCCTAAATTACTGTCTTTTTCACATAGTGGCCTGATCAATACCGGCAAAGGCATCAATTTGAGCTAAAGTTTCAAAGCGTCTCAAATCTCTTAATTCTATTGCTAATCTAACTGCAGTAGTTTTAGCAATACCGGGAATATTTTCATAGATAATCAAAGACTGATCATTTACTTGCTTCGCAAGTTTTTTCATAAACTATACTTTCTCTTTCCGTATTTAAAGAAAGTAGGTTAGCAGTATTGCGTTGAATTGCTCAAATAGTAATACCGCTATCAGTGTCATACAGGTAAACTTGTCTAGCTAAAGCATGGGGGTTGGCTATTAAATAATGCGTTCTTTGCCTGTCAATGCCTAAAATAATTAACAGACTTTGAAAGACTTGGATTTCATTGTGGTTTAAGACATATTGAGTATGTGAAAATAAGCTGACAAACGTCTGACAGATTTTTCCTGTAGACTTACAGCACTTTTTTAACTAAAAAAAGTAGATTATAAGGTATGATGCAACTGGTTGTTATTAATAACTAAAGCTCTGGTTAGTTCTTCATAATAGCGACTCGCATTTTGTAGTTCATAATATTCCTTAAATTGAGGAGTACGTAGCTTTTGTGGTGCATTGAATCACAACTAACCGGTAAGCATTGATGAAAGTATAATGAATTGAAATTTTACCAACTTTTTATTATGTCAAGTTTACTTATGCGTAAAAATGAACTCACACTCATATGTAAACTCATCCTCATCAGTATATTTTAGTGTCTACCATTCGTTGGTTCTGGTTCTTTATATCCAAAATTAATTTGGAGCTTATCATCTATTAGTCTCTTACGTCTTAGTTCTAATATCAAATTAAGAGCCAATCACTCATTAGAAATTAACCCTTATGCTTGGTTATTTATAACAAATACGTCTAATATGAGAATTCAACTTTGCTAATATCTATTGGCTTTTATTTTTTACAAAAAATTGCACTCCTTGAATCAATGGGACATTACAATAGGGTAGTAAGCTAAACTGTAGCAAGTAAATCCTTTTTTAATTGATTCAATTATGTGCAATTCAATGTTTAGTATATAACACATTTTCGTACATGACACAATAATTTTATTTTAGTAAGCGATTTCTCTGTGTGTTATAAAAATAGAGTTACTGCGAAACTAGATAGCCAGTTCTTGGTTGATGATCCCGCAGATTAAATTCATTCTTAAATTAAAACGTCGGCGATAATTGCGATACGTAGTAGAAAATATTTTGTATGCTTTGACCTTGCCAAATACATGCTCTACTTTGATTCGAATTGAAGAAATTAAATGATTCAGCTCTCTGTCCTGTTGATTCAGTGGTTTCTTCTTGCTGGATTTGACCGGTGTTTTTGCCTGAAAGTAAATCTTGTCCAATCCTTGATAACCGCTATCCGCTAAAATCAAACCGGATCGGTGCAGACTGCGCCTGGACTCACGCAGCAGCCACATGTCATGCCGGTATGCTTGGCAGCTGTCTAAATGAATAATTCTGCCGGTAGTGTCTGCAATCGCCTGGGTTTTAAAAACGTGCTGCTTTTTCTTGCTGGAATAATAAGCTGCTTGTCTTTTTTTGGGCGTTGAATCTTTACTTCAATGGCATCGATTAAGACAACATCGTCTGGCTCGATTTCTTGCTTGCCAATGTTAAAGCCATGCTTAACCAAAGTCTCTTCGGCCCAGTGGCTTCTTCTGATCAGGTTGCTGTCATGCACGCCATAATCGGCAGCGAGGTACTGCAAAGTAGCCAGAAGCAGGTCTTCAATTACCAGCTTGGGCTTTCTGCCGCCTCGGGCATGCTTGACTTGATATTCGGCTTTTAATACTTTGACCATTTCGTCAAAGACAGGCTTGGCAACGCCGATCAGGCGCTTGAATCTGGTATTGTTTAAATTTTTAGCTGTTTCGTATTTCATAATTTAAGATTATAGCAGATGTTTCGCAGTAACTCTAATATTTATCTAAAAATTATTAAATATATACAGTAGATCTAATTTACACTTATCTAAAATGCTATTCAGATCAAATAATAATTTGCTTTTTTGGTTTTGGACATTGAACTACAAAGTATTTATCAAAATTATACATTCTGTTAACAGATTATTTGTGTCACGTCTAAAATACAAAATTTGTTAAGCTCTATAAAGCCATTGTTGTAGTCAATTACTTTTTCTGGCTTATTTCAATCATTTTTGATCAAATTCTGTGATTCCTAGTTAGATTTCAGGTTCACACTAAAATTAATTGTGTGAGGGGGACACTATGTTATTACTAACTTTGGCTTTACGCGAATTAGTTGGCTTATATGCCTTTATTTTGATCTTATTGCCTATGATAATGGTATCAAATTAGGTGTTATTGCGCTCACAGTAGACTACTATTTGTCTTTAGGTGAGAAGTAGTACATAATCAATATGAGAAATTTGCTGATTCTGACTTTAATATTAATTGTGAGTACCAGTGTAATGGTTATTTACTTATTTAGCGCTAGCTTTATGAGTACCAACGTGATTTACATCGTGCTTGCAATTATTGGAGTTAACGAAGTAATGGTCTTAATCAGACGGGTTTTGCCATTCATAATTATTAGAAAACCTATCAAATAAACAAAAGCATCTCTTTAGGCTAATTAGTAAATAATAGCTAACTGTCAACAAGAGATGTTTTTATATAATAAATGTGCATAAGACTAGTAAAGAAAATCATTTTATTATAAAATAAAGAAGACAACTGATTATTCGGTTGCCTTCTTCCTTTAGATTTAGAAGAAATTTAGGCTAATTGGGTATTAACGTACAACACAAGAAGGGTGCATCTCTTAAAATGAGGGATGCATTCTTTTTTATTAAGCAGATAGAGCCTATTTCAGCAATCTTCGATTGTAGTTTTCTTTAGAATTTTTTCGTCGTCAACGGTCCAGCTAAATCTAAGGCGGTAGCATTCTCACAATTGTCAAATGCTTTGGATCGTTTAGCACGAATATCAATGTAGCTGTATTCTAATTTCCTCAGCCAGTCTTGAATCATAGAAGGCAACTTTATTCTTGAGAACATTCATTTTAACTTCTTTCTACCATTCTGTTTATCAAGTGCATCCCTGATAATGTGGAATGGTTTAACTAACTGAATAACTATTAGGACTGTTATGACCACGGTAGTCACGTCTCTGGCTTGAGCAATAAATATAGTAAAATCTTTTCTAGCTTTCATGCCGACAGTCTGGATCTTCAGTTCATACTTTGGATATAAAGTATGAGCAATGAGTGAAGCCAAGCCTAAGCCAGGATTGAATAGTGCTTTGGGCACCGCGGCTTTAATAATCTTATTGCTAGGATTTCTTTGGTTGCAGTATTGGCACTTATAAGCATGCTGGATGTGATCTAAGTACTTAAGCTGAGCAGGAATGAAAAGCAATTCTTGTCTGACAGAATAGTTTCCAATTTCAAGCAGTTCATGATGACAGTTAGGACAATGCTTATCGCTTAATTCATAATGAACTTATTCAGCTGAAAAGGCTGCTGGCAGATCAACTTGTTTTCTCTGGAAGCTTGTCTTTGATAAGTAATAGTCTAGTCGGAGACGGCTCTCTGTTATCTTGAGCATCCGGATCATATTTGTCCATTCAGAGATATCTGCTCTGATGACTTACCGTACGCTTTTGTGTTAAATAAGCCACTGGTTCATGGAAGAGTTTGATCTCATCAGTTAAGTTTTGAATTATGGTTGCCTGTTCGTTAATAATCTTTTTCAAATTTTCTTGTAATATAATTCAAACTTCCTCCTAAATTGATATTCTTTTGACACTTACATATCTTCTATTTAGCAGGTGGTACAAGGGACTTAATAATTTACTAAGCAATTTTTGAAAATTATATTTTTAATATTAAAAATATCAGCGTCAGAAATAGACTTAAACTTATTTTTATTAGTCTCTAAAACTTGAAAACTAGAAATTATGCTCTTCCGGCATGGTTCCTAGTTTTTTCGCGTAAAAATAAAAACGCAGGATTTCTCCGCGTTATACTTTAAGTGTCAAATTCAAAGCAAAGGAAATCCTATGCAATGAAAAGTATAACGCAATTCGACCAAGAAAAGGACACTGAATCTTTAATTTCTGCTTTTGCTAAGGTCTACCTGCTCACAGCCGTAAAAAAGCAAAAGCCAAAATTTCAGCCATAGTTGAACAAATATTAGACAACTTTATTAAGCTATTGCCGGTTTTCATTCAAAACCAACTTAAGATGACAGCTCAAGAACTAATTAGAAAAACAAAAAGCCAGATCCGATAAGGAATCCGGCTAATTCTAGTGCTTTCAAGTTTCAGTTATTATTTAATGTTCAAAGCCTTTTTAGCTTGTTGGTAAAGAGAGTCTACATTCTTTTGAGCAGTAGAATATTGATCTTGTGTCAAGACATCTGCATCAGAGCCATTATCTAACGAAACAGCAGCTGCAGGTACAAGAACAGTCTTTTTATCATCGTTATCGTAAGCAATATAACCGTTGGAGTTATTGCTACTACCCTTAAAGACGTCATTAATCTTATAAATTATGGTTAAATTGGTACCCATACTTAATTTATCATTGGCTTGTTGAATTTTATTGTCTGAACCTACAGTACCGTAAATAGTTTCTGTGTTTACTTTGCCAGTGAAGCTCTTTGGTTTAGCAGCATCAATCTTGTCTTGCCATTGTTTAGCTAATGCTTTACGAGCATCTACCTTAGCTTTTTGCTTTGCTTGAGCTTTAGCTGCTTTAGCTTTATTAAGCTTAACAAAAGTAGTAATAGTTGGTACCCTCTTCTTACCAATTACTTTGGCATCTTTTGTTCTAACAGCCCATGCAGTTTTGCCATTATTACCAATATAGTAGTAGTTAGTGCCCTTATACTTCTTGGACCAGATAGCATTAAATGTCCCTCCTCTTAGAGCTTGCACACGGCCTTTATTCTTAAGGAGATTAATTCTAATGACTTTAGTACCTTTTTTGTTAAAGGTAATATGGTAAAGACGAGCACCACTCTTTACCTTTACTTTAGCTGTAGTAGTTTTCTTAGCGGCTAATACAGTTGTATTAAAATTATTATTTTCAACAATAACACTTGTACTCGTGAATAAAGTAATTGCAGCAAGTACAGTAAATAATTTATTTTTTTTCATGTATATAACATCCTTTTGAAACAATTTTTAATATATAATAACGTAACTCATGTCATTTGTAAAAGAAAACTTATCTAGAAGTGAAATATAATTAAAGATTTAGGCAGAAAAGGTTAGTCTAAAACTGTCCATATTTGAATTGAGTTACAAAATTATATAAAAATATACCGTATTTTGTATACATCAATTCTAAACCCTGATATTATTAAGTGGAAATAGCAAAAAGAAAGGGAAAGTTAAAAATAATGAATAAAAGATTTTTAATTAGTAGTCTTAGTGCTACTGCATTATCTGCATTATTATTGGTCAACATTCATGGGTCTAAAGTTCAGGCTGCAAGTGATGGTACTAATAATGAAAGTGCAGGTCAAGAACAAAAAGGTGCTGATTCTGAAGCACGTGCTCAATCTAATGTTCAAAATGCTCAAGATGAAGTAAATAAGGCGAAAGTAGAAGTAAATAATAAGGAACAAAATTTAGCTCAAGTTCAAGAAGCAAATCAAGCTTCAATTAGAGCTTATGATAATCAAGCGAAAAAAGTTGTAGATGCTCAAAAAGTAGTAACTGATAAACAAGCCGCATTAACTCAAGCTCAAGTTGATGCTAAGCAAGCCACACCTGATAAGATAGCACAAACACAACGTAGTCTTGATACAGCAAATGTTCAGTATAGTAGGGATCATGTTGCTTTGACTAACGCAAATACCGAAAGTAATAGCAAGCAAACTGCGTATGATGAAGCTAAAAGAGCGACTCAAACAGCAGATACCAATGTTAATAATGCGAAGGCAACATTAAATGCAGCTAAAGCTGATAGAGCTAATAAACAAGCCGCTTTAGATACTGCTCAAGCAAATTTAAATAATGCTCAAGAAAGTGTTGATCCTAATAAAATTATTATTGATTCAGCATTTAAAACAGCAATTAATAATGCTCAAAATTATTTGTCTGAGCATGAAATGGAAGGAACATTATCAAGTAGTTTACAAACAGAAGTTAAAAATGCTGGGGCATCTCTTTTAACTCGTAATCATTATCAATCTAGTAATTCAGATAAGAATGAGGTTGTTGATATTGCTAATATTAGTAATAGTCAATTGAATAATATACGTGAATTTTATCTAAATTTACTTAACGGATTACGTTCACAATTAGGTTATGCCCCATTAAAATACAATAGGTCAGCAATGAAAATGTCTGACGAAGTAGCACATATTTACGAAAACGATAATTGGAATCCTGAAACACGAGGACATGATATTTCTGCTCTTAGACAGGCTTATCATAATGTGGGAATGAATAGCTATGAAGAAGCAATGGGTTTCTTACAACCTGGATTAGTTCCAGATTATAATAATAATGTTCAACAAGATACCAGTGCTTATCCTCTTGTATCAAGCGATGATCCAAGTAAAGTTACAATGGATGATATTAAGAATAATCTTTATGGTATAGTTATTAATATGCTTTTTAACGATGCCGCATCTCATTGGGGTCATGCTATGAGTTTGACTCACCCAGGCAGTAAATTTATGGGATTAGCTATTTCAAAATATGATAATAACTTAGCTTTTCATATGAATCCGGTGGACCCGAGTCAAATTGAAGATACAAGTAAATTTAATCAGAATGATAACCTGTCTTTGAGCGACGATCATTCGACAGATTTACGTAATGCTGTTAATGCTGCTCGAACAGCTTTAAATAATGCTATTACGGCAGTTGCCTCAGCTCAAAGTAATTATGAAAGTGCTGTAAATGACCAACATGCTAAACAGTCCGCGGAAGATCAAGCCAAAACAGCTTTGGCTTCTGCTAAAAAAGCTGTATCTGATATTCAATCTGCGCTTGATGTTGATCAGACAAAAATTAATAATTTGACAACTGAGTTATATAATTTACGTAATCCACGAAGTGCTGTAAATGCAGCACAGAGGGCATTGGCGACTGCTCAGTCAGCACTACAATCTGAACAAAATCGGTTAACAGCACTTAAATCAGCTAAAGATATTGCTCAAAGCAAAATTAATGCAGCACAATCTGCACTTGATCAAGCTAAGTCCATACTTAATACTGCTCAAAATAAATTATTTGCTGCTCAATCGACCTTGAACAATTTAAAGCATCCTAATGTAACTTTCGGAGATAATGGTGTAGTAGTCACTCCAAATAATCAAAATGTTGCATTTGAAAATAACGATGTATCAAATATTGTGAATAATCAAAATAATTCACAAATAACTGCAGTGAATTTGAACGCTATTCTACATGACGGATCAATTACTGTTTATAACCAAGGGGGAACGGTTATTGGTCAAATTGAAGGTAATCAAAGTGTACATTTAATTAATAAATTAACACGTGCCGATAAAGTTTTCTATCAATTAAAAAACAGTGATCAATGGATAAGTTCATCTGATCTTGATTTAAAATCCAAAGTAACTCCTGAACCATCTATTACTCCAGAGGCTCCAAAGAATATTAAGAAAACAAGAAGATCTCATACTCGTAATTTAGAACATAAGTTTAGAAGAATAGCGCAAGTAACCAAAAAAGTTGTTTTAGTTACTCAAAAAGGAAATAAGACTAAACGGACTTTAAGAGTAGGTACTAATTGGAAAGTCTTTGCTAAAAAGAAGATTAGAGGTAAGCTTTATTATCGATTAGGTACTCAAAAGCAGTGGGCTCTTGCTTCTCATATGCGAGTTTTAAAACATAGTAAGTTTTAGAAAAGAATACTATAGAATTGATTTACTTTACAAATAGTATTTTTAATTTATTTTGTAGGTAAAGCACTTATAGTGTTTTGACATTAATGGTATTCTATACATATTTATCTATTTATATAGTAACAGTAATAAAAAAAGTAAACGGAATGCTTAAAAAGAAATTTTAATATTAGTTATGTATTCTTTTTTCTGCTGTAATATGTCTAGAAATAATGTATTATTGTATGTATCTAAATGAATTGTATATATAAGGATATGAGAGAAAGATTAAGTATTTTTCTCTCATATCCTTTTTTAGTGATTTAATCGTAAGTGTCAAAAAGTGAAGTATCTTTCTTAACCTTAATTTCTCGGTTATCCATGTGTTTCATAAACTTAAGGAGGGGCAAAAAAATCATGGCTTTGGATTATCCGTAAAGGCCTAAAAAGGCACGTCCGCCACGCAATAACCTGATGCTCATTTTAAAGAAGGATAATCTTGAATTGAAACTTTATAGCTCTCTGGATCTTGATTCCTGAACGAGATTGTGAGCAAAGTCTTGCCATGATTAACCTCTATGATCTAGAACAAGTCTATCTCGCTTGTGGTCGTGCTGACATGAGACTAGCTGCTTTATAAAAGATTCGAAAATGGCAAGATGAGCTGGCCCAACAATTAGGACGAGGTCAAAGCCTTATCCAATGAATAAGTAGACTGGCTAATGAAAGGCTATTGAACCGGGAATAAAAATAATAAACGCACGCAATTTCTATTGATTTTGCGTGCGTTTCTAATATGCTTTACATTATCAAAAAATAAGAGAGATTCTCATGAATAAGGCTAAAACAAAAGATGATATCATTCAAAAATTATGACTGTAAATAATTTTTAGTAAAACAAATGAATAATTCCAATTTTATAAGTTCATATTCTATTTAAATTTTTATAAAAAATTGCACTTCTCGAATCAAAGGAGACATTACTTAGGGATAGAGAATATTCAGCAAAGCAAAATATTTATCTTTTTTGATTCAAAACGTGCAACCACCTTTTTATTATATAACATTTTTCTTCTTTGTAAATTGAGATAGTATTAAAACTTTATATCATCATTAATCTTTTAAAAGCTAATTTAAGCTTATATCATAATAAAATGGCTCTATAATTTTTCCTATTGATGACTTATCTGTATGATAAGTCATCAATAGGTTTTTTATTGCATTAAAAAAGGAAAACATAACCTTCGCTAATAAAAATTATTTCCACCCAAATTCTTCTAAACAAAGGTAATTCTATGTCTTCTCTTAATTATTGTATTAAATTTGAACTTGATGTTAAAGACAAAAATATTGTTTTTACAAGTACGTCAAAATGCAAAAGCACAAAATCTACGGAGCTGAATGGATTCGAACCATCGAAAGATATAAAAACCTTTAACGCCTTAGCAGGGCGCCCCGATCAACCACTCTGGCACAGCTCCAGTTTGTAAATTAAAGAGAGTTAGTAGTAACAAGTAATATAATATCTATCTTGTTAACACTAACAATAGGTTAACATAATTTACTGATTTTGTATATATTAATAAACTTTGAACGCCTTGTCGCAAAAATATTGCAAACCCTAAAAAGCATAATAAGTATTAATTGATGGTTATCCGAAGGACAATTGAAAGTATTTTATTATTATAATGCTGAAAACAATTGTGTTCGTAGTTTAGCTAATTTTCAAACTCAATTGAGAACTTCATTATCTAGGATAATTTAACTAGCGCCATGTGTGTAATATATAAAGTACGTAGGAGATAACCCATTCTGTATAAGGTGATTAGTTTAAATATTCAATAATAACAAGTAACTAATTTGTAGTGATTTATAATTTAACATTAAATTAGTATGTTTTGTTAGAAATTAATGTAAGCGGATTCGAATAAAGCTATAATAGAAGTAGATAGAAAGAAGGTCATGATTATGGCTGAAAATGAAGAAAGAATTATTAGAAATAAAATCGAAGAGATCGTTAACCACGATCAAGAAGTTAAGAATAATCCTGAGTTGATGGATATTTTTAGAGTTGCTTATGGCAGGAGGGATGCAGGCAAGCCAATGCAAGTAGTAGCTTTAGCACTTGATAAATCATTGGCTGGCTACATTACTAGTCATGGTCCAGGCGAGACCCCAGACAGCGTCCTAGATTTGCATAAAGAGATGCAGAAGTTGTCGGAAATTTAGGAACTTATGAAAAGTTATTATTAATTCTAAAGAAAAATCAGGCTAATTTTGATAATTAGTCTGATTTTTTAGTTAATTTTTTCTGTATTGAGTAAGTAATCCAAAAAATGATCTTTAATGATTGGGAGTGATAAATTTTAGTTATTTATAAAATCAGCTAATGAAACAAAAATACAAATATAAATTTACACTACTATGCGCTTACATGATTGAAAAATCAATATTAAAGAAAATCTCACTTGTGAAACATAGCCATAAAGCCCGTCATATCAAGCTTTTTGGCAAAATAAAGCAAAAATCCACACATAGTGTGGACTTTTCGGGTTAGTTATTCACAATTTAAACCAACTTAGCACCTAATGAATTCTTGAAATGATCCAGTGCCCATTGTTGCCCATACTTAGTGAAGGTAGCAACTGCATCGGTTGGAATCGTAATATGGTAATTCAGGTTATAAGCTGCAATAGCGGTGTGCAAGACACAAATATCGGTACAATCACCTGTTAACCAAAGATCGTCAATTTTTCTTTCTCTTAAGTAATTATCTAGATTAGTGTTTTGGAAAGAAGAATAACGATTTTTGTTGAACTTGTAAACTCTGTCGCTATCTTTGTGAGCGTCATACCAAGTCTTGATTTTGCCATACAATTCTTGTCCAGGAGTGCCAATAATATTGTGTGGTGGGAAAAGTTTGTATTCGGGACTAAATTTATCGTGAGTGTGACCGTCTGTAGGAAAGATCACATAATCACCATTTTGATAAAATTCATCGGCTAATTCTAGAATATGATCCTCAATTGCTTGACCAGGTTTACCACAAGTTAGTGCACCATCATCAGCGATGAAATCATTAGTGTAGTCGATAATCAGTAACGCTTTAGTCATAATTTACCTCTATATGTTTCTGTATTCTGAAATCAGTTTTTGTTGTAAGTCGGCTAAATTCTTTGTCAAAAAGACAGGATAACGATCAGGGTTAACTAGACGCTTAGTAGCTGTTGGTAATTCTGCGACTTTTTGATGAGCGAATTTTTGAATGGCAAAAGTGTCAGTTTCAATATCTTTTTCATGGTCAGGAGTTAAAATTTCACTCAAAAGTGGTTTAGCTACAAAGTCTTTTAATTCAACTTTGTCATGAGTAGCATATACATCCGCATTGACTGCAGAAATGGTGTCACCAATTTGTTCATCATTTAATGCAATGACATCGGCAAAAGCTTTGCTAGGTTCATCTTTCTTATAGAGACGGTAAACTTGTTTATTGCCTGGCAAAGTGATCTTTTCACGACTGTTACTAATCTTGATCTTAGGTTCCCATTTGCCGTTGTTTTCAAGTTCGGACATTTTGTAGACACCGCTTAAAACTGGGCTAGATGAACTCGTAATCAAACGTTCACCGATACCAAAGTTATCAAGTGGTGCACCATCTTCAAGTAAAGCTTTAACGATGTGAGCGTCTAAAGCATTGGATGCAGTAATCTTAGCGTTAGGGAAGCCTGCATCATCTAACATCTTTCTAGCCTTTTTGGCCAATTGAGTAATATCACCGGAGTCAATTCTGATGCCAACTGGTTCATGACCAGCAGCACGTAATTCTTTGAATACTTTGATAGCGTTTGGAACACCAGAATTTACCACATCGTAGGTATCAACTAATAATGCGGCTGTGTCAGGATAAATTTTGGCCCAAGCTCTAAAAGCAGTTAATTCATCCGGAAAACTTTCAATCCAAGCATGAGCCATTGTGCCGACAGCTGGTACGTGGAAAAGTTTAGCAGCTAAAACATTAGAGGTACTGCTGCATCCCCCGATGATTGCGGCACGAGCACCATAAGTTGCAGCGTCAGGGCCTTGAGCGCGGCGAGCACCAAATTCCATGACTGCGCGACCATCAGCTGCATTTGTAATTTGCCAAGCTTTAGTAGCGATTAGTGATTGATGGTTAATAATGTTTAATACCAATGTTTCCAGTAATTGAACTTCCATTAATGGACCAGAAATAGAAAGAATTGGTTCTTGTGGCATAACTGGTGTACCTTCAGGGATAGCTTTAACGGTACATTGATTTTTAGTATGTTCAAGATAATCGAGAAAGTCAGCAGAGAAGTGCTTCAATGAGCGCAGGTAGGCGATGTCATCGGCAGTAAAGTGCCAGTGCTTGATTTCATCTAGTGCTTGCATTAAACCAGCACTAACTACGAAACTACCATGGTCAGGAACGTTACGGTAGAAGACATCAAACCGTGCTTGCTTGTTATGTGGCAGAGTTTGAAAATAGCCGTTGGCCATTGAAAATTCGTACATATCTGTTAAAAGTTCATGATACATTTTGTTTATTTGCTTCCTATCTTTTAAGTATAATTTACTTTAATTAGTTCAAAAAATAAAAGTATATTTAACTTTTATTAGTGTCGATTGTAACACGTTATTTAGTGAGTGCAAGTTTTAGCGTAATTTAAAGATCTTAGGTGGTCGACCAGAGCGCTTAGTAGAAGCGGTTCCTACTTCTTCAAAAATATTTTTGTGAGTTTTCTTAAAGTTAGAATTATCAATTTTGTCGACTGTGGTTTTTAGGAAAATAGCATAAACTTCACGTGCTTGGCGTAGAGTAAATGTGGGTCCTAGGATTTGAAGTACTGTTGGCTGGTAATCTAGCTTGTTCTTAATTCGCTTGATAGCTGCAATTACGATTAGATGATGGTCAAAGGCAAGTTTAGATTTTTCAGTTAAGGTTAGATCGATGACATCGTTTTTTAAGTAAAAATGTTGGTCCTTAAAATTAAATGCAAACCATCTTGCCTCTGTTGCACCATAGCCAGGCTTAAGCTGTGGCATAGCAGGTAAAAAAGTCATGTAAGCTAAGGCTAGTGCACGCTCACCACTAACTCGATTAGGGTCAGTAAAAGTAGCCAACTGTTCAGTGGCACCGTGGGGGATGGCAATGCCAATTTTATCTTTAATTAGTCGGATACAAGCAGCATCTGCACTTTCATTTCTACGTAACAGAGTTTCAGGCAATGCCCATTTATTTTTAAAAGGTTCATTAGCTCGTTTAATTAACAAAATTTGAGGCAAATGAGTGTTAGGATTGAAACTCCAAATGATATTCGTAATCGTAATTAAAGGACGAGCAACAATTTCTTCATCCAAATAAATCACCTCGAAAAAAGATCATTCAAATACGTAACTACGTAAATTGAATGATCAAATTTTTATTAAAAATTAGTTTTTATCGTCTTGATTATCGTCTGACTTTTCGCCATCATTATCTGATTTGGTAAAATCGCCATCCATGGTATTAGGACGACCTGTTTGATAGTCGGTTTCATGTTTTTCAGCTCTAGGTGCAACTTCATTGGCTTCAGGCATTACCATTGCTGCAATAATATAAAGTGCAGTGCCAGGGAAGAAACCAGTGAAGATAATTAAAGCAGCACCGATGATTCTTACCCAAGCTGGATCTACATTGAAGTAGTTAGCAATTCCACCGAAAACACCAGCTAAAATTTTGTCTTGTGATTTAGTTAATCTTTTTTGCATAATAATAGCCTCATTTCTAATCTTGCTATTGGTTACTTATAATTATACAGCATAAGGGATGCGAAAGGCATTTGCAGGATTAAAATATAAAGCTTTATGTAAGAAATATTTTGTAAAATAAAAAGTCTAGCATTTGCTAGACCTACCTTTATGCCCGCTAAAGGATTCGAACCTTCACTCAGTCACCTGAACAGCGACCTGAACGCTGCGCGTCTGCCAATTCCGCCAAGCGGGCATTTTTATTTCGTACATGAATAATCATACCAAATATTTGGTAAAATGTAAGCATAAATATACTTATTATTTCAAAAGGGTGGAATTTCATGTTTTTTAGTAAAAAAGTAAAACGAGCTTTTATTAGTTTGGTTGCTGTAATTTCGCTGGCTTCATGTGGTGTGGCATTTACTACACCAGTTCATGCAGATGCAACGAGTAGCTATCATGCTGATCAGTTGAACTTGGACGTTAAATCTGCGATTGCCATTGATAGTAATTCTGGTCAAATCTTATATGCTAAAAATGCGGATAAGACTTTACCAATTGCTTCAATGACTAAATTAGTGACTGTCTACTTAACTTTGCAAGCAATCAAAAATAAGAAATTATCTTGGGATCAAAAAGTAAAGCCAACTGCTCCAATTGTAAAAGTAGCCAACAATACGGAATATTCAAATGTACCTCTTAAAATGGGTCATTCATATACAATTAAGCAACTTTATCAAGCAACCTTGATTGAATCCGCAAATGGGGCTGCTATGCTTTTAGGGCAAACTATTGCCGGCTCACAAAAAGCATTTATTGATCAAATGCGTCAACAAGTGAAAAAGTGGGGCATTGAAGATGCTAAAATTTATACCGCTTGTGGTTTGCCTAACGGCAATCTAGGCAAAGATGCATATCCTGGCATTAATAAGAATGCTGAAAATACCATGTCAGCAAAAGATATGGCAATTATTGGTCAAAACTTAATTAAGGACTTCCCAGAAGTTTTGAACACTACTAAGCTTGCTCACTTAGACTTCAAGGATAATGGTAAAACTACTAAGATGGCCAACTTTAATTGGATGCTTAAAGGTCTTTCACAATATGACAAAGCATATCCTGTTGATGGCTTAAAAACTGGTACTACTGATGCAGCTGGTGCTTGTTTTATTGGTACTGTTGAACACAGTGGTGCACGTTTGATCACGGTAGTTATGGGTGCACGCCACCGCGATGGTACAGACCCATCACGTTTTATTCAAACTAAGAAGTTAATGAACTTCATTTTTAATCAATACCGTCCAATTACAATGACCGCTGGTAGCCAAATGAATGGTGCTAAGACGATTGAAGTAACAGATGGTGATAATGCTACTACTAACTTAGGTTTGAAGAATAAGACCACTATCTGGGATCCAGCAGATGGCAAGACATTGGTAGCTAAGTTAGACAAGAAGTCAATTGAAGCTCCAATTGTCAAGGATCAAACTGTTGGAGACTACCAATTCAAGTCTGGAAATGAAAAAATTGTTTCATTATCTAATCCAAATGGTATGAACGTTAAAGCCAAGGCTTTATCAGCTAACGGTAAGGTAAACTTCTTCGTTAGAATTTGGCGTTGGCTTTTCGGAGGCAGATAAAAATGACTGAAATTACTGAAGATGTATTAAAAAAAGTGATTGTTAAAAGAGAAAGTGACACTTATAAAGGTAATTATGGTCGGATTCTATTAATTGGTGGCAGTGAAAACTATGGTGGTGCCATTATTATGGCTACCACAGCTGCAGTAAATAGTGGTGCAGGTTTAACTGCTGTTGCTACTCATCCGCTTAATTTAACAGCTTTACACGCACGTTTGCCTGAGGCTATGTTTATTGACTGGCGTGATGCTCAACTTGCTGATCTGATTAAAAAAATGGATGTGGTTGTTTGTGGACCCGGATTAGGCATGTCTGATTTGGCTAAGCAGATTATGGTAATTTTGAGAAGATGTACGTCAGAAAAACAAACGGTGGTTTTGGACGCTAGTGCGCTTGATTTGATTGGTCAAGATAGATCTTATTTGCCTGTGAATGCGGGTCACTTGATTTTGACGCCTCACCAAATGGAATGGCAAAGGGTTAGTCAAATTAGAATTCCATTTCAAACTGATGGTGCTAATATTGATGCACTGAATCAATTAATTCCTGACAGTAATGCTATGCTGGTTTTGAAGTCCAATCATACTCATGTTTATGATGGCAAAGGACAGATCTTTGTTAACCCGATTGGTAATCCAGGCATGGCTACCGGGGGTATGGGTGATACCTTGGCAGGAATTATTGGTGGCTTTGTTGCTCAATTTGGACCAAGTGTGGATACAGTATTAGCTGCTGTTTATATTCATTCTTTGGCTGGCGACATGATCAATAAGGAAAATTATGTGGTTCGACCAACAGAAATTTCTAAAGTATTGCCTAAATTGATGAAAAAGTATTCAGAACTCAGCTAAAAATGTTAAAATCTTACTTGTAATTAAATAGCATCCCGATGAGGGATGCTTTTTAATACGTTACTCTGAATGACGCAGAGTAATTTAAAATAATTATTAATAAAAAGAAGATTAACATATTTATGAGAAAAAATATTATTGTTGGAATTGCATGTATTGTAATTGCATTTGGTGCGATTATTGGTTTGGCTAAGGCCTGCGCACCTAAGGCTGATCCTTCACAGGATGCGGTTTCTAATCAAACACAAAGTAGCAAGGTCAAAAAATCAACTAAGAAGAAAAGTACACCAAATAATGAAATTTTTCGTCCTTACAAAGATCCTAAGGATTTAAGAAAGGAAGGAACGTGGAAAGAAAAAAGTGAAAAGAAGAAACACCCTAAGATCAATCCAAATGAAAAGGATTTAACATTACGAGTATCATTGGAAGGCAATCGTACTTACTTATTGAGAAAGGGTAAAGTAATTTATACGATGCTTTCTACTGGTGGTATTTTTAAGAAAGGAAAATCTTTAACGCCAACTGGTACGTATTCTATTCAAAATGGTCGTGGTGACAGTTTCTTTAACTACAATTTGAATGAAGGAGCTAATAATTGGACTAGTTGGAGTCCAGATAATGTTTATTTGTTCCACTCTGTTCCTACATTAGGTGATGGTAGTTATAACTTAAAGGAAGCTACTAAGTTAGGGCGTACACAAGGCTCACATGGCTGTATACGGTTAAGTGTGCCCGATTCTAGGTGGATCATGGAAAAGATCCCTGATGGTACGAAAGTCGTTATTAAGAACCATTAGTTTTTAGCATATTAAAAAAACAGATACATAACGTATCTGCTTTCTTAATTATAGAGAATTTAACCATTCAAGTTGTCCCTCATTACGAGAAATAGCTCGCATGAGAATCAAATAATGACCATAATTTTCTTGAATATTATGAGGATTATTGAACAATAACTTTCTTCTAGAATATAAGTGGGAAAGCTGATTTTCTATTAATTCTCTTTCGTTTTTTATTAATTGCTTTATTCGAGGATCTTTCTGATCATTAATGAAAAATAATTTTAACGAAAACAAGTCATGATTAACAGGTAATTCAGTTAAAGGTTGATCAATCCAACGTTCTAAGATAGTTGAACCTTTACTAGTTAGAGAATAATGAATTTCTTTTTCATTATTCTCTTTTTGTTTGCCTTCAATCCATTGATCTGTAAGCATTTTTTTGAGTTCTGGATAAATTTGGCTATGTGAAGCTCGCCAAAATTCACCAATTTCATTATTAAATTGATTAGTAAGTTCTTTACCTGTTGAATCAGGATTTTGTTTTAAAATTCCCATAATGATGTAGGGAAGTACACGTTTCTTTGGCACAAAATCATCTTTTCTGTATTTGATAAGTTCATTTTATCAGAAAAGAGAAAAAATTATTTTTCTATGTATGAGTGACCATCTTTTTTAATGATATGATAGTTTTCATCGAAATAATTGCCATTTCTGATATCGTCTGTCATACCTTCGTAAGGTGCTTCCGCAATTGCTTGTTCATTATTAATACCGGCATTTCCAATATAAGTGATCTTGGCGAATTCTGGTACAACCATCTTAGGATAAGTTTCATACTTTTCACGAGACTTATGCATTAAATCAATGTGTTCATTTTGATAGCAAACTGTAATTTCAGGATGGTCTTGAACCCATTTAGGGAAGAAGATGGTCCCGTTTAATTTGTGTTCATTTGGTACAAAATCAAGAGCTACGTCAGTACCAGTTGGTTCAGTCCAAGCGATCTTGTAAACTCCATCAGTTAAAAGATTGATGTGAGCTTCTTGGTCCTTTACCCAACGTCCAGCAACCATACCTCCATGAATACGGTAATCTACGGTATGGTCATTTTTACAGTACCATTCATATTCCCAGCCGTTGTCGTAAGTATAGATAAAATGGGTACCTACAAAATCATCCAGAGTGTGAAATTTTTTATTCATATTGTTTAAATTTGCCATTATTTTCCTCCTAAATTTGCTTTTGTTGTTATCGACATAAATAATTATATGTCGATATAAACATAAAATGCAAATCTTTTTCAATAAAATATATGGCAAGCCGCATTCTTTCCTGTTATAATCATCTTTGCTAGTAGGTTAAAAGTAGTAATTATTTTCTTTTTTAAGCGAGTCCAAGTTGGTGGAAGTTGGATATCAAGAAATAATGAAGGCGTGTTTAACTGATAAAAATAATGAATTTAAATAAGCGGATACTTTGTATCAATCTGAGTGGTACCGCGGGTTAGTAACTCGTCTCTTTCTATACATTAGAAAGAGACTTTTTTATTTGGAAAGAGGAAGAAAATGGACTTTAAAAACGAAGTAGTTGATTTAGTTTCAAGCCAAGTTGATTTGCCTAAAGAAAAAATTACTGCATTAATTGAACGTCCAAAGAATGCAAAAATGGGTGACTATGCTTTCCCAGCATTTATTTTGGCTAAAACTATGCATAAGAATCCTGCTATGATTGCCCAAGATATCGCTGCAAATTTAAGTAGCGATGATTTTGCAAGCATCAAGGCTGTCGGTCCTTATGTTAACTTTGCTATTAATCATGAAAAGTTAGTTTCATCAACTTTGAAGACTGTTTTAACAGAAAAAGAACATTATGGTGATCAAAAGTTGGGCAAGGGCAATGTCCCAATTGATATGTCTTCACCTAACATTGCTAAACCAATGTCAATGGGTCACCTTCGTTCTACAGTTATTGGTAATTCTATTGCCAAAACTATGGAAAAGGTTGGCTATACTCCAATCAAGATTAATTATTTAGGCGACTATGGTACGCAATTTGGTAAATTGATTGCTGCTTACAAGCACTGGGGTAATGAAGAAGATGTTAAGAAAGATCCTATCATGAATCTTTTCCATTACTATGTAAGATTCCACAAAGAAGCTGAAAAGAATCCAGAACTTGATGATGAAGGTCGGGAATGGTTCAAGAAGCTTGAAGATGGCGATCCAGAAGCAGTTAAGTTATGGAAATGGTTCCGTGAAGTTTCACTTAAAGATTTCAAACGCATTTATAAAGAATTAGGCGTAACTTTTGATTCATACAATGGTGAAGCTTTCTTCAATGATAAGATGCAACCAGTAATTGATGAATTAAAAGATAAAGGCCTGCTTCATGAATCTCAAGGTGCTCAAGTTGTAGATATGGGACCTGATGAAAATCCAGCAATTATTGTTAAATCAGATGGTACTTCAATTTACTTAACTCGTGATTTAGCTGCCGCTGAATGGAGAATGAAAGAGTACAACTTTGTGAAGATGCTTTACGTTGTTGGTAACGAACAAGCACAACACTTTGTTGAACTTAAAACTGTTTTGAAGAAAATGGGCTATGACTGGGCCGATGAAATTCATCATGTTCCATTTGGTTTGATTACTCAAGGCGGTAAGAAGTTATCAACTAGAAAAGGTAACGTTGTTTTCCTTGATCAAGTATTAAAGGATGCTGTTTCTCTTGCTAAGAAGCAAATTCAAGAGAAGAATCCAGATTTGGCTAACCAAGATCAAGTTGCTCATGATGTTGGTGTTGGTGCCGTGGTCTTCCACGATTTAAAGAATGATCGTTTAGACAACTTTGACTTTAATTTGGATGAAGTAGTTCGCTTTGAAGGTGATACTGGTCCTTATGTACAATACACTAACGCTCGTGCTCAAAGTGTTTTTAGAAAAGCAGCTGCAATGGGCGAAAAACCTAGTGAAAAAGACTTAGTCCTTGATGATGATTGGGCATTTGCTGTAGCCAAGGACTTAGCCGATTTCCCAAGAATTATTGCTAGAAGTGCTGATAAGTTTGAACCATCAGTAATTGCTAAGTTTGCTCTTGATTTGGCTAAGAAATTTAACAAGTACTACGCTAACGTGAAGATTTTAACTAAAGACGATAAAATTGGTGCACGTCTTGCTTTAGTAGAAGCCACATCAATTGTCTTGACTGAATCTTTGAGACTATTAGGTGTCAATGCTCCTAAAGAAATGTAATGAAAAACGTGAAAAATAAAAAATAGCGCTTACATTTTGTGAAAAATTGTTCATAATCAAATTATTAGGGTACAATATGTTTGTAAGATATTTAGGAGGTATTTTTTAATGGCTTATTTTGACAACGGTAATCAAATCTTTAAAGACGCTCGTAAGAACCACTACGCTGTAGGTGCTTACAACACTAACAACTTGGAATGGACTCGTGCAGAATTACGTGCTGCTGAAGAAACTAGAACTCCATTATTGATCCAAGTATCAACTGGTGCTGCTAAGTACATGGGTGGTTACAAGTTCGTTAAGGACATGGTAGCTGACCAAATGGATTCAATGAACATCTCAGTTCCAGTTATTTTGAACTTGGACCACGGTGACTTTGAATCAGCTAAGGAATGTATCGCACTTGGTTACTCATCAGTTATGTTTGATGGTCACAAGCTTGATACTGAAGAAAACTTGGCTAAGACTAAGGAAATCATTAAGTTAGCTCACGAACGTGGTATTTCAGTTGAAGCTGAAATCGGTAAGATTGGTGAAAACCAAGGTGCTGACGGCGGTGAATTAGCATCAGTTGAAGACGCTAAGACTTTCGTTGCTGCTGGTGTTGACAAGCTTGCTTGTGGTATTGGTAACATCCACGGTGTATACCCAGCAGGTTGGAAGGGCTTGAACTTTGACCGTCTTAAGGAAATTGCTGAAGCTGTTCCTAACGAACCACTTGTATTGCACGGTGGTTCAGGTATTCCTGAAGACCAAGTTAAGAAGGCTATTCAACTTGGTATTGCTAAGGTTAACATCAACACTGAATTCCAATTAGCATTCCAAAAGGCTACTCGTGAATACATCGAAGCTAAGAAGGACTTGGACAAGGGTAACAAGGGTTATGACCCACGTAAGTTATTGCTTCCAGGTACTGAAGCTATCACTGCAGCTATGAAGGAAATGATTGGCTGGTTAGGTACCAAGACTATTGATGACGAACTTAAGGATGCTTCATTCGATCGTTCATCATTAAACGAAGAATAATCATTTGATTATCAATTAAAATAAAGCTCAGCATGTGCTGAGCTTTATTTTTTTATGAAAGGTAATATCGTGCAACAATTAAATCTTAAATTGCAGGATAATGAATGGCCAATGACCTATATTGATCATGATCGAAAAATAGTACGAGCAATAGTAATTGATAAAAAGTACAATTATTATTTTGTTAGAGCAAAACGTGATGACGATTTTGGAAAAGCAACATTGATCGAAACTTCAGGTGGCGGTGTTGAAGCTGGGGAGAATTTAGAAACGGCACTAAAACGTGAACTTAAAGAGGAATTAGGTGCTAAGGTTAAAATTATTTGCAAAATTGGTGTAGTTAGCGACTATTATAATTTGATTCATCGGCATAATATTAACAATTATTATTTGTGTGAAATTTTGTCTTTTGGCAATAAACATTTAACGAAGCAAGAGATTGAAGATTTTCATTTGTCGACTTTAAAAATGAAATATGAAAAAGCGGTTACTGAATATAAAAAGTGCGCTACTACTAAAGTTGGAAAATTAATTGGAGCACGAGAGTTACCAGTACTTAAGTATGCTAAAAAATTAATTGATAATCTTTAGCTTTAAAGTAAAGAAAGAGTAGTTTTAATGAGTAAATATAATCAACTGTGGCAATACATAAAAGATAATAAGACTGGCGATTTTGAATTATCTTTTGATGAAATAGGAAAAATTGCTGGTGTAGCATTGGATCACTCTTTTTTACGGTATAAAAAAGAATTGTCAGACTACGGTTTTGAAGTAAAAAAGATTTCACTTAAAAATAAAACAGTAAAATTTCACCAAATTTAGGAGAAAAAAGCATGGCTTACGATTTTAAAAAAGAAGAAAAAGAACTTTATCGTCCAGGTAAAAAGCCAACTATAATCGATGTGCCTCAAATGAACTATATTGCGGTTGAGGGTAAAGGAAATCCTAATATTGAAGGCAGTGAGTATAAGCAGGCAATACAATTACTTTACGGTATTGCTTATACCATAAAGATGAGCAAAATGGGAACTCATAAGATTTCTGGTTATTTTGACTTTGTTGTTCCACCTCTTGAAGGCTTTTGGTGGCAAGAGGGTGTAGAAGGCATTGATTATGCTCATAAAGAAAAATTTAGATTTGTATCTTGTATTAGAATGCCAGATTTTGTAACTCCGGAAGTATTTGAATGGGCTAAAGAGGAAGCAACAGCTAAGAAGAAGATGGATTTTTCAAAGGTTAAGTTAATTACAGTCAATGAAGGAAAATGCGTCCAGATTATGCATGTTGGCGATTATGATAGTGAGCCTGCTACTATTAAAAAAATGCATCAATTTATTGCTAAGGAAGGTCTAAAATTAGACTTTTCTGCTAGTCGTAGACATCATGAAATTTATCTGTCTGATCCACGACGGACTAAACGAGAAAATTTAAAGACAATTATTCGCTTGCCAGTTAGATGAAGATGTAAAAAGATATATTAATTTATTGTTAAGCTCAGTGATTTTTATTGCTGAGCTTTATTTTCGTTTGTTAAATCTTGATTCTTGCTGATTAATACTTGTGCTAACGCTTCAACGATGTACATTGCAGGTATCTGTGAAGACAGATCACAATATTTGAAGAGACGTTGTTTTTGTTCTTTGTAGGCCAACACATATTTACTAATATTGGCGATAGTACTGGTAGGATTACTGGTGATTGCAACTACTTGGTTATCTGGCCGCTTGGTACAATAGTTTAGTTGTTCAATTAACTCCTCAGTTTCGCCAGATACTGAAAAACATAAAATAGTGTTATTACTGGTATTTTCGAGTTGTTTATTTAACGGATAAAATGGGTCAGTAATAGGAAAGGCGTTAAAGCCTAATAAAGCCAATATTCTTGCAGCGTACATAGCAGTTGAGGCAGAATTGCCAATCCCTAGTAGAGGGATATTATCTGATTGATAAAGCAGATCGGCAACAAGGCGAATCTTATTTTCAATATCTGGAAGAAAATTATTTTGATTCACGAAAGTAAAAATATGACGAGTAGCTACTGTTTGATTAATATTCTTCAAGTAGGCTTTGAATTCAGGAAAACTACCAAATCCTAATTTATGAATAAAACGCATAACAGAAGAATTGGCAACGTGAGTTTGATTAGCTATGTCACGCACGCGCATATAAACTACTTTTTCTGGATTATTGACAACAAAACGATAAACTGTTAATTCAACATCAGATAATGACGAAAGGTCAGTGAAATTAAAAAGAGCCATGATTATTACCTTTTCTCATAAATATATACTTTTATTATAAAGAACAATGTGTTCGATGAAAAGAACACGCACCTTAATTCTTAGTTATTACCAGATAGGCTTGAAACTATTGCCCTCCTTTAAGCGCTTACATAAAATAGAAAGTGATTTGAGATACGAGGGGGAAAAATCGTGAATAGTCTTCAAAAGTTTTTAGATAAATTC
Organism: Lactobacillus ultunensis DSM 16047; assembly: GCF_001436305.1. GTDB lineage: Bacteria > Bacillota > Bacilli > Lactobacillales > Lactobacillaceae > Lactobacillus > Lactobacillus ultunensis. Next base: position 10,276 of record NZ_AZFO01000019.1, on the reverse strand, counting down.
TTGGCACCCGTTGCTAAATGGATGGGGAACAACCTGTTCTTTTCATCATTAGCTGATGCCTTTATGAAGGTTACGCCTATTACTTTAGGTGGTGCCTTTGTACTGTTGATTGGTAATTTTCCAATACCTGCATGGACAAATTTCTTACAAAAGATTGGTTGGGCTGTTCAGTTCAATGCTGCTCAAAATGCAACGATGAATGTATTGGCTTTATTCGTTGTCTTTAACTTTGCTTATGTATATGCGGAAAAATGTAAATATAATCCATTACCTGCTGGTTTATTAGCTGCTTCAAGCTTTATGATTCTGGCACCACAAGATTATATGGCTAGAGCTTTTGGCACGCATGCTAAATTAACTCAAATAACCGCTTTTGGTACAAATTATCTTGGCTCATCTGGTATGGTCGTAGCCATTCTAGTTGGTTGGGTAGTAGGCATGTTGTATGTCTTTTTAAATAAGAAGAACATCGTAATTAAATTGCCAGAGAGTGTTCCACCTAATGTTGCGGCTTCACTCCAACCATCATTAATTGCTGGAATTATTTTAGTAATTATGATTTTGGTAAGAGGTGCATTTTCTTACACTAGCTTTGGAAATGTTTTTGATTGTATTACCAAGTTGGTTCAAACACCACTACAAACATTTACTGCTTCACCAATCAGTATTATTGCTATTTACACTTTAGCTAATGTTTTATGGTTCTTTGGTATTCACCCTAACATGGTTTATGGTATTGTAATGCCAATTATTATTGCTAATGGTATTGTTAACCAAAATGCTTACAAGGCCGGTCAACCAATGCCATATGTAACAATGGCTATGCTTTCCGTAATTTTAAATAGTGCATTTGGTGACCAGGGAGCTACTATTGGTTTGATTATTTCAATATTCAGAGCAAAATCTGATCGGTATAAACAAATGTTAAAGTTGGCTGGTATTCCTGCGCTATTTAACATTAATGAACCATTGGTATTTGGGATGCCAATTATGTTGAACCCAGTATTCTTCCTGCCTATGTTGTTTGAACCTATTATTAATGGATTAGTAAGTTGGGGCTTGATTGATTTATTCCATGCCACGGTAAATCCATTCATTCAATTACCATGGACTATGCCAGGTGTTGTACAGGCATTCTTCTCAGGTGGTATTCCATTCTTTATTATCGCTGTAGTAGTTGTAGTTTTAAGTACTTTGATTTGGTTCCCATTCTTTAAGATTGCTGATAATAAGGCTGTTGCACAAGAACAACAAGATACTAAAAAGGCATAATTAATTAGAATACAATATTGATTCCTACAGAAAAAGCTTGAGTTATCTCAAGCTTTTTTAGTTATATTAAGTTTTTATTTTTAATTTTTATCCACCAGATATGTAAGAAGTAAGCAGAGGTGAATGACATAATCCAAGTTAAAATCGAGGTACCAAACAAAGTTAAGATTGGATGAAATTCAGCGTGATATTGCATGTTAAGTCCGCGCCAAACCAGTTGATTCCAGAAGACGTTGGATAGATATGCACGATAAGCATATGTAGCTAAAAAGTGAAATGCTTTTAGACTAGTTTGTGAGTTTTTCTTTACTTGATGCAAGCAAAATGCAGAAACAAGGGCGATTACAGCTAAACAGTAAAGCGTCATTGATGGTTTGTAGTAAGGTGCATTGTTGAAGTTGATAGGATGACCAAACTTTTGCAATTCAATATTAGTCCAGATAAAACAGGTAATGAATGCAAGAGAGATTAACCACCAGAACTTTGTGACTAGTTGATTGTAATAGCTTCTTAATTGCCAAGCTAATACGCCGTAAACTCCATAGATAAAGAAGGAGATAAACACACGGTCAAGTAAATACCAATCATGTTCGTGGATACCATGGAAAACGTAATAGTCGTAAAAATATAGCCAGGCAAAATAAAGAATAAACGTAATGACAGCGACTAAAATCCCACGTTTAGCATTCTGCCCAACATACCGACTAATAGCCCAAAAAAGCGGCATTAGAATGATGAATTGAAGCATCATTGTGTTGTACCACAAGTGTGGTGCTGCATTACCGTTGATAAAGTGCCAGCAGAATGAGCCGAAATCGTGGAATCGATTGACTTGTTGCACCCACGGCATCCCTAATAAGTAGATTAACGTCCACCAAATAGTGGGTACAAACAGGTTAGACCAATTAGCCCGCATATGCTTTTGGTAAGAGAAACTGCCTTGTTCATCATTGCTGCGAATCGTGGTATATAAAATACCAAAAATGAAGGCGGGAGCCGTATACTTGACTAAATTGTAGAAAACTCCAAAGATGTCCTGTGTTGGATTGGGTTGATTAAGTCCCATAATCATCGACATAATCGGCTGCGACATAACTGCTGTACAGGCAAAAACTTTTAAGTAATCGCCGATATCAGCAATATTGTATGTTTTAGATTTATATTGTTTCATTTGAGTACTCTTTTCTTTTGAATTGTGAGATCCAAAAGAAGTTCAACTCTAATTTAAATGGATTTTTTGAAAAATGCAATGAATTATTTGGGCTCAGAATTTCGTTCTTCCAAAAAGACATTGGCTATTTCATTACTAAAAAGTCTTTGGGAATCGGTTAAATTATTGTGTGGCGTATTTAGATAAATAGTTCGATAGGGTGGATCAGGTACAATGTGAGCTTTTTTAATATTTTTGGAATCAAAACTATGCCAACTAATTGCAGGTACGAACCCAATTCCTAAGCCATTTACAATCAATTGTCGGACAGTAGCCGGTTCATCTGATTGATATTGATAATTAAGCTTGATTTTTTGTGCAGTTAGAAATTGATCAATCGTTTGCTGTAATTCTGTTTCACTATCTAATCCGATGAAAACAAATTGGTTGAGATCTTTGGTTTTAATAAAATCTTTGTTAGGTAATAGTCCCTTTTTAGCACCGATCATGATTTCTTCAGTTATGATCGGGATGCTGTTAAAATGGGGGATTTCTTCTGTAGAAATAATGAAGTCGAATTGTTCTAAATCCTTTGCAAAACTATTTTTTTGGTGAATGTTAAGACTAATGTTAGGCAAAACATCTTGCATTCTCAAAACTATTTTTGAAATTAATGGAGACGCAACGGTAAATAAAACATTAAGAGGCTGTTCATCAATGTTCTTAGAGTTTTGTACTGCTTTAATTCCTCGATTTAATAAATTTAGGCTATCCGATACATAAGAGTAGAAAAGTTTCCCCTGTTGATTCAGCTGAATGGTTCTTCCTTCGCGGTCGAATAGCTTCACGCCAATCTCGTTTTCTAGTTGCTTAATGGTTTTACTAACGGCAGATTGACTGACGTAAGCTTCTTTAGCTGCTTTAGTGATTGAACCTAAAGAAGCAACTTCTATGAAATATTTAAGAGTAGTTAAATTCAATTTGTTTCCTCACTCATAACTATTTGGTTAAGTATTATTCTATTTATATATTATAAATTGTCATCAAAACGTTTTAAACATAAAAAATGTGAGGTCCAAAGAGGTGATTGTTTTGCGAAGCTTATGGTTATTTCCCGGTCAAGGTGGACAAAAGGCTGGGATGTTAAAAAATGTTGATTCTGAATTAAAAGATCAGGTAGAAAAATGGACCAAAGTAAAATTACTTGATACTCAAGAAGGCTATCAAGATTCTGTGCAAATTCAATTAAGTATTTTGCTTTTACAAATTGATCAAATAGAGCAATTAAAGAAATTGCACTGGCAGCCAACTTTAGTTGCCGGACATTCATTAGGAGTGTTTGCAGCGGCATATGCGGCTGAAGTAATTGAGAAAAAAGATCTTTTTCGTTTAGTTGCTCTTAGAGCTAAGTTAATGCAACAGTCTTATCCCGAAGGATATGGGATGGGAGTTGTCGTAGGACTTAGTCGTTTAGAAGCTAAGAAATTAGCTGAACAAGTATTTACAGAAAGTGATCCAGTTTATTTATCTAATCAAAATTCAGAGTTGCAAAATACCTTTTCAGGGAAAATCACCGCAATCAAAAAAGTTTTAGCACTAGCTAAAGATAATGGAGCATCTAAGGCTAAGCTGCTGCGTGTACCTAATCCTTCTCATTCACCATTAATGAAAAAAGCGGCTGAGCAATTGAACCAGTTTATTGGTCAATTAAAATTACATCAACCTAACTGTATTTACCTAGCTAATTACAATGGTCATGCCGTTAGGAATTTGAAAGAAGTAGTTTTTGATTTAGGCAACAACTTAGTTTATCCAGTGCTGTGGGAAACGATGATGCAAATTGCACTTGAATATCAACCTACAGTTAGTTGTGAGTTTTCACCTGGTTCAGCTTTTACCAAATTGTTGAAAGCTAAGACAGATCAATTACATATGGTCACATTGTCACAAATATCAATCGATGATGCTGACTACTTGTTTAATAAATGGGAGAAATAAAAATGGCAGAAACAAAAAATTGGCACACGCATCGTGATGCCAAGAATGCTCGCTTAGCAAGTATAAGTTCTTTGTTGGATGGAAAATTTGCTAAAACCGAAGATGTAGTTAAAGTTTTAAGCAATTTAATCAAACCTGGCGATAAGGTTGTACTTGAGGGTGATAATCAGAAACAAGCATCCTTCTTGTCAGAAGCTTTGACTAAAGTCGATCCTGAACGTGTTCATGATCTGCATATGATTATGTCGAGTATTTCACGTCCAGAGCATTTGGATATTTTTGATTTGGGTATTGCTTCAAAGATGGATTTTTCATTTGCCGGTCCTCAAAGTACTCGAGTATCTCAAATGATTGCAGATGGAACAATGATAGTTGGCGATATCCATACTTATTTGGAATTATTTGGTCGTCTATTCATTGACTTGATTCCAAATGTAGTGTTAGTAGCTGCAGATAAAGTAGATAAAGAAGGTAATCTGTACACAGGCTTTAATACTGAGGAAACACCAACAATTGTTGAAGCTGCAGCTTTCCATGATGGTATCGTAATTGTTCAAGCAAATGAAGTTGTTGACAAGGTTCCACGCGTTGATATTCCAGGTGACTGGGTTGATGTTGTAATTCCTGCTGATAAGCCATATCAATTGGAGCCATTATTTACAAGAGATCCACAAGCTATTACAGAATTGCAAATTTTAATGGGAATGATGGCAATTAAAGGTATTTATGCTAAGCACCATGTACAAACTTTGAATCACGGTGTTGGTTTTAATACCTCTGCAATTGAACTTTTGTTGCCAACTTATGGTGAACAACTGGGCTTAAAGGGTAAAATTTGTCGCAACTGGGAATTAAATCCAACTCCAACTCTGATTCCTGCTATTGAAAGTGGCTGGGTTCAATCTATTCACTCATTTGGTGGTGAAGTAGGAATGGAAAAGTATATTGCTGCACGTCCCGATGTTTTCTTTGTTGGTAAAGATGGTACGATGCGTTCCAACCGTGCTTTAGGACAAGTAGCTGGCCAATATGCACTAGACATGTTCGTAGGCTCCACTTTGCAGATTGATCAATGGGGCAACTCTTCAACTGTAACCAACGGTCGTTTATCTGGTTTTGGTGGTGCGCCTAATATGGGATCTAATCCTACTGGTCGTCGTCACTCAACGCCAGCATGGCAAAGCTTGAAGCCAGACGACGATCCATTGGCTAAAGGCCAAAAACTGGTAGTTCAAATGGTTGAAACTTTTGGTGCAAACAAGAAACCTGTCTTTGTCGACCACTTGGATGCAGAAGAAGTAAGAAAAGAAGCTAAGCTTGCTAATGTTCCAATTATGATTTATTCAGAAGATACGACGCATATTGTAACTGAAGAAGGAATAGCTTACCTCTATAAGACTGATAGCATGGAAGAAAGAAAAGCCGCTATTGAAGCTATTGCTGGTGTAACTCCAGTTGGTTTGCGTTCAAATCCTGAAAAAGTGAAGGATTTGCGTGAAAGAGGCATTGTCGCTTTGCCAGAAGACTTAGGTGTTCGCCGTGAAGATGCAAAACGTTCCTTGCTTGCTGCTCAAACTATGGATGATCTTGTAGAGTGGTCACATGGTTTGTATAATCCACCTGCAAAATTTAGATCTTGGTCATAATTTGAGGAGGAAAAGAATCATGGAAAAATTACACTTTGAATATAAAAACTCTACTCCTGTTAAGGAGTTTGCACATGTTGGCGTTGTTACCTCTGGTGACCTTGAAATCTTGGTTTATCCGACAGATGGTGAAAAAACCACTTTAGATATTGTTACTGGGAGCGATGGCTTTAAGAAAATTTGGCAAAATGTGTTAGACCGCTTTTTTGCCCGTTACCCATTAAATGGTAAATTCATTATTCATGACTTTGGCGCAACTCCGGGTGTGGTAAATTTACGTTTGACTCAAGCAATGGAGGCATTGAAAGATGAAAGATAGTTTTGTTGAATTAAATGGTCGTCAGCGTGCTTTTGCATTGGTTGACTCAAACTCTGGTCGTGAAATTGTTGGTCCAGAATATGATATGATTTCACCACACCTAGAACCACAAAATATTGTTCCTGAAAGTGATGACGGTGTTATCGTTGTTAAAGGTACCTTGGATGGTAAACAAGTAGTCATCATTTCAATTGAAGGCAAATTCCAAGGCGGTGGTATTGGTGAAGTCTCAGGTGCTAAGATTGTCGCCACTCTTGAAGAGGCCTTAGAAGATAATAAAAATGGCAATACCATTTATCCAATTATTGTTCTCGATACTGGTGGTGTTCGTCTGCAAGAGGCTAACTATGGCTTGTTATCTATCTCTGAGATTCAAAATGCAGTTATTGCTTTAAAGAAGTATGTTCCAGTTATTGGGGTAGTTCCTGGACGAGTTGGTAGTTTCGGTGGTATGTCAATTACTAGTGCGGTGTTGTCTTACCTCATTACTACTGCCAAGGCACGTGTAGCTTTAAACGGCCCAGAAGTTATTGAGCAAGAAGCAGGTGTCCGCGAGTTTGATTCTAGCGATAAGGATTTGATCTGGAATACTTTAGGTACGAAGCAAAGAGTCAAAACTGGCATTGTTGATGAAGTTGTCAAAGACAATATCGCTACTATTAAAGAATCAATTTCAAATGCTATCGATCAGAAAAAGGATGCTCATCGGACAGATCGAGCAGATTTCTATTTAACCTTGTTTGATAAGATTGATTTTAACAAACCATTGAATACAGAAGAATATCGTAAAGTATACAGCGAGACTCAAGCGGTTAAGCATGATATTTCAGCTACTGTATCTGGTGAAAAGCCGGGAACTAAGAGTAGAGGACGCTTATGGTTTGAAAAATTAACCGGAATAAAAAATGCAACATCAAAGTATTCTACAGTTTTAGCTGCTGAAGTTGATGGCAAAGAATATATTGCAATTGTTCCGGATGAAAATAATCGTTTCCCAAGAGTTAGACATGGTGAAGTAGGTCTACAAGAAGGATTTGTCATTTCAAAGATTGTGAATAAGATTGTAGACGAGGATCAAGACAAAAAAGTTAAACGACCAATTATCCTGATTGTTGATGTGCCTAGTCAAGCATATGGCTATAAAGAAGAGCTGATTGGTATCCATATTGGCTTAGCTTCAAGTGCAGCAGCTTATGCTAGAGCTCGTCAAGCTGGGCATCCCGTTATCGACTTCATCCCTGGGGATGCTGTCTCAGGTGGTTTCTTAGCTCATGGTTTGCAATCTAATCGCATGATTGCATTAGCTGATAAGTCTATTACTATTCAAGCTATGTCTAAAGCTTCTGCTGCAAGAATTACTCAAAGAACAATTTCAGAATTGGAAGAAGCTACCAAGCATGTTCCAGCAATGGCTTATGATATCTTTAACTATGAAAAACTAGGTGCTTTGTATAAATTGGTTCACGATGTTTCTTCTTGGGATGCAAATGATGATGCAGTTAAGAAAGTTCATGAATTGATTGATGAAGCAATTGAAAGTACTAAAGATCAACCAACTGACCTTCATTTCCGCTATGAAACACCTATTGCAATTGAGAGTGGACGTAACTTTTGCTCATGAAGATGACTTAATATTAGAAAAGAATCCTTTACCTGAATGGGCAAAGGATTCTTTGTCTAAAGCAAAAATAGTTGTAGTCAGACGAGGAAATTTAAAAAATAACCTGATTCCTATTGGAATTAGAGGAAAGCAAAAGAATCAACGTTGGGGCTGTTTTTTACCAAAAGACAAAATATTGAAGCACTATCATCCCGACTATTTTATTGCACATCAGTCATGGAGAAATTTACCTCATGATAGACAAGCAATGCTTGCTTTTCAGGCATTAGTTAAAATAGTCCCCTTGTTGACTAAGTTGCGTTGGGGAGTGTCAGGATCTTTAGTGTATGAAATGGCCACTGGAATAGAAATGGTTCATCAAACAAGCGATATAGACATTATTGCTTGGAAAGTAAAGCCGATGAGTATCAAGCAAGCTCAGCTTTTACTCAAGCAGTTGAATCAGTTTAATGTGCATGCGGATATGCAAGTTGTTAACCGAGATCGCGGTTTTGCTCTTGAGGAATATGCGATGAATAGGGATGCACAAATCTTAATAAAAACTAATGCTGGACCACAGCTAAGCGCTGATCCATGGCATTATATCGAAGAAGGATAGCATGTTTTTTAAAACGGATGATGGGGTTAAACTTAATTATCATATCTATGGTTCAGGACGACCAATTATTCTAATTGCAGGTTTTGGCGGCTATCAAGAAATTTGGACTGCTCAAGTAGACTATTTAACTCACATGGGATATCAAGTAATAACTTATGATCATAGAAATATGGGACGAAGTGAGCGGACGTCTAAAGGACACACTTTAAAGCGCCTTACTGAAGATATATTAGAATTAAGTGCTGCTTTAGATATTTCAAGTGTTGCTTTGATTACTCATTCGATGGGTAGTAGTATATTGTATAATTTATTGGCTGTTAAACCAGAACTGATAAAATTAGGCATAATTATTGATCAGAGTCCATATATGTTAAATACTGCTGATTGGCCGTATGGTTTTATGAATTATACGCCAGATAATTTTGTTAGTGAGATCAAGAAAACTCCCCAGGTTCATGAAACCATCAATGGAATTTCATCCCAAGTAGCTGGCAAACTATCGTTTGTTAAAGTTAAATATCCTTTTAGTCGTAAGTCTAATCTGGATTTATTAAGAGATCATGTTCAATTAGACTGGCGTGAGGTAATAAAAAGAGAAAAGCGACCATTGATGGTGATTGCAGCCAAGTCCAGTCCATATTATGATTGGCATTTTGGTCAATGGATGAAAGCACAAAATGATAAGATAGAAACAGTTGTATTAGAGAATACCGGTCATGATATTATGGCTGAAGTTCCTCAAAGAACTAATCAATTGATACGTCACTTTTTACTAAAAAATCGGTACTTAGCCAGAGAATGAGGGAATGTATGGCACCACACGAAATTGCGCAGAATGCTGAAAAAGCACTTTTATATGAAGTTGTTACTAATCCAAAACCAGGATTGGTTGATCCCGTAGATAATGGCCCACATCCTGATATGAATGTATATTTATTTATCAATAGTAGCTTGAGCTTGGATGATTATTTTGAAGAAGCCGCTAAAATTGGTTATAATTTTGACAATAATGATTTAAGACAAATGTTTATCTTATTACGTCAAGCTGGAATTAAAGCAGAAAAGAGTATGTTCAAAGCTACTCAAAACATTAACACGCACAAAGGTGCAATCTTTTCCTTAGGATTGTTTGTCTGTGCAAGTAGTTATTGTCAAAAGCATTCTGATATTGATGAATTTACCGTAATTCAAGCAATGACACGTGGTTTAGTTAAACACGATTTAGGTCAAAAAAATGAAACCGCAGGTGAACGTCAATTTCTGAAATACGGTAAAGGTGGAGTACGTGCTGAAGCGGAAGCAGGATACCCGTTGGTGAAGGAGATTGCTTTGCCGTTTTTAGCCCAAACGACAGGTGACTTGAATACGCGTTTGTTAGATACGCTGATGAAAATTGTTAGTCAAATTGAAGATTCAAATTTAATCAAACGTGCCGGTGGTATCGAAGTTATTCAATGGGCACATAAGCAGGCGGAGAAGTATTTAACTTTAGGTGGTTATCAAACTGAAAATGGTAAAGAATTTCTTCTAAATTTAAATCAGATATTTAAAAAGAGGAATTATAGTCTTGGTGGCAGTGCTGACTTATTAATTATTACTATTTTTATGGCTTTACAAAAAGATATTATTTAGAAAAAGCGTCGTTCTAAATGATACAATCCCACTAAAGTGG
>NZ_AZFO01000018.1 GCF_001436305.1 Lactobacillus ultunensis DSM 16047 | reverse complement strand
CGATTTAACTAGCACCACGCGTAATGAAAATATATTAAAAAGGATATTCTCTCGGGAATATCCTTTTTTTGCGTCCATATCGATCTTTTGTATAATAAAACTAATATGATTCAATTGAAGAGATAGGAATTATGAATAGGAAAAAATTAGATTTAATCATCAAAATAATTTTAACCATTTTGGCTTTAGCTTCAGCTGTTTTAACGTTTGCAGTTCAATGGCCTGGAAAGGAAACAGTAATAGTAGCCATTTATGGGGTACTTTACTTGATCACTGCTTTAACAGTCTGGTTTGAAAATAAGCGTGGTTGGATTCGAGTCATAATGATTGCCTCAATGGTAATTACAATTATTTTTACCATTGCTCAAGCTGTTACAGGAATTCCACTTGGAATTTATATGGGTGAAGGAATAGTTCATTCATTAATCATTGTTTTGCTAGCTTCACCAGGGATTCTAGGCTTGATTTACTTTAATTTGGGTGCGCAACACAATAATCTAGACTTGTTGTTAATTTTTATGCGGATAATACTAAATTTCGAAATTGGAATTATTGCATTTTTACTCATTGTCATGCTCGAAGTTAGTGGAGCATTAATTTGGTCTTTCCCTGAATGGGGTCAATACCTATTTGTTTATGGTATTTTGTTCCTAGTTATTCTCGATATGATCTATGCAATAATTAATTGGTTCAATTTTTATCATGGTCGAGTAACTTGGATTACTACTGGTTTAGTAATTATTGAAGTTCTTGCATGTACTCCATTGTTTGGGGTAATTACTTTCACTACTATTGTGTTTGTTTTAATTATTATTGCTATTTTAATTTGTACAGCTTACTTAAATAATCGTATTAAAAATAAAAAGTTATTGCACAAATAGTAAGTAGGTCTTATAATTCAAAACAAAAAGAGAAAATTTTGATGGAGCGACTGTTTCATTTCGAAATGGTCGCTCCTTTTTCTACTTATGGAAGGTGAGAGTAGCTATGGATAAGAAAACAAAGTTAAAACGTGGACTAAAAAGTCGTCATGTAACCATGATTGCAATTGGAGGAGCTATAGGTACAGGCTTATTTTTAGGCTCAGGTTCAGCTATTCATAGCGCAGGCCCTTCAATTATTCTGTCATACTTGATTGTGGGGGTAATTACCTTCTTTATGATGCGGGCATTGGGTGAATTAATTTTGGTTGATCCAGATAGCCATTCATTTTTAGAAGCGATCAAAAAGTATTTAGGTAAACGTGCAGAATTTGTAGCAGGATGGACTTACTGGGCTTGCTGGCTTAGTTTGGCCATGGCAGATTTAACTGCAACAGGAATCTATTTACGTTATTGGTTCCCTTGGCTTCCTCAATGGGTAGGTCCGCTCGCAATCGTAATTTTATTAATGTTCATTAATATGGTGAATGTGGGCTTGTTTGGTGAACTAGAAAGCTGGTTTTCTTTAATTAAGGTCCTAGCGATTGTAGCATTAATCATTACGGGAATTGTGATGATCTTATTGCAGACTTCAGTTAAAGGCGGCAATGTATCATTAGTTAATTTAGTTAATCATGGTGGCTTTTTCCCAACGGGGACATGGGGATTCCTACTATCTTTCCAAATGGTAGTTTTTGCCTTTGTTGGGGTAGAAATTGTAGGGCAAACTGCGAGTGAAACTGCTAATCCACATCAGGATATTCCTAAAGCAATTAATACGTTGCCTGTAAGAATTGGTCTCTTTTATGTTGGCTCAATGTTGGTAATTATGTCAGTTTATCCTTGGAATCAAATTAAAACGACTTCAAGTCCATTTGTTCAAGTCTTTACTGGAATTGGCGTAACCGCTGCAGCAGGGATCCTAAATTTTGTGGTTTTAACTGCTGCCTTATCAGCAACTAACAGTGCGATCTTTTCAACGAGTCGGTCGCTTTATTCATTAGCATGTAATGGGCATGCACCTAAATCACTTAGAAAACTTACCAAAAAAGCGATTCCTAAGCGAGCTTTGATGGCTTCATCATTGATTTTGTTTGTAGTGGTAATATTAAATTATATTATGCCAGCCAGAATTTTTGATGTAGTTTCAACTGTTTCGACAATCTGTTTCGTAATTGTGTGGCTGTTTATAATGTTTGCTCACGTCGTTTATAGAAGCAAGAACAAGGACAACTTAGGCGAGTTCAAAATGCCGGGCTATCCATTAACTAGTTGGTTGACAATCGCATTTTATGTTGCAGTATTAATTTTATTATTCTTTGTGAAAGCAACACAGTTGGCATTAATTATTTCGATTATATTTGTTGCAATTTTAGCAATTAGCTATAATTTTGTACATAAAAGAGAAAGTATTTCCTAGGAAATACTAAAGAAGGGGAGTTTTATATGGCAAAAAAGGCACCTGAATTAAAACGATCAATGACTGCCGGTCAGATGGAAATGATCTCGTTAGGAGGAGCCATCGGTGTCGGTTTATTCATGGGTGCTAGTTCCACAATTAAGTGGACAGGCCCATCAGTATTATTGGCTTATATTTTTGTTGGCGTTATTTTGTACATTGTTATGCGTGCTTTAGGGGAAATGTTGTATGTTGATCCGGGTACTGGATCATTTGCGGATTATGCGGCAGATCATGTGCATCCCATCGCTGGATATTTAGCAGAATGGGCCAACGTTTTTCAATATATCGTTGTTGGTATCTCTGAAGTTGTAGCCACTACGGAGTACCTACGTTTCTGGTGGAAAGGAACATCAGACTGGATTGCCGGAATAATTATTATTCTGTTTTTACTGATCGCTAACTTGGCTAGCGCACGTGCATATGCAACGTTGGAATTCTGGTTTGCGATGATCAAAGTGGTTACGATCATCTTAATGATTTTATTGGGACTTAGCGTAATCCTATTTGGTTTTGGCAATGGCGGTCATCCAGTTGGTTTTTCTAATCTATGGAGTCACGGTGGTTTCTTTACCGGTGGTATAAAAGGTTTCTTTTTCTCAATGGCAATTATTGTTGGTTCTTATGAGGGAATCGAGTTAATTGGAATTTCTGCTGGTGAAGTTTCTAATCCACATAAAGCGATTGTCAAAAGCGTGAAGTCAGTGTTATGGCGAATTTTGATTTTCTATGTTGGTGCTATCTTTGTCATTGTGACGATTTATCCATGGAATAAGTTGGATAGCATGGGATCACCATTTGTTACTACTTTTGCCAAGGTGGGAATCACTGCAGCTGCTTCCGTGATTAACTTTGTTGTTTTAACAGCAGCATTATCTGGAGCAAATTCTGGAATTTATTCATCTAGTAGAATGCTCTATAAACTAGCACATGAGGGTGAAGCCCCTAAGACATTTGGCTATGTTTCAAAGCGAATCGTACCAAGTCATGCGATCATAGGAATTACTAGTGGAATCTTTATTGGCTTTATGCTTAATGTGTTAGCCCAGTTTTTGAATAAATCTTTGGCAAATGTTTTCGTTATCGTGTATAGTTCGTCTGTTTTGCCAGGGATGGTGGCCTGGTTCGTAATTTTGCTAGCTGAATTGCGTTTTAGAAGAAAGAACCCAGAATTGATGAAGGAGCATCCGTTTAAATTGCCGCTTTATCCATACTCAAACTATTTTGCATTAGTTATGCTGGTAGTGATTGTGGTGTTTATGTTTATTAATCCAGAGACGCAGATTTCAGTTACAGTTGGTGCAGCTGTGTTAATTATTGCAGCACTGGTTTATGTAATTAAACATCGCGGGGATGTTAAGGAATAAATGAAAGTTATGGGTACAATTAATAAATTTAATTGTACTTTTTTATTAATTTATTTATAATGTAAACTACATACTAAAAGTAAGTAGGGGAGGAGTGCAAGTATGAACAAACCAATCATTGGAATTTCAGGTTCAGTACTTATTGACGATGGAGGTATTTTTCCAGGATATCATCGTAGCTACGTAAATGAAGATTATGTTGATTCAGTGGTCCAAAACGGTGGTGTACCATACATTATTCCCTTTAATGAGAATGATGATGTAGTTAGAGAACAACTGAATAATGTTCAAGGACTAATCCTTTCAGGTGGACATGATGTTGATCCTCATAATTATGGTGAAGAACCTCTTCAAAAAATAGGAGCTACTTGGCCTGCACGTGATCATTTTGATATGCTTTTGCTTAAATTAGCTGAGGAAAATGGCATCCCGGTATTGGGCATCTGTCGTGGCGCGCAAATTATCAATGTTGCTCATGGCGGAACATTATATCAAGATCTTTCTTACCGTAAGGAATTAACATTAAAGCATATGCAAGGTCATACTTCAGACTTGCCAACTCACGGAATGAAAGTTAAACCTAATAGCAAACTAGCAAAAATTTTAGGCAAAACCGAATTTCAAGTTAATTCTTTCCACCATCAATTGATTAAAGATGTTGCTCCAGATTTGATTGCTTCTGCTGTGGCCCCAGATGGTGTGGTTGAAGGATTAGAAAATAAAAAGGGCAATGTAATTGCGGTTCAATGGCATCCAGAAATGCTGCACCGTAATTCGCATGTCCAGTTTATGAATAACTTATTTAAATTTGTAATTGAAAATGCAAAATAAGAGGGATGCAAAATTGAGTGAGAAAACAGGAGATAAATTAGGCTTCTGGTCAATTGTGCTGTTAGCCATTAACGCTATCATTGGTTCAGGAATTTTCTTAACACCAGGTAGTGTGGTTCAACAAGCTGGTTCCAAGGCCTTAATCGTTTACTTTATTGCAGCGATTTTTGCGGCAATCCTGGCAATTTCTTTTGCGGCCGCATCAAAGTATGTAACGAAGTCAGGTGCCGCTTATGCTTATTCCAAAGCAGCCTTTGGCAAAAAAGTCGGCTTTTATATGGGCGTGTTACGGTACTTTTCAGCCAGCGTTGCATGGGGCGTTATGGCGGTCGGAGTTATCAAGTCCATGATTTCAATTTTTGGTGGTGACCCTAACAAAACTCTAAACGTAACGGTTGGCTTCTTAGTCTTAATGGCGATTATTACGATCATTAATTTGTTTGGTCAACGAGTATTAAAATGGGTCATGAATTTAGCTACGATTGGCAAACTAGCTGCTTTAGTTTTAATTATCGTTGCCGGTGTTGTGTTGTTGATTGCAACGGGTGCTTCAAGCAATTTAAGTGAAGTTGATCAGATTACGCAAGGTGGACAAAAAATTGTGCCTACTTTGACCACTACTACATTCGTTATGGCAATTGTCTCGGCGTTTTATGCTTTTACTGGTTTTGAGTCAGTAGCTTCAGGTTCAGAGGATATGAAGGATCCTGAGAAAAACTTGCCCCGTGCGATTCCTTTGGCAATTTTAGTAATTGCTATTGTATATATTGGCGTTGTAGCGGTCGCAATGGTGCTTAATCCTAAGGCATTAATGACGACTAAACAGGTTGTTGCTATTGCAGCTATTTTTGATAATAAAATCTTACGTGATGTGATCTTGGTTGGTGCATTAGTATCCATGTTTGGCATCAATGTAGCTTCTAGTTTCAACGCTCCTCGTATCTTGGAAGCAATGGCACGTGAAGGACAGATGTCAAAGGCACTTACTAAGAGAACGAAGAATAATTTTCCAATTAGAACCTTCTTTATCTCAGTAGCTCTAGCAATTTTAATTCCGATGGCCTTTGAATATAACATGGTCAACCTGATTACTTTGAGTGCGATGGTTCGCTTCTTAGGCTTTATCGTGGTTCCTCTAGCAGTTATCCAATTCTATCGTGACAAGGCTAAAGAAAATGTATTAAAGGCTGACAAGAATGTCGTTACGGATGTCGTTGTGCCAATTTTATCAATAGTGATTGTAGTGTTCTTACTAATTGAATATAACTGGCAGGCACAATTTGGCGTGGCTAATGCGGCAGGTAAAATTGTTGGTGTTAACTGGTACGCTATTGTGATGATGATCTTCGGCTTTGTAATTTTGCCATTGATTATGGCTTGGATTTCTAAAGGTGAACGGAAAAATTAGATAGTAATAAAGCATCCCTTGAGACAATGAGTTTTGTAGGGGTGCTTTTTTATAAGAAATATATTAAAAAATATTAAAATTTTAATATCCCGCGAGTAATATAAATGAAAATGAACGGGAGTGAGAAAATGGCTAGAAAAAATATGCAGTTGAATCTTAAAACTCAAAGATTTATTCGCTCTCGTAAAATTGGCTTGGTGCTCCCTTGGTTGGGTATTTTAGGGATGCTCATTCTGGTGTTCTCACTTATCATGCACGGCTTCCTCGTCTTTTTTATAGAGATTGGCTTTATTGCCAACTTTTATTACTTCATCGATGGCTATAACTGGTTAGCTGACCGGATTAGTTTTAATCCTCGTGAACAAATAGTTACTCATGAACGAGATAATCTAAATCGTTTGTTGATGTGGTTTTTTATTATTTTGGCTGGTGTTACGACTGGCGTACAAAGTTGGGTATTAGTCAGGTTTGGATTTTTAAAATTTCTGACAAATTTATCATTCATTAGTTTTTGTTACTTAAGTAGCAGAGTAGTGGAAAACTGTATGGTGCTCCTTCGGGTTCAATTACGCAATTGGTCCCATTTTTATATCGTGGTGGGTATCAGTACAGTTGTTTTACCAAGTCTGAGTCTTTTCTTTTTGTGTTGGAATTTAATTGCTTACTTTATTTTCTTAGGCATACTCTACTTGATTTATGTTTTCACTTATTACGCTTTAATTGAGGTTTATCAGCATGTTGAAAGTGACCTAGGTGGGCACAAGTATTTTATTGATTTACCTGATCATCGATTTGACAAAAAATGAAGCATCCTTTGAAACAATGAGTTTCGTAGGGATGCTTTTTAAAAATCCACTTTCATTTGTTTATTATTAAAAAAACTACCAATTAAAACTTTCTTTTCTTTTTCATTCACTCTGTAAAAGATAGCATATTTCTTACCAATAGTAATTCGGTAAGTGGGAGTAGAAAAATGATAAATTGAGCTGACATCTTGATACATGGGAGGAAATTCATGTAAAAGAGAAATACTTTTGGATACCAATGAAGTGTATCTCTGAATATAAGCATCTGGTAACTGCAATTCATCTTGCCAATAAGTGATAGTTTGAGTAAATGAATTCACGAAGTTCTTACTGTATTGTATTTGATACATTATTTACCCCAACCATATTTTCCAAACTTTGCTTTCATTTCCTTTTCATCGAACCAGTCACCATGCTTAAAATCTTCAAAACTTTGTTCAATAAGATCACGATCATGCTTTATGTCTGTAGAATTTAAATCAATAATAACTTGATGATGCTGTTTGTCTATTTTATATTCTAATTTAGCGCCTTCTGCAACACCCTAACTTTTTGGAAAGATACTACCAAGAGAATTACCAATTCTTCTAACTTTAAGTTCTTTTTTCATTATGCTTTGTCCTTTCTAATCTTATCTAATGCATTTTTGTTATAACGTGTTATAACTTGCAACTACTAAAAAATCCGAGAAGTTTCTCGGATTTCTAAATTACAGCAAGCGAATATCGTCTGCTTCACATTTTTTAACCATGTCTTTAGGCCAGATACTGGCTTGTACTTCGCCAATATGAGCCTTGCCAAGTAAAAGCATGCAGAGACGTGATTGACCAATCCCGCCACCAATAGTGTATGGCAATTCGCCTTTCAAAAGCATTTGGTGGAATGGCAACTTGGCACGTTCTTCACAGTGGGCTTTCTTCAATTGTTCACGCAAGCTTTCTTCGCTAACACGGATACCCATTGAAGAAATTTCCAATTTGCTTTGAAGAGGTTCATACCAGAAGATTAAGTCACCGTTCAATTGCCAATCATCGTAGTCAGGCGCGCGACCATCATGTGGCTTACCGCTACGCTTTAGTTTGTCACCGATCTTCATAATGAAGACTGCTTTTTCTTCTTTAGCGATCTTGTTTTCACGTTCTTCTGGGGAAAGGTCTGGCCAACGATCTTCTAATTCTTGGGTAGTAATAAATGAAACGTGATCGCCAAGACGGTAGGTAGAACCAGGGTAGCGAGCTGAAACTAGCTTTTCAGTTTCTTTGATTGCTTTAAAAATCTTGTTAACAGTAATTTCCAAAGTATCAGTATTGCGTTCTTCCTTGCGGATGATCTTTTCCCAATCCCATTGATCAACATAGATAGAGTGGAAATTATCAAGGTCTTCGTCACGACGAATAGCGTTCATGTTAGTATAAAGACCTTCGTGCATACCAAAGCCGTATCTCTTAAGAGCTAATCTTTTCCACTTAGCAAGAGAATGAACGACCTCGATAGTGTCATCCTTAGGCATTGCCTTCATATCGAAGGCTACAGGACGTTCAACTCCGTTTAAGTTGTCATTTAACCCAGTGCTCTTTTCAACAAACATTGGAGCAGACATTCTTTGAACGCCTAGAATAGAAGCAAGTTTGTCTTGGAAAGTCTCACGAATGAAGACGATTGCTGCTTCAGTATCGCGAACAGTTAATGTTGGATGATAATCTTTAGGTAAAATAAGTTCCATAGTAATCCTCTTTCTAAAAAATATTTTTTAGTTGAGAGTAAAGAAAAAGCCCTTCGCTCCCTAATTGTCAGGGACGAAAGGCTTTTTTCCGCGGTACCACCCAGATTGTCTAATATAGACCTCCTCATGAAGCACTATCATGCTCCACCGGCGTGGTAACGTACCGGAGACGTCTCAACCTACTATAAGAATTGTTAGTTCGGTGAGCTGCTAAAAGTGTTTTTCAATAATCCAGGGTCTATTAGCTTCACACTGGCACTAATTCACTGAAAAGAATGGAATTATTTACTCGTCTTTTTCATTGCTTTTTAATTTGTTTATATGTATTTAACATTAATTTGAACAAAAAAGCAAGAAAAAATTGTGCTATCATTAATTAGAAAGCGGTTTACCTATAGATATCAAAGAAAGTAAAGGACTTTTTAAGAGGATAAGAATGCTAGGTTTTTCTGTTTATCTCGGACATGAATTAACGTCTGAAGATTACAATTATTTATTAATGATGCGGAATAGTGGGTTTGCGTGTGTGTTTACGCAACTTGATGTTCCTGAGGCTGATAGTGAAACAATTTTAAATAGATTAGGTGATCTGACCAGTTGGTGTCAGAAACTGGATTTAAAAATTATTGCAGATGTATCTGAAACAATCTTGCAGAATTTGGACATTAATGTGAACAGTGTGCAACAGATTAAAAGTCTTAATTTAACCGGAATTCGTGTTGATGACGGCTTTTCTAGCGAAATGATTGCTAAACTGTCAAAAGAAATGCCGGTTGTTTTAAATGCCAGCACGATTACGCAAGATGATATTGATAATCTGAAATACAGTAATGCAAATTTTGAAAAATTAACGGCAGGACATAATTTCTATCCGCGTCCTGAGACTGGATTGGAAGCTCATTGGATGCATGAAAAGAATAAGTGGCTGCATAAATATAATTTAAAGACGGCTGCTTTTATTGCAGGAAATGGCAAATTGCGTGGCCCAATTTTTGCTGGTTTGCCTACCTTGGAAAAACAAAGATATGAAAATCCATTGGCTGCAATTCTAGAATTAAAGAGATATGATTGTGACTATATCTTTGTGGGTGATCCTCAATTAACTAGGGATGCAATTGAAACGATTACTAATTATGAAAAAGAAAATGCCATTACGTTACATTTGGATACAGAGATTCCAGAATTATTTGAAAATGAATGGCATAACCGCCCAGATGTAGCTCGTGATGTAGTTAGATTACGGGAGAGTAGAGAGAAGAGAATTCTTCCTACTGAGCCACAAGATAATATTTATGCTCGCCCCAACGGCAGCGTAACGATTGATAATAATCTGTATCAACGTTATGAAGGTGAGATTGAGATTACCAAACGTGACTTGCCATGTGATCAAAAAGTAAATGTATTAGGGCAAGTAAAGAATTATGATTTAGCCCTGTTAGATTATATTGGTTCTGATACACGGGTAATCTTCAGAAAATCGAATAAACAAGAATAATAAAAAAGAAGCATTTCCTAGGAAATGCTTCTTTTTATACTATCGGGAAAACAGGATTCGAACCTGCGACCCCCTGGTCCCAAACCAGGTGCTCTACCAAACTGAGCCATTTCCCGTTTTTAAGTGCGCCCTGAAGGATTTGAACCTTCAACCTTCTGATTCGTAGTCAGACACTCTATCCAGTTGCGCTAAGGGCGCATCTATCAACTCAATTAGTATAACATAAATACTAATAATGTCCAATTAATTTTTGAAAATAACAAAGAGCAAGAAAAAAGCCTAGCTACTGACTACCCTACAGTAACTAGACCCATATTATTTTATCGAAAAAATCCAATAAAACTATATTATCTAAAAATATTAACAAGAAAATAATTAATTTGCAATATAAATGATTAGAATATGCTTATTATTTGTCACCATCAAAAATATTATCCTTAACGATAACATAGTCTACTAACTTGATGGAGTTAAGGTCGCGACCACCAGCGTAGGAAATTGAAGATTGTAAGTCTTCTTGCATTTCACGCAAAGTATCTTTAATTGAACCACGGTATGGGACTAACATTTGCTTGCCTTCTACGTTTCTGTAAGCACCTTTTTGTACTTCGGAAGCTGAACCCCAATATTGCTTGTAAGTTTTGCCATCAATTTTGATCACATTACCTGGAGATTCTTTGTGCCCAGCCAGCATTGAACCAATCATGACCATCGTAGCACCAAAGCGTACAGACTTAGCAATATCACCGTTATGGCGAATACCACCATCTGCAATTAATGGCTTGGAAGCAACTTTGCTACACATTCTGAGAGCTGCTAATTGCCAACCGCCTGTACCGAAACCAGTTTTAAGCTTAGTAATACATGCACGACCGGGACCAACACCAACTTTAGTTGCGTCCGCACCGGCATTTTCAAGTTCACGGACTGCTTCAGGCGTAGCGATGTTGCCTGCAGTTAAGAATGATTCAGGCAATTTTTCTTTAATATACTTGATCATCTTGATAACGTAAACGGAATGACCATGGGCTACGTCGATGGTGATGTATTCTGGCTTCAAATTTTGTTTAACCAATTCATCAATAAAGTCGTATTCGCTGTCTTTAATACCAACTGAAATTGAAGCGAAGAGACCTTTTTTATGCATCATCTTAATGAAGGGGATGCGTTTTTCTGGTTCAAAGCGGTGCATTACATAATAATAACCATTTTCTGCTAACCAAATGGCTAAATCATCATTAATGACGCTTTCCATATTAGCCGGTACAACTGGTATTTTAAATGTTCGGCTTCCGAACTTTACACTAGTATCAGCGTCACGACGGCTTTTGATGATACCTTTGTTAGGAATAAGTTGAATATCATCATAATCAAAGGCTTCCATACTGAAATAATTACTCAATTTAAAATGCTCCCTTGTAAATTGCTTACCAAACGAGACCTACTATATGGGATAAAAAGCGTTTTGTCAATATAAAAATCGAACTATGAAATAATTTAAAAATAAAATAATTCGGATTTTGCATTGACTATTAAATATTAAATTGCTAGACTAGCTTACGTAATATTTATAGAGATTTTTTATGAGGTGAATTTCAAATGACAGCAGGTGCAGTCGTAGGTAGTCAATGGGGCGATGAAGGTAAAGGTAAGATTACTGACTTTTTGAGTAAAGATGCCGCTATGGCAGTTCGTTCAAATGGTGGTAACAATGCCGGCCATACTATTGATATTAATGGCAAAGAATTCAAGATGCGTTTAATTCCATCTGGTATTTTTGCTGCTTCTAAGGGTGCCGTAATTGGTAACGGTGTGGTTATCAACCCAGAGGTTATGTTTGGTGAACTTGATAACTTGGAAAAGAATGGAATTGATATCAGCAAGTTAAGAATTTCTAACCGTGCTAACATCATCATGCCTTACGACGTTAAGCAAGATGAATATCAAGAAGAAGCTAAGGGTGCTAATAAGATTGGTACTACTAAGAATGGTATTGGACCAACTTACATGGACAAGGCTTCAAGAATTGGTATTCGCGTTTGTGATTTGCTTGAAAAAGATACTTTTGAAGAAAAATTACGTCTTAACTTAAAGTTGAAGAATGAATTATTTACCAAGGTTTATGGTAAGCCAGCTCTTAAGTTTGAAGATATTTTTGAAAAGTACTATGAATATGGTCAAAAGATGAAGAAGTACGTTACTGATACTTCTGTTTTGGTTAATGATGCACTTGACCATAATGAAAAAGTTCTTTTCGAAGGCGCACAAGGTACCATGCTTGATATTGATGAAGGTACTTACCCATACGTAACTTCATCTAATACTATTTCAGGTGGTATCTGCTCAGGTATTGGGATGGGTGCTAACCGTTTGAACACTGTAATCGGTGTCTGCAAAGCTTACACCACTCGTGTTGGTGAAGGTCCATTCCCAACTGAATTAAAGGATGAAGTAGGTGACCGTATTCGTGATACTGCTCATGAATATGGTACTGTTACTGGTCGTCCACGTCGTGTTGGTTGGTTTGACTCAGTTGCTTTACGTCACGCTAAGCGTGTATCAGGCATTAATGGTTTGAGCTTGAACTTGCTCGATGTTTTCTCAGGCTTTGACAAGATTAAGATTGCTACTGCTTACGAACTTGATGGCAAGAAGATTGATTATTACCCAGCAAGTTTGAAGGAACTTTACCGTTGCAAACCTGTTTATGAAGAACTTCCAGCTTGGGATGAAGATATTACTCAAGTTAAGACTTGGGATGCACTTCCAGAGAATGCTAAGAAGTTCTTGAACCGTGTTTCAGAATTGGTTGGTGTGCCATTAGTAACTGTTTCAGTTGGCCCAGACCGTGAACAAACTATTGTATTGAAGAATCCATGGGAAATGTAATCTATGATTGATCGTTATACTCGCCCTGAAATGGGGAAAATTTGGACTGATGAAAATAAGTATGCGGCTTGGTTAGAGGTAGAAATTGCTGCTACCAAAGCTTGGGCTGAAGAAGGCGAAGTCCCTAAAGAAGATGCAGAAAAGATTGCTAAGAATGCTAGTTTTACTGCAGAACGTGTAGCTGAACTCGAACAAGTTACACACCATGATGTGGTCGCATTTACGCGTACAGTCTCTGAAAGCCTTGGCCCTGAAAAGAAGTGGGTTCACTTTGGCTTAACTTCAACTGATGTGGTAGATACAGCCCAAGGACTTTTGCTTAAGCAGGCTGATAACATTATCAGAAAAGATTTGCATGAACTGAAAGAGACCATTGTGGAAAAAGCTAGAAAGTACAAATATACTGTAGAAATGGGTCGTACTCACGGTGTTCAAGCTGAACCAACTACATTTGGATTAAAGCTTGCTCGTTGGTATGCTGAAATTAACCGTGATATTGATCGCTTCGAACACGCTGCTAAAGGCGTTGAATCGGGTAAAATTTCAGGTGCTGTTGGTACTTTTGCTAACGTACCGCCTCAAATCGAAACTAGTGTGATGAAGCAATTAGGCTTAACTCAACAACCAATCACTAGTCAAGTTTTGCCACGGGATTTACATGCTGAATATATAGCTATGTTGGCTTTGATTGCTACAAGCATTGAAAACTGGGCAACTGAAATTCGCGGACTTCAAAGAAGCGAAATTCATGAAGTGGAAGAACATTTCCGTGCTGGACAAAAAGGTTCATCTGCAATGCCTCATAAGCGTAACCCAATTGGTTCAGAAAACTTGTGTGGTATGGCTCGGGTAATGCGTGGTCATATTGTTACAGCATATGAAGATGTGGCATTATGGCATGAACGTGATATTTCTCACTCAAGTGCTGAGCGAATTATTTTGCCAGATACGACTATTGGTATTGACTACATGTTGCATCGCTTTAATCGTATTTTGAGCAATTTGGATGTTTTCCCAGAAACAATGCTTAAGAATATGGGACGTACTTATGGTTTGATCTACTCACAACGTGTTTTGCTTAAGCTGATTGACGAAGCTGGTTTATCACGTGAAAAAGCCTATGATATGGTACAAAAGTTAACTGCTAAGTCATGGAATGAGCAAAAGCAATTTAAGCCTTTAGTAGAAAATAGCGAAATCATGAACTATCTTTCTAAAGAAGATGTCGATGATGCTTTTGATTATCACTATCACTTGCGTTATGTGGATGACATTTTCAAGAAATGTGGCTTAGACTAAATTAAAAAATAAATCGAAGAGCGTTTGGAGAAAATCCAAACGCTTTTTTGGTACAATGAGAACATGTTACGGGGGAAATATCATGAAGAGATTTATTTCATTCATTGTTAGATTAATCATATTACTAGCTGGCATTGCTTTAGCAGGTTTTCTTGTATGGCAATTATTTACTGATGCATCACTGCTCAATGTTGATGTTCAAACTAAAGGACCAGTAATTATTGTTCTTTTCAGTATAATTGCTTTAATTTCTTTAGGTGCAGGCGCTAGCTTTTTTACCGATAAAAACATGGGCTCAACTATCTTTTTAGGAGCATTGTTAGCAGTAATTGCTCTGATTTTATGGATGCAAAATCAAGATTTAGTCGATATCTATCGCTGGTACTTCATTTACGGCTTATTAGTTGCCTTGCTTAGTCCATTTTTTAGAAAAGAAAATTAACTAAAAAATCCTATTTTCAAAAAATTTTACGTATTTTTTGCGTAATAAATAATAGAGGATAAAATCTCTAATTTTTTGAAATGAGGATTTTTTTTATGTTGGAAAATGAGATTACACCAACAATGGTGGATCATTTAACTGCTGGAATTATGAAAAAATACAATGATAGATTGCTTTCAGCAGTCCAAAGAATGTTGCCTGAACTTGATATTCAGGAAGTTCAATCACTTGATGATCAAAATAAAAATGTTTTGAATAAAAAAGCTGTCGTACATGTGATTGCACGAGATAAAGAACGTAATAAATACGGTTTAATTATCCAAGTAGGATCGCAGGAACCAGATGAAAACATTCTGGAGATTGCGAATGGCTATCAAGAAGAAATAATTTTTGGTGGTCTTGGTTGTCCGGAAGAAGAATTTAAGGCCGCGTACGTGATCTTTCTCTGTCGAATTGATCCGTTTGGCAAAGGTAAGTTTCGCTATGATTATTATGGTGGAAAGTATAACAAAATAACGCAGGAAACTACGCCAGCGCCAAATGTCATCTTTCTTAATTTGAATGAAGAAGGTTATATGTAAAAAAGAGATCGGTTTTTCCGATCTCTTTTTACTATAAGCTGAATATTGCAAGCAAGATAATGACGGCTGCTAAAGTGCCAATTATGATCGTTTGCATTTTTTTAGTAATTACTAAGTATGCAATGAATTCACGAACAAAGGCATTTAAGGTAAAATACCATTTTGTTTTAGCACCATAGCCGATGCATTTTAATCCCTGTCTTTTTGCTAAAACTAAAGCTCTATAAACGTGATAGGAGCTAGTAACAATACAAAATTTGCTATCTGGTTTCATCAATGCATGCGAGAAGCGAAGATTTTCATTAGTGGTTCTGGATTTATTTTCAATAATAATGTCGGCTTTAGGTACACCGGCATTCATTGCGTATTCAGCCATTGCTTCAGCTTCAGGGATATCTTCACCTGGGCCTTGACCACCAGACATGATTAATTTGGAACCAGGATTTTTGTGATAGATTTCTATTCCCCGGGAAATTCTAGAAGCAAGAAGTGGAGTAACGGTTTTACCCATAATGCCTGCCCCTAAAACTACTACATAATCAAGATGCTGTACGTGCCAATTAACCAAGTTGATCCAAGAAGTCAGGGTGAACATCATCATAATTGTTATCAAGTAAAGAATAACTAATGTCAAAAAAACATAAGGATAACTAAGCCAATTGCTGCTAGTGAAGCGCCCTATCTGTGGGAAAAAGAAGAGAAAGAAAATAATTGCAATTCCCATCCCTAAAGAAAGATAGTTGGTCCAGCGATTACCTTCTTTGCGAATAATGACGATGCCATCATAGATGAACATGATAATCAAAGTTAGAATGAAGGTAATTGTTCCAACAGCAATAATAATAAAGACAGTTACAAAGAGTGGTAAAATCCAATCTTTATAATGTGGATCAAAGTCAGCGATATTCAGTAATACAGTGGCAATAAAAATAGCCAAAGTAAAAAGTGCTATGACTAGACTGACCCCAGCATGAAGTGATCTACGTTCATGAGTTATAACCCAGAGAAAACGTCCTAGAAATAGTAGAAAGATTAAAAATGTAATAAAAATAGGATTTAGCATTTTCTTCTCCTTTAAATGCATATATCTGAAGATAATTATACCGATTAAAGTACTGAAAATGTATATATTTCGCATAAATATTAACCATAATTGAGGATGTGATTTTGCCTTTTTTATTTTTTAAAAAAGTAATAGACAATTCAAAAAATAGTAATATAATTCTAGTAAATTAGATAATTATTAAAAAGTAGGTGAGAATTATGAATGGACATATAGACGATCACATGAACAAGGGGGAGCTCACTGGTTGGCTTCGTAACCGCAAGTGGGGCAAACAAATTTTAATTGGAGAACTTATCTATGTAGCCATTTTACTGCTTGCGTTGGTATTCTACTTTCCGCTTTTTATGCATTTAATTGTTTTTCAAGGGATAGTAGTTCTAGCATACTTGGTAATAGGTTGGGTCTTTGATAAAAAAGGTGCTACTGTTAAGTTTAAACAACACGATAGTCTTTGGGATACCGTTACCAGCATTAGATTCAATAAACTATTCTTTATCCGGATGTTCGAGATGATCGACTTTTGGGTAGTCCTTGGAGCCGCCATTGTTTTTGCGCGTCAATTGTGGAACGATATTTGGCAAAAACCACTGGATTCTAGTTTAGTTGAAAATGTTACGCTTTATGGTGATTTTCTAGTCATCATTTTATTATTAGCAATTGACGTGATAATTATTGGCGCAAATAAGAAGGCAATGAGGATTAGTGGATTTATTGCGTTAGTTTCTTTGGTAGCAATTATCTTTGTTCAAAACAGCATGTTAATTCCTGCGCTTGTCGGCATTGTAGGTAGCGTTGGAGTTATTGCTTTATCATTGCAGACTAAGCTTTAGGGGGGTAGCATTATGATTAATCCTAATTCCAAAGTCTTTCAAAAAGTTTTTAAAGATAAAAAACGCAATCGCATAATGCTGTTTGCGGAATTGCTTTATGCGGTAATTCTAGCAATTACTGTGATTTATGATATTCCTGTCTTTTGTAGACTTTTGACAATTCAATTTATTGGAGTCCTTGTATTTTTGGCTATTGGCTGGTTTCTTACTTGGCGTGATAAAAAAGCAGGGCGAATTGTTGCTACAAAGAAGGATCATACTTTCTTTCTCAAAACATTCATGGAAGAAACGCCAATTCAGAAGCAAAAGGCTTTCTTTCGTACATTAAGCTTCATAACAGTATGTGTTTCTTTCATTATTTCTGCTATTTCTTGCGAAAAAATCTTTGTTGATTTAGCCAGCAAGATTCAACCTGGTGAAACTGCCATTATGGAAAATATGATGATGTATGCTGATACTTTCTATGTTTTTACTATGGCAGGCATCATGTTAGGACTGTTGTTTGGTAAAAAGCGATTAACTCGTAACGCTAGTGTAGCCTCCGCCTTTTTATCCCTAGTATTGTTTGCCTTTCATCCCGGAGCATGGCTACTCTATCTAATTGGTTTAGTAGTAAGCGGAAGCGGTTATCTTCTTTATAAGTTGAATCAGTTATAACGAATTTGAGTATCTCTTAAGCAATATGTTAGAATGAAACACATTAAACTTAAGGGATGTGAAAATGTGAATCAGCGTTATCGCGGGATTACTTTGGCTGTAGTCGGTGCATGTTTTTGGGGAGCATCAGGTACAGCAGTTGAATTTTTGTTTGCTAACAGCAATGTCGATACTTCATGGCTTGTTGGTCTACGGTTGATTTTTTCGGGCTTACTGTTAATAATTTATGCTTGTTATAAATACTTAGATCAAGTCAAGGCAATGTTCCATGATAAAAAGGCATTAATTATGTTAATTCTTTTTGCCTTTTTAGGAATGGGTAGCTCGCAGCTATCTTACTTTGTGGCTGTGAAATATAGTAATGCTCCAACAGCTACTGTAATTCAGTTTTTAGCGCCAGTCTTCATTATTCTTTATTCATCAATTCGCAGTAAAATGTTGCCACGGCGAATAGATGCTATTTCTATTTTGGTTGCAGTAGGTGTAACCTTTATTTTGGCTACAGGTGGACGCTTTGATCAGCTTGCCTTGTCACCTATGGCTTGTTTATGGGGATTGATTGCTGCACTTTCTGAAGCAATTAATACCGTTATGCCAGGCAATTTGTTTAAAAAATATGGCACAATTCCTGTAGTAGGAGCAGCAATGTTCATTTCAGGGTTAGCCTTTATTCCGATTTATTTTAATGAACCAATGCCTAAGCTTACGTCTATTGATATGTGGATGATTGTCTACATTATTATTGGTGGTACTCTATTAGCTTATACAATGTATCTTTCTAGTGTGCAATATATTGAACCGGCAACTGTGGGGATGCTAGGGGCATTTGAACCATTGATTGCTACGATTCTGTCAGTTACGCTACTTCATGCAGATTTCGGACCAATAGATATGCTTGGTGGTTTACTGATTGTTGTCGCTACATTTATGCAATTAGTGCCTAGTAAAACTGATATCAAAAATGAATAAAAAATTAACGGACTAGCTTGTACTAGTCCGTTTTTGTTATGATGATAATTGCTAGTTTGAAAATAAGGATTAAGAAGAAATGGTTACACAAAAACAACGCCGTCTTTGGGCATTTTTGGCAGCTTTAGCCTGTGTTATGTGGGGTATCTCAGGCTTATTTGCCAAGAGTTTATTCAATATAAGTTCAGATATTACGCCAATGTGGCTATCACAAATTAGAATGGTCACTTCTGGTATTATTTTGCTGATTATAGCTGGTTTTTTGAAGCAAAAGCCAATAGCTACAATGAAAAATAAACATGATGCTTGGGTAATTATTGCCTATGGGGTCTTTGGATTATTACCCGTGCAATTATTTTACTTTATTGTAGTTAAGCAAGCGAATGCATCAATTGCCACAATTTTGCAGTTTGTTGGTCCATTCTTCGTTATGGCGTATTTAGCATTTACGCATAAGCAAGTAATGCGTCGTATTGATGTGATCGCTGCTATTTGTGCTTTTATAGGTGTTGTATTGCTTGCAACGCACGGACATTTCAATCATTTTGCCATTACGCCAAGCGTTTTATTCTGGGGCTTGCTTTCAGCTGTTGGTGTTGCAACTAATACGCTGATTCCAATTGGTGTATTAAAACGTGTATCAAGTTTAGTCGTTACAGGTTGGGGACTTTTGTCTGCTGGAATCTGCTTGATGATTGTCCATCCGCAAATGCCACATATTCCTAATACGCCTCATGTTTGGCTTGACGTTGCAGCGGTAATTATCATTGGAACCTTGATTCCATTCCAGTTGATGACTAATTCATTAAGATTTATCAAGGCTTCAACGGCTAGTTTGCTTGATGCTTTTGAACCATTCTCTGCTACGGTGGGTTCAGTTCTTTGTTTTGGTTTGGTTATGACGCCAATGGATTGGATCGGTTCGATTTTAGTTGTTTTGGCTGCGATGGCTTTGAATATTGCTCCTAAGAAAAAGCCGAAGACAAACGCACATAGATAATTTTTAAGGATACTTATCAAGTATCCTTATTTTTGTGATTTAATAAATTGATGAAAGGGAGAGAGGCGCAATAATGGTTAATCCAAAAGTACGAAGATTATGGACGTTTTTAGCGGCATTAGCTGCGACTATGTGGGGGATTTCAGGACTTTTTGCGAAAGGTTTATTTAATATCAGCGGCAAAATTACTCCCATGTGGTTGACGCAAATTAGATTAATAGTTTCAGGAATAGTTTTACTTATTTTAGCAGCGGTGTTTAAGCAGAAGCCGCTTGCTACATTAAAGAATAAACATGATGCTTTGGTGATTTTAGCATATGGCATTTTCGGTTTGTTGCCGGTTCAATTGTTCTATTTTATGTGTATTCAAGTAGCCAATGCATCAATTGCCACAATCTTACAATTTATTGGCCCATTCTTTGTACTGGGGTATTTAGCTTTCACTCATAAGCAAATTATGCGTAGGCTGGATATTATTGCAGCGATCTGTGCGTTTATTGGCGTATTTTTGTTATCAACACACGGTCAATTTAATCATTTAGCTATTACGCCAGTTGCCTTATTTTGGGGCTTGCTTTCAGCAGTGGGTGAAGCTACTTACACTTTGATTCCAGTTAATATTGTTAAAAGAGTTTCCGCTATGGTTGTAACAGGCTGGGGGATGCTTTTTGCCGGCTTGAGTTTGGTTATTATTCATCCGCAATTTCAAGCTATTCCTAATAAGCCAGCAGTTTGGTTTTATACTGGGGCAGTAATTGTCATTGGGACGATTATTCCGTTTCAAATTATGGCTAATGCACTACGCTATGTTATTCCATCAACAGCTAGCTTACTCGATGCTTTTGAACCATTTTCTGCAACAGTAGGGTCGGTTTTATGCTTTGGTTTGCTAATGATGCCAATGGATTGGGTTGGCTCTGTTTTAGTTGTTGTAGCAGCTATGGCTTTGAATATGACACCCAAGAAAAAGAAGAATAAGATTCACAATCAAAGTAACTAAATTACAAACTTTGTTACATAGCTTAATTTTATAGTAGTATTTTTAAAACAAACCTGTAACATTTCTTCGGTATTATTTAAATCGTTGAGTGATGAAGCACATCATTTGACTCTAGAAGAAATGTTAAGGAGAAAAATAAATTGGAATTTAGACGTAGTTTAGTTAAGTTTGCCGCAGTTTTATCATTATTCTTTACAGGTATTTCATTAATTAATGTACCTGTTCAAAATCAAACTGTGCAAGCAGCAAGTCAAAGCAAAACAGAAAAGCGTGAAGCAATTGTTAAACTTGCTAAGAAGCAAGTTGGCAAGCGTTACGTTTATGGTGCTACTGGCCCATCAGCTTTTGACTGCTCAGGCTTAGCTCAATACGTTTACAAGAAGGCAGCTAACAAGACTTTGCCTAGAACTACTTATGGTCAAGTTACTAAGGGTAAGCGTGTTTCAATGAAACACCTTAAGAAGGGTGACTTATTGTTCTGGGGTTCTGCTTCTTCTCCTTACCACGTTGGTATCTATGTTGGTAATGGTCAATACGTTCATGCCGCAACTCCTAGCCAAGGCGTTAGAAAGCAAGCTTTGAGCGTATACTTCTATCCATCAGCTGCTAAACGCGTTTTAAACTAATTTGAAGATAAACTAAAAGCTCAATCGGAATTAACCGATTGAGCTTATTTTTTATTCTGTAACTTTTTCTTGCTTGTTCATTCGTTCATCGTGTCGCTCAATGATTAGCTTAACAATAGCATTTGCTACGTTAGTGTTCTTGAGCAGTGGACCATGTGAATATGAACCGATGAAGTTGCGGTAACGCAAGCCTTCAACGTGATCTTGAGGGTTATTGCCGTAGCCTTCGATCATGTCGCCAAGGGGATGCAGCTTGTCCTTATTATCAAAGTAAGTTTGACCTGAGTGGTTTTCAAAAGCCTTAACTTCGCCCCATTCGGTCATATAACGCGTATCGCCGATCATTCGCTTATCTGACTTGAAGACAGTGTGCAATGGCAAAATATCCAAACCAGGGATGGTTATGCCTGAATTAGTCTTGTAATAGCTACCCATTAATTGATAGCCACCGCAGATACACAACATTGGGTTGTCATCGTTAATGTATTTTTCAAGTGTTTCTTTATGACGAGGCAAGTCCTTGGCAACTACAGTTTGTTCAAAGTCTTGACCACCACCGAAGAAAACAAAGTCATAGTCAAAGGCGTTGAATTCATCGCCTAATGAAATATTATCAACTTGGGTGTCATAGCCTTCACGTTTTAACAAAAACTTGAGGATCTTAACATCGCCAGAGTCGCCGTAGGTATTCATCAAATCTTCGTAAAGATATGCAATTTTGATTAATTTATCGCTCATTTTATCGTCCCTTATTTACTAGAAATTCATTGGTTTTAGTATAACGTAAAATGGTTGGATTTTGCGAGAAAAGGTTTTGAGACTAAAACTTATCTACTTGCAAAATTTTAAATATCTAATTAAAATATGAAGCATACTACATGAAGCAGACTTCATGTTTTCTGTATAAAGAAGATGATCGTATCAAAAATTTGGTGAAAGAAGAACGTAAAAAGGCTGGTCTGATTCAGCGAGAAGTAGCAGAGAAGGTTGGTGTTACTGAACGGACAATTATTTCAGTGGAAAAGGGCAAATATAAACCGTCGATTGTTTTAGCTTATAAGTTAGCTCAATTATTTGGGACAGATATTGAGATGCTTTTTTGTTTAAAGGAGTATGTTGAAAATGAGCAAAGCGAATAAACGTAAACGAATGAAATACTACCTTGGTGCGGGTATTTTCATTATATTAACATTGTTCCAGTTATTCATATTAGGACAGCACTTGTTGAATGACGCTGGCTGGGGACAGATTTTGAAGGATGTAATTTGGACAGTATTACTATTGTTGGTCACTTTGGGTGACTATGCTATAGCGAAGGATGTAGGAACGCCGGACGATGATGATGAACGTGACAACTACATTGAAATGAAGACGGAACATCAGCTGATGAAAATTACGATGGTGCTACTCTGGGTACTAGGAGCTGTATTCTTAGCTGGGGGAATTATACTTGCCAAAAATAGTGGAGTAAATACTTTAGTATCTGCACTAATATTAGTAGCTATTGTCTTGCTCACCCTTTGGACATTGCTAATAGTGATTGAATTGATTCTGTTTGCAATTAATTATCATCGGGATTAATAGAAAACAAAAAATGAGACGATTTAATCGCCTCGTTTTGATATAATTATGTGCGTACACTGACACCAGTGTACAAGTGTAAATAAGAAGGGCGTGACTACTTTTGGAGACGTTCTTTAATGCGCTTGGCTGGTAGTACATTCCCAGTGTACCAAGATCAAGAGCGCTAAACGTGCAAATGTTGCCAGCCCAATTGATTTTTTAGAAAATAGTGTTTCAGATTATCTTCGGCGAATTACCCGTGAAATTTCTACCGCATATGTGAATGATAAAACAGATGAGCTGTATCAATATGCACAACGATTTCTGAATATAAGTCATAATAATATTATGGATGAAGTAGCTTTTATTCAGGCATGTATTGCTTGTAACGGTTTATTAGATCTAACAGGAATAGATTTAACTAGCAAAAGGGACAAATTTAGACTAAATTCTTATTTTAATAAGGTGCTAAGTGAAAATGAATGTTGGCATTACGAAGATATTTATCTTTTTGGGAATACGCAAAGTATTTTAGATGCA
The DNA here is from genome assembly GCF_001436305.1 of Lactobacillus ultunensis DSM 16047. Lineage (GTDB taxonomy): Bacteria > Bacillota > Bacilli > Lactobacillales > Lactobacillaceae > Lactobacillus > Lactobacillus ultunensis. The sequence continues at coordinate 19,533 of NZ_AZFO01000018.1, read as the reverse complement.
AGAAGAATTTATGAATTAGCCTATTCACTTAATTACTATGCCCAGGGACATTCTACTAGCAATAAAGAATGGACTACTTCAGTTTTAAATACACTAATTAATGCGTTATTTGTACTTATTAAAAAAGACATTGATTTAGCACAAAAATTGGATTCACTTTTAAGCAAAAATTCAGATCAAATATCAGATAGATATTCCTTTGAACGAATCAGATATAATTTTATGCATAGTTTAATCGAGTATGTTTTTACCAAAGATAATACGAAAGTATTAAAGCAATTCAGTTTCTTAAAGTTTGAAAACTTATTGGATTTAGAATCAGGATTTGAGACAGCTTATAATCAAGTTAATGAAATTTATTTTCCAAAATAGCCAAGCAATTAAAAATGCTAATATATTAGCATTTTCATTAGATGAGCTGTAAATCATGGTATTTTAAAATTGAATCATTAATTATTATCAAGGCGTAATGAATATGAATGTTGCTACAATAATTGGAATAATCTTTGTGATAGCCATGCTAGTGTTATCTTTCACACCTGCTTATCGCAAATACAAAATGCTATATATCGAAAAAGTGGGATATTGGGACATTCTGATCCAATTTCTAGTAATTGCTGGTATTAATTTATACATGTACTTAAATTATGGTGCTGGAGCATTATTCTTATTAGTTGTCCCAATTCCATTAGATATTATCTTTTTAGCGACAATGATTTCGTCGTATCTTAGAGTAAGAAAATACAAGCAAGAGCATTAAAAATAAGCATCTAGTTGAAAAAAACTAGATGCTTATTTGCTTGATATGATAATTTATTCTACGTTTTCTTCTTGTGCTGCCAAGTGATTGATTGGACCCCATTTAGAACCAACGTCAATTGGATGTGAAATTGCATCGTAAGTAAAGTCCTTACCAATTTTTACAGCATCTAAAACAGAGTTGCCTTTAGCCAGTTCAGCTGCAATTACCGCAGATAAAGTGTCACCAGTACCATTTACGCGGTCAGTCTTGAAGTATGGTTTTGTAAATTCATGGAATTCACCGTCTTCTGTAAGCAAAATATCGGTTACTTCAGTTTGACTACCATCATGACGACCTTTCATCAGGACATTCTTAGCACCCATATCTTGCAACTTCTTAGCGCCTGCATGAATCTCTTCCTTAGTGTCTAGTTTCATGCCAGTTAATTTTTGTTGCTCATAAAAGTTAGGCGTAATCACATCGGCTAATGGCAATAAGCGGTTTAGGAAGGTTTGATAGGCATCATCATCAAGCAAGGTTGCACCGTGTTTAGTAATGATAACTGGATCAAGCACAATTTTGCCCATGTTGTATTTGGTTAAATTATCTGCCACACAGTCGATGATTTCCTTGTTGGCGAGCATCCCCGTTTTAGTCGCATTAATCTTAAAGTCGTCGTTCAACACATCAAACTGCTTTTGAATAAAATCAAGCGGCATAATCTGCTGCGCAAAAATCCCCTTCGTGTTTCCTGCAACTGCAGCGGTCATTAATCCCATGCCATAAACACCACGAGCATAGAATGAGTGCAAATCTGCTGGCATTCCTGCACTCCCATCACTGTCATTACCTGCAATTGTTACTGCAATTTTTTGATCTTTAAGCATTATGTCAACCCTCTCTTCATTGTTATGAAAAGTATAACTTAGATAAGCAAATATTTGCTAGAATCTGCACCTCAAAAACAGTAAACTTATAAGAAAGCGCTTTTGTAGAAAAGAGATACAGAAAATGGCCGAGCAATATATTTTATCAATTGATGAAGGAACTACATCAACTAGAGCAATTATTTTTGATCATAACGGCAAAGAGGTCGCATCAGCCCAAAAAGAGATCCCTCAATATTTTCCTGAACCAGGTTGGGTAGAACATGATGCAAATAAAATTTGGATGGCAGTTCAGACTACCGTTGCCAATGCATTTATTAATTCAGGTATTTGGCCAAGTCAGATTGCTGCTATTGGTATTACTAATCAACGTGAAACGACTGTAGTTTGGGATAAAGATAATTTATCATGCAATTGTTTGGCAATCGCGCCAGACTACTAAATTGGCTGAAAAGCTAAAACGGGAAGGATATAGCGAAGAAATCAGAAAAAAGACGGGTTTAATTATTGATCCATACTTTAGTGCAACAAAGATTCGCTGGATTCTTGATCACGTTAAAGGAGCTCAAGAAAAGGCTGAGCAAGGTAAATTGCTCTTCGGCACGATTGATAGCTGGCTAGTTTGGAAACTAACTGATGGTAAAAAACATGTGACTGACTATACTAATGCTTCACGAACCATGCTTTTTAACATTCATACTCTTAAATGGGATAAAGATATCCTTAAGCTGCTTAATATTCCAGAACAAATGCTGCCGGAGGTACGGTCTAATTCCGAGGTTTATGGTAAAACAGCTAATTACATGTTCTTTGGTGGTAATGTCCCAATTGCCGGAATGGCGGGCGATCAACAAGCTGCCTTATTTGGTCAGCTTGCCCTAAAGCCAGGAATGATCAAAAACACATATGGTACAGGTGCATTTATTGTAATGAATACTGGTGAAACACCTACTACTTCTAATAACAATTTGTTAACGACAATTGGTTATGGCATTAATGGCAAAATCACTTACGCGCTAGAGGGATCGATCTTTGTAGCCGGTAGTGCAATTCAATGGCTGCGTGATTCGATGAAGTTAATCAAGCATGCACCAGATTCTGAAAAAGCAGCGTATGAATCAAAGTCGGAGAACGAAGTTTATGTTGTACCAGCGTTTACGGGACTGGGTGCACCTTATTGGGATGCAGAAGTGCGTGGATCGATTTTTGGTGTTACACGTGGAACTAATGATAAGGATATAATCAAAGCAACCTTGCAGTCACTGGCTTATCAGACGAGGGATGTAGTAGATACCATGCAAAAAGATTCAGGTATTGAAATTCCAACTCTGCGTGTTGACGGTGGTGCTAGCAACAATAATTATTTGATGCAATTCCAAGCAGATATTTTAAATACCAAAATAGAGAGAGCTAAAACATTGGAGACAACTAGCATGGGTGCTGCCTTCTTAGCCGGTCTTGCTGTCGGCTATTGGAAAAATGTGGATGAAATAAAGCATATTTTCATGGTTGGTCAGGCTTTTGAACCGAAAATGGGACAAAATGAACGCGAAAAACTCTATGCTGGTTGGCAACGTGCCATTAAGGCTACGCGTGTTTTTGTCCATGGAGAGTGATTGAAATTAATTACGATTAGGACTTTTTGTTATAATAAAAGTAATATATTAACTATTTCACAAGGAAAGGCGAGAGGCAAGAAATGGAACATGACAGAATACTTGCTTTAGATGGTCCACTTAACTTCAGAGATATTGGTGGCTACAAAAATGATAAGGGCCAACATGTAAAGTGGAATAAGATTTATCGTTCTGATTCGCTCAGTTCTTTGTCTGATAAAGACGAGCAAAAATTGGCTGATCGCCGAATCACCGTTGATATTGACTTGCGTTCTAAATATGAACAAAATTCTGCTCCAGATAAACTTTGGCCTGGAGTGAGATATGTAGATGCTCATATTTATTCGGAGGATCGCAAACAGAATAAGGGTGATAATAAATTATATCGTTTCATTCACCATATTCCTGATATGGGCAATAATTTTTTAGGACAAATCTATCAACAAGTTTTGCTTAATACGCATAGTCAACATGAATTTGCCAGAATTTTTGCGGAATTAATTGAACTGCCTGAAGAAGATGCTCTAGTTTATCACTGTAGTGCAGGTAAAGACAGAACTGGTATGACGTCTGCTTTAATTTTGACCGCTCTTGGTGTTGATGATGACACGATTGCCCAAGATTATTTATTGACTAATGAACTCTACGACTTTGCAATTTCAAAGCAGTTCCCTGATGATACGCAGATTGCAAAACTAGTTTCAAAAATGAATTTAACTAAAGGCGAAGGCCCAGCTATTCGTGGTATTACCGAAACTATTCGCAAAGGTTGGGGTAGTTTTGATGCATTTTTTAAGAAAGAACTTGGTTTTAGTCAAAGAGATTTAGATCGATTTAGAAGTATGTATTTAGAATAGGAATAAAATGACAACTTTATCTGATGTAGCTAAAGAAGCAAATGTTTCTAAAATGACGGTATCACGGGTGATCAATCATCCTGAACAGGTAACGCCAGAATTGCGAGCAATGGTTGAAAAAGCAATGGAATCTTTGAATTATCATCCTAATTCGATTGCTCAAGCCTTGGTTAATAATCGCACTAATGTGGTAAAGTTTGTTACCCTTGAAGATATTGATACGACCGAACCGTATTATATGAACTTATTGTTTGGTTTTGCCCGTGGGCTGAATACTAAGCAATATGCAATGCAGCTGGTTACGGATCCAACCAAAATTGAAAAAGGCCACGCTGACGGGTATTTGATTACAGGTGCTCGTAATAAGGACTATGACTTGTTTGATAAACTAGATAAGCCATTTGTTTTATTTGGCGAAAATCACCGTGGATATGACTTTGTTGATACAGATAATCAATCTGCTGAAAAAATGGCAACGCAATACGCGTTGGATCGACTTTATAAGCATATTATCTTTATTGGAATCGATATTAAAGAACCATTCGAGTATTCACGTGAAGCAGGGTATATTAATACTCTGCAGCAACATCAATTAATTCCTCAGATTTATCGGGTACCTAATCATAGTCATAAAGCTCAGGAAGTTATTCGTGAGCATTTTAAAGAGTTTAAGAAAGATACCTGTTTTATTTGTGCCAGTGATCGAATTGCGGTTGGCGTGGTTCGTCAACTGCAGGCGGAAAGGGCTAGAATTCCGGCTGATTTTGGTGTGATTGGTTTTGACGGCGTCTTCTTGGATCAGGTTTCTAATCCTAAACTGACTACTATCAAACAGCCGATTTTTGAAATGGGTGAAATGTTAGCTAAGATGCTTTTGCAGAAGATTGCTCAATCCGGTTCACCGCAGGGAGAAATTATGCTTAAGCCCAAATTAATTAGACGAGAATCAACACGATAAAAAATAATGAGCACATTGCCTGATGTTGGCAATGTGCTTTTTTTGATATGAATAAGTATTAATTAGTAGAAAAATAAATTCAAAGTATTTGAATCATGTTAAAATTATTAAAAATAATTTAAAGTGAAAAGAGGCGGAGAAAGTATGAAGATACTTATAAATAATATTGTAAATAGGTATAAATATCGATTACTTTTGCTACAGTTTATGAGTATCTTGGATACTTTAGCTGTAACTCTTAATGTCTATTTAGAGGGGATGCTACTCAACTCATTAGTTTATGGTAAAGATCGAAATAATTTTTTTAGAGTATTAGTTTTTATTATTATCTTGAGCGTTATGAGACTAGTATTTTCTTTTTTTGATAGCAAGATTCAAATCTTAGATTTTAGAAAGGCTATTTTAGATTCTAACGATTTAGTAATAGAAAAACTATATTCCAAGGATACGCTGGAAATATTGAAAAAAGATCCAATAAAGTTAACTGATCAAATAGTTGATGATACAAATGAAGTAATATCTTTTATTTTCCAAACAATAAGTCAGTTAATTTCTCTTAGTTTAACCTTAGTTATAATTTTATTTTATTTGCTTAAAGCGAATATTACGTATTTTTGGGTAATGTTGTCGCTTTTACTGATTTATACATTATGTTACTTTTTTCTGAAGCCAAGGATGTATACCGTTAACCTAAATTTAAAAAATAAAACTAGTGAATATTTTTCCGGATTGTCTGATTGGATAAGACGGTATGTAGAAATAAAGGGCAAAGAAGAACTTAAACTGAATAAGTTGAATTTAAATACATTAAAGCAAAACTTGTTAAAAGTGGGACGTAAGGATTACGTGCTTAGCTATATAATGTCAACATTGCAAATTGGGATTCAGTTAATTTTTCAAATCTTTCTTTTTATTTGGGGTGGAATTTTAGTAATATCAGGGGAAATAACTATTGGATATTTTTCGATAGTTTTACAGTATTTTAATCAATTATTAGATAAAGCAGATGAAATTTTCTCAATCTTAGTAAAAGTGGAATCATCAAGAGCTTCATATAGAAGGCTTGACAATCTTTTACATCTTAAATCTGAAGTAAATGGTTCAATTAAATTAAATAAGATAGAGAGCATTTCTCTTAAAAATGTAAATATTAGTTTAGATCAAAATAAATATTTATTTAATTCTCCTGTCACATATAAATTTGCTAATCCAGGTTTTTATACTATTACAGGAAAGAATGGTATTGATAAATCTATTCTTTTAAGGACCATAACTGGCATTTATAATTCAAAGGTTGTTGGTAATATTTTTATTAATGATAAGCTGGCTGAAATGGTAGATAGAAAAGATTTAAGAAAGGCTAAATTAGGTTTTCTATTTCAAGATACAGGTATACCGACTTGTACTGTAAGAGATTATTTAGGAAACAATGTTACAGAAATAAAAAGCAGATTATTTTCTCAAGTCTTTAGTTCCGAAAAATTTAATATCAATAATATTTTATATAAACCTATGGATACATTATCTTCAGGTGAATTACAATTGGTTAAATTATATTCTGCCTTAACTAAAGAGAAAGTAGATGGCTTACTATTAGATGAGCCACTAGCTAATATTTATCCTTCTATGAAAAGAGATATTGTACAACTTTTAAAAGAATTTGCTAAAGATCATTTGGTAATTATAATTAGCCACGATGAAGAAGGTTTAACGGATGAAAAGACTTTACAAGTAGAATAGAGAAATAATGAGCACATTGCTTGATGTTGGCAATGTGTTTTTTTGCATTGAAAATCGTTTCATCAATTAAATGAAAGCGCTATACTTAAAATTAGATATAAGTTAGACACTAATTGTGAAATAGAGGTCACGAGATTATGAAAAAAGTTTTAGCAATTAATTCAGGTAGTTCATCATTTAAATATAAACTCTTTTCTTTCCCAGATGAAAAAGTAATTGCTTCTGGTATGGCTGATCGTGTTGGTTTAGAAAATGCGGTCTTTAAGATTAAATTGAGTAACGGAAGAGAATATATTAGAAATACTAATATTCCTGATCAATCCGCAGCAGTTAAGCTTTTAATGGAAGATTTGAAAAAATTCAAAGTAGTTAAAAGTTTGAAAGAAATCGCAGGTGTTGGGCACCGAGTTGTTAATGGTGGTGAAATTTTTAAGAGCTCAGCTGTCATTGATGAAAAGAAGCTACAACAAATTATTGACTTGGGCGAATTGGCTCCACTGCACAATATTCCAGAAGCCACAGGAATTAAAGCATTCATGAAAATTATTCCTGATGTTCCTCAAGTTGCTGTTTTTGATACTTCATATCATACCAGTCTTGATCCAATTCACTATCTTTACTCTATTCCTTATAAATACTATAAAGAGTACGGTATTCGTAAATATGGTGCACATGGTACTTCAGTAGATTATATAGCACCGCGCGCAGCACGAATGATGGGTAAAAACCCTAATATTGTTCGACTAATTGTGTGTCACTTGGGTTCTGGCGCTTCAATTACCGCAGTTAGACATGGTAAATCATTTGATACTTCAATGGGCTTCAGTCCGTTAACTGGGGTAACAATGGGTACGCGTAGTGGTGATTTTGATCCTTCAGCAATTCAACACTTGATGCATAAGACAGGCATGTCGATAGATGAAGTTATTGAGATGTTGAACCACGAATCAGGGATGTTGGGAATATCCGGTGTCTCATCCGATATGCGTGATTTAATTGATAGCAAGCAAAAATCAGCTAAATTAGCACGGCGTATTTTTATTAATCGAATAGTTCGATATGTTGGTGCTTATGCTGCTGAGATGAATGGTGTTGACGGAATCGTCTTTACTGCTGGTGTGGGAGAACACGATCCAGGAGTCCGTGCTGGCGTTATGTCATCTCTGAGATATTTGGGCCTTGATCCAGACTTCAAAGCTAATAGAACTGATGGTGAGAAATTTATTTCTAAGCCAAATTCTAAAGTTAAAGCATTGATTGTGCCTACTAATGAGGAATTGATGATTGCACGTGAAGTTATTCGTTTGACTCGCTAACAAGATGAAGAAACTATTTAGTACATCCTAATTGGATGTACTTTTTTTGATACCGGTAACAGTACACTATATATTGAAAACGGTTTCTTTAATCAACTACACTATGGTTGGAGGAAAAAATTATGGCACATTGGTACGATCATGCAATTATTTATCAAATTTATCCTAAGTCTTTTCAAGATAGCAACGACGATGGTATCGGCGATCTTAATGGTATCCGCAAGCGCATCCCGTACTTACAGAACCTAGGTGTCAATGCCGTTTGGCTTAATCCTGTCTTCGTTTCGCCTCAAGTTGACAATGGCTACGACGTTTCAAATTACTTCGCAATCGATCCTCACATGGGTACGATGGAAGACATGGAAAATCTTATTAAGGATCTGCATAAGGCAGGAATTCATCTGATTATGGATTTTGTGTTGAATCATACTTCTGACCAACACCCATGGTTCCAAGATGCAATTAAAAATCCTAAGAGTTTATATCGTGACTATTACATCTTTGCTGGACATGATAATCAGCGTCCTAATAATTGGGGTTCATTCTTCGGTGGTAGTGTTTGGGAGCCGGATCCAGCCGGGACAGGACAATCATACTTTCACTTGTTTGACAAACGTATGCCAGACCTTAATTGGAAAAATCCAGAAGTACGTCATGCTATGTTAGAAGTAGCAGAATTCTGGCTAAAAAAAGGAATCGATGGTTTACGACTTGATGCTTTCATTCATATTGGCAAGGCCGATTTAAGGCAAAATTATCCAACAGTTGATAATAATGATAAGCCGGTTGTAGCAGAACCATTTTTCGCTAATTTGCCACAAGTGCAAGAATGGATGCGTCCATTTTGTGAGAAAATTAAGCGGGATTATCCAGATGCATTGCTGTTAGGTGAAGCCGCAAGCGCTAGTGTCAACTTAGCAGTTGATTATACGAATAAACGCAATCATTTAATGGATAGTGTAATTACTTTCCGTTACTTTACAGAAGATGATTCTGACGTAGATAAACGGTTTTCAGAACAATATCAGCCTAAGAAATTAGACTTTACTGCTTTTAAGCAAAATCAAGTTGTGTGGCAACAAACTTTAGCTGGTGTTTCTCGTCCAACTTTGTACTGGAATAATCATGATATGGCAAGAATCGCAACGAGAGTTGCTAAAACTACTACTCAAGCCAAGAGTTTGGCAATGTTGATGTATTTGCAACGGGGTATACCAGTTATTTATTATGGCGAAGAATTAGGTCTGAAGAATCTGCACTTTACTAATGCGGAACAGTTTGAGGACCAGACGGTTAAACCATGGCTTAAGGATGCAGAAAAGGTATTGAGCAAGAAAGATGCGTTGGCAATGGTCAGTGATACTCATAAATTGCCAGCTCGTGGTCCAATGCCTTGGAACAATACTAAAAATCATGGTTTTACTGAAGGTACGCCATGGCTTGATGGCATTAGCCAAAACGATGTTTCTGTAGCCGACGAAGTTAACTCAAGCGGCAGCATGTTTACTTTCTATAAGGACATGCTTAACTTGAAGAAGACTTCTTTGTTTGAAGATGGTACTTATTATATGATTGCAACTGATAAAGATAGTTACGTTTATCAACGTGATTTAAACGGTGAAAGTGCAATTGTTGCTGTTTCATTGAGCAATCAAAAGACCAAAGTCAAACTACCTGCTAACTATACCAAAGAAGAATTAAAAGCAGGCGAATATCAATTAACTAATGGGGAATTAACTTTGATGCCTTATGCAGGCGTTGTGTTGAAAAAGGAGAACTAAATTATGCAATTAGCTGCTTTAAAGCACCGAACTGAAAGTGAAGATAGTTTTGTAGTTGATCCAACTCATGTACGCGTTCGTTTTCACAGTGCAAAGAATGATGTTGAAAAAATAATTGTTCACTATTGTGATAACTATTTGCCACTTAAGCATGCTAAAACTGTAGAGATGGAAAAAATTGGTGAAGGCCAAGTTGAAGACCACTGGGGCGTACACTGGGGCGTAACGCTGGAAGCACCATTTCATCGTTTAAAGTATACTTTTGAAGTTATTGGTAAAGATGGTACAAGTGTTGTAGTTGGTGACCGTGCTATCAGTAGCGATATCGAAGAAGCCTTAATGGAAGATGGTTCATACTTTAAGGTGCCATATTGCCATGAAATTGATATGACCAAGACTCCTGAATGGGTACGTCATACAGTTTGGTATCAAATCTTTCCTGAACGTTTTGCCAATGGCGATAAATCCAATGATCCTAAAGGTACTAAACCCTGGAATCCTAATGACCATCCAGGCCGTGAAGACTTTTATGGTGGGGATTTGCAAGGTGTGCTTGATCACTTGGATTATTTAAAAAAATTAGGGATTAATGGCATTTACTTCTGCCCAATCTTTAAAGCTCATTCCAATCATAAATATGACACGATTGATTACTTGCAAGTTGATCCAGATTTTGGTGATAAGGATTTGTTTGCCAAGGTAGTCAATGAGGCTCATGCTCGTGGGATGAAAGTTATGCTAGATGCAGTCTTTAACCACTTAGGTGATCATTCAATGCAATGGCAAGACGTAGTTAAAAATGGTCCAAGTTCACGTTTTGCAAGTTGGTTCCATATTAATGAATACCCAGTAGAACCCTATCGTGATCCATCTAAAGGCGAGGGTAATCCACAATATGATACTTTTGCTTTTGAAAAACATATGCCAAAACTAAATACGGCCAATCCAGAAGTGCAAGATTTCTTGTTAGAAATTGCTACTTATTGGGTTAAGTATTTTGATATTGATGCTTGGCGTCTAGATGTAGCCAATGAAGTTGATCATCATTTCTGGAAGAAATTCCATAAGGCAGTAACTGATATTAAACCTGACTTTTACATTGTGGGTGAAGTTTGGCACTCAGCTCGACCATGGCTTAACGGTGATGAATTCACTGGAGTAATGAATTATCCATATACCTTGCAGATTGAAGATCACTTCTTTAAACATAAGCTAACTGCAGAACAGATGACGAGACGTTTGACGGATCAATTAATGAAATATCGTGACTCTACTAATGCGGCTATGATGAATATGCTTGATTCGCATGATACTGCCAGAATCTTAACAGTGGCACATGGTGATCAAGATTTGGCTTTGCAAGCATTAACCTTTGAATTTATGCAAAAAGGCAGTCCATGTATCTACTATGGTACAGAAATGGGGATGACAGGTGGTAACGATCCTGATTGTCGTAAACCGATGGACTGGTCTAAGGAAGATGGCCCAGTTTGGCAAAGAGTTCATAACTTAATTAAATTTCGTTTAGATCATGATGAAACCTTTGGTAAAGGCAAAATTAAGTTACGCGTAACAGAGAATGGGCTGATTGAAGTGGATCGTGAAGGCAAAGAAAACATTCATGCCTACTTCAATACCACAAATCAGCCAGTAAATATCGATTGTGAAAATACTTTTAGTCAGGGCTATGAAAATAGTCAATTAGCTCCAAAAGGCTTTGTGGTAAGTGTTCAGTAAAAGTTACTTTAAATAAGCAAGATAAAGAAGGCAGATTAAGTTCTGCCTTCTTTTTGTATTAATAAATCCTGATAACGGTAACAGAGCTTTTGATATTGCAAACCGCTTTCAATTCAAGGATAATGAAAGCGTAAACAAGAGAGCACCTCAAGATTTGCGGGAGATATGTAATATATGAAACGAATTTTTGAAATTGACCCTTGGAAGGTCATCACTCATAACTTCGATCCAGAAAACAAGAGATTGCAAGAAAGTATGACTGCAATCGGTAATGACTATATGGGTATGAGAGGAAACTTTGAAGAAGGTTATTCCGGAGACCATTTACAAGGTACCTACCTTGCAGGTGTCTGGTTCCCAGACAAGACCCGTGTTGGTTGGTGGAAGAATGGATATCCAAAGTACTTTGGTAAGACTCCTAATGCACCAAGTTTCATTGGTATTGGCATTACTGTTAATGGTGAAAAGCTTGATTTAGCTAAAGTTAAGTTTAGTGACTTTGAATTAGCACTTGATATGCACCAAGGTCTTTTGACCAGAAGTTTCATTTATGAAGGCAAAGATGTCAAAGTTAAGTTTGAATTTGAACGTTTCCTTCACATCGTTCAAAAAGAAGCAGCTTTAATCAAGGTTAAGGCTACTGTACTTGAAGGTCACGCTAAGATCGACTTTGATTCAACTTTAGATGGTACTGTTGTTAACGAAGACAGTAACTATGATGAACGTTTCTGGTTGCCACTTGGTGAAGACAAGGATGCTAGAACCATTCAAGTTAAAACTAAGGAAAATCCATATGATGTTCCTCAATTTACTGTTTTGCTTAAAGAAGCTTTACGTCATAACGGTGAAGCAGTACAAGGTGAAGTTTCCACTGAGGATGCTAAATTAAGTGAAAAACTTTCAGTTGAGTTAAATGAAAACGAAAGCTATGAACTTGAAAAAGATGTCATTGTTGTAACTAGCCGTGATGTTGAAGATAAGGATCAAGCTGATGTTGCTAATGATTTAATGAAGAAGCTTCAATCTAAGAGCTTTGAAGAAAACTTAGCAGATCATACAGCAGCTTGGAAGAAGCGTTGGGACAAGTCAGATGTTGAAATTGCTGGTGATGATGCCGCTCAACAAGGTATTCGCTTCAACATTTGTCAATTATTCATGACTTACTACGGTGAAGATGAACGCTTGAATGTTGGTCCTAAAGGTTTCACCGGAGAAAAATACGGTGGTGCTACTTACTGGGACACCGAAGCTTACATCGTTCCAATGTACTTATGTGTAACTGATCCAAGCGTTACGCGTGCATTGCTTCAATATCGTCATAATCAACTTCCAGGTGCTTACCATAATGCTAAGGAGCAAGGTCTTCCAGGTGCATTATTCCCAATGGTTACCTTCAACGGTATTGAATGCCACAACGAATGGGAAATCACTTTTGAAGAAATCCACAGAAATGCGGATATTCCTCACGCAATTGCTATGTACACTGATTACACAGGTGATGATAGCTACGTCAAGAATGAAGGTATGGATGTCTTAGTTGGTACCGCAAGATTCTGGGCAGCTAGAGTTCACTGGTCCAAGTGGCGTAACAAGTACGTAATGCACGGTGTAACGGGTCCTAACGAATACGAAAACAACGTTAATAACAACTGGTTCACTAACACAATGGCAAGATGGCTTCTTCAATACACTTTGAAGCGTTTGCCACTTGCAACTAAGGAAGCTCAAGAAAGAGTACATGTAACTGAAGAAGAAAAAGCTAAATGGCAAGACATTGTAGACAAGATGTACTTACCAGAAGACAAAGAACGCGGCATCTTCTTACAACAAGATGATTTCTTAGACAAAGACATTCGTCCAGTTAGCGAAATCGAAGATCAACGTCCAATTAACCAACACTGGTCATGGGACAAGATCTTGCGTTCACCATTTATCAAGCAAGCCGATGTTTTGCAAGGTATTTACTTCTTAAACGATCAATATACTAAGGAGCAAAAGAAAAAGAACTTCGACTTCTATGAACCATTAACTGTTCATGAAAGTTCACTTTCACCATGTATTCACTCAATCTTAGCTGCTGAACTTGGCAAGCAAAAGAAGGCCGTTGAGCTTTATGAAAGAACAGCTCGTCTAGACCTTGATAACTACAACAACGATACAGTTGATGGTTTGCACATCACTTCAATGAGTGGTTCATGGTTAGCAATTGTTCAAGGTTTCGCAGGTATGCGTTATGACCATGATCAATTGAAGTTCAACCCATTTGTACCAGACAACTGGGACCACTACAGCTTTAAGATCAATTACCGTGGTCGTTTGATTGAAGTTTACGTTGATCATAAGGAAACTAAGATTACTTTACTTAAAGGTAAAGACTTAGACGTTGAAGTTAAAGGTAAGAAACTTACTCTTAAAGAAGGTAAAACCCAAAATGCTTAAAGGATTATTATTCGATTTAGATGGTGTTTTAACTAATTCAGCTAAGTTCCACTTAACTGCTTGGAACAACTTGGCTAAAGAATTGGGCATTCACTTAACTGATGCTCAACTTGATTCACTTCGTGGTATTTCCAGAATGGATTCATTGAATCTGATCTTAAAATACGGTGGTCAAGAAGATAAATATTCTGAAGCGGAAAAAGAAAAGTTCGCTGCAGAAAAGAATGCTAAGTTTGTAGAACAAGTTGAAACAATGACACCAAAGGATATTTTGCCAGGTATCCCTGAATTGTTGGCCGATGCTAAGAAGCAAAACTTAAAGATGGTAATTGCTTCTGCATCTAAGAATGCACCTAAGATTTTAACTAGATTAGGCATCATGGATGAATTTGACGGTATCGTTGATCCTGCCACTCTCCATCACGGCAAGCCAGATCCAGAAATTTATGAAAAGGCTCAAGAAATTGCTGGTTTAAAGGCCAATGAAGTAATCAGTTTCGAAGATGCTAAAGCTGGGGTTGAATCAATTAAGGCTGCAGGTCAATTTGCAGTCGGAATTGGTGATAAAGAGTTGCTTAAAGAAGCAGATTATATCGTACCGTCTACTGCAGATTTGAAACTTAGTGAGATTGAAAAAGTTTTTGAAGAGAAATAAAAGTTAGAGAGTAGGGGAAACAATGGTTGAGGTTGATTTAAACCATATTTACAAGAAATACGAAGGCAATGATAAGTATTCTGTAAATGACTTTGATTTACATATTAAAGACAAGGAATTCATCGTTTTCGTTGGACCATCAGGTTGTGGTAAGTCAACGACATTAAGAATGGTTGCTGGTTTGGAAGACATCAGTAAAGGTACTTTGGAGATTGACCACAAGGTAATGAATGATGTAGCTCCAAAGGACAGACACATTGCGATGGTTTTCCAGAACTATGCTTTGTATCCACACATGACCATCTATGACAACATGGCTTTTGGTTTAAAACTTCGTCACACGCCTAAGGACGTAATTGATGGCAAGGTAAAGAAAGCCGCTAAGATGTTGGGCTTGGAAGATTACCTGGATAAAAAGCCAGGTGCTTTATCCGGTGGTCAACGTCAGCGTGTTGCTTTAGGACGTGCGATCGTTCGTGCTGCACCTATCTTCTTAATGGACGAACCTTTATCAAACCTTGATGCCAAGCTTCGTGTAACGATGCGTACCGAAATCGCTAAGCTTCACCAAGACTTGGGTACCACTACTATTTATGTTACCCACGACCAGACTGAGGCTATGACCTTGGCTGACAGAGTTGTTGTTATGTCTGTTGGTCGAGTTGAACAAATCGGTACTCCATTGGAGGTTTACAACAAGCCAGTTAATATGTTTGTTGCAGGTTTCATTGGTTCCCCACAAATGAATTTCTTCAATGTTCACTATAAGGACGGTCGAATTTCAGATGGTAAAGGTTTGAATATTGGTATTCCTGAAGGTAAAGCCAAGATGCTGAACGAAAAAGGATACAACGATAAGGATCTTGTCTTCGGTATTCGTCCAGAAGATATTCACTCAGAAGAAGCATTTATGGAAACTTGGCCAGATTCAGTAATTGAATCTAAGGTTGTTGTTTCAGAACTTCTGGGTGCTACTATTCAACTTCACCAAGAAGTTGATGGTACTGAATTTACTGCAATTGTAAACTCACGTGATTATCACAAGCCGGGTGACATGGTCAAGATGGGCTTCGATGTTAACAAGGCTCACTTCTTTGACAAAGACAGCACCAAGGCAATCGTTAACTAATTTTATTAATGCTTACAACCATATGTAGCAAAGGCTACTGTTGTTAAGAAATGTTTATTGTTTTGATTTTTTAGGAGGAAAAAGTCATGAAGATTTGGAAGAAAATGGCTTTAGGTAGTGCCGCTGTATTAGCAGCTATGTCATTAGCAGCTTGTTCAAACGGCTCATCAAATTCATCAAGTAGTAATAGTTCAAGCAAGAAAGCTAACTTAACCCTTTGGGTTGATACTGAACAAGTTCCTTACTACAAGCAAATTGCTAAGGACTTTACTAAGAAGAATAAGAACATCAAGGTTCGTGTTGTTCAAAGTCCTAACGGTTCAGCTAACGCTAAGACTGATGTTGGTAAGGACCCATCAAAGGCTGCCGATGTATTTGAAGTTCCTAACGACCAATTAGGTCAAATGGCTGAAGCAGGTTACATTAACCCACTTTCACCAGCTGCAACTAAAGACATTAAGGCTAACTACATCGATGTTGCATCAAAGGGTGTAACTTGGAAGAACAAGATTTACGCATTCCCATACGCACAACAAGCACAAACCATTTACTACAACAAGTCTAAGCTTTCCGCAAACGATGTTAAGGACTGGAAGACTTTAACTTCTAAAGGTGTTGTAGCTACTGACTTTACTAACGCATACGTAATGTGGCCAGTAATGTTCTCAGCAGGTACAAAGCTTTACGGTGACAACGGTGAAGACCTTAAGGGTTCAACCTTTAACTCAGAAAATGGTGTTAACGCTTTGAAGTGGTACGCAGCTCAAAAGAAGAACAAGGGCGTAATGCAAACTTCAAACGCTTTGAACCAATTGAAGAAGGGCAACGCTCAAGCTATCTTGGACGGTCCATGGAACGCAGCTAACATTAAGAAGATCTTGGGCAAGAACTTCGCAGTTGCTAAGTATCCTAAGATTGATGTTGGTGGCAAGAGCGTACAAATGGAAGCATTCCTTGGTATCGAAGGCTTCGCAGTTAACTCACACACCAAGAACGCCAAGGCTGCTTCAGATTTAGCTGCTTACATTACTAACAAGAAGGCACAATTGATCGCTCACAAGGAAGCTGGTCAAATCCCTGTATTGAAGAGTGCAGTTAACTCATCAGCTGTTAAGAGTGACCCAGTTGCTGAAGCTGTAATTGAAATGGCTAAGCCAGGTAACTCAGTATTGCAACCTAAGCTTCCACAAATGGCAACATTCTGGAACGAATCAGCTCCACTTATCAGTGGTACTTACGATGGCAAGATCAAGCCAGCACAATACAAGGCAAAGCTTGCTAAGTTGCAAAAAGATATTTCTAAGAAATAATTTATAAAAACTATTTCTTAAAGCATAAGCAAAGGTTGGCCACAAACTCCAACCTTTTTGCCTAAGAAGGGGAGAAGTTATGTTTCTAAAGAAAAAACATGTAGCTCCTAAAGCAAAATATAGTGAAGTATGGTCAAAAGGTGATATTGCTACCAAGTTGTCATTCATTATCATGGGTAGTAATGCTTTGGCTAACAAACAATGGGTAAAGGGTATCGCACTCTTATTCTCAGAAATTATTTTCCTTGTTTGGTTCATCTTCAGCGGTATTTCGACTTTAGGCATCCTGGCTACATTAGGTACTGTTAAAACCAAAAAAGTTGTCTATGACGCCGCTCAAGGTGTTTACATCACGAAGCAGCCATCAAACTCAGTTTTGATCTTACTGTTTGGTGTATTGGCAGTTATCTTATGTATTGCAATGATTTATTTGTACATTGTTAACTTAAGATCAACTAGACACAACTACATTTTGAAGCGTGATGGTGAACACATCCCAACTAACGTTGAAGAATTAAAGAGTTTGCTTGATACTCGTTTACACGCAACTTTAATGGTAATTCCATTATTGGGTATCTTATTCTTCACGGTTTTGCCAACGGTCTTCATGATTTCAATGGCATTTACCAACTATGACCGTCAACACCCGATCGCATTCTCATGGACAGGTTTCAAGGCATTTGGTAATGTTTTGAGCGGTGACTTGGCTGGTACTTTCTTCCCAGTATTAGGCTGGACTTTGATTTGGGCTGTTGCAGCCACTGCTACAACATTCTTCTTCGGTGTTTTGCTTGCCATGTTAATTGAATCAAAGGGCATTAAGCACAAGGCATTCTGGAGAACGGTCTTCGTAATCGTTTGGGCTGTTCCACAATTCGTATCATTATTGATGATGGCTCAATTCTTGGACTATCAGGGTGCTTTGAACAACATCTTGATGAACTTGCATTGGATTAGTTCGCCAATTCACTTTATTGATAACCAAGCTTCTCCATTAGTGGCAAGAATTACGGTTATTATCGTTAACATGTGGATCGGTATTCCAGTTTCAATGTTGGTATCAACTGCGATTATTCAAAACTTACCACAAGATCAAATTGAAGCTGCCAAAATTGACGGTGCTAATGCAGCGCAAATTTTCCGCTCAATTACTTTCCCACAAATTCTATTTGTTATGGCACCTTCACTTATTCAACAATTCATTGGTAACATTAACAACTTTAACGTTATCTTCCTGCTGACTGGTGGTGCACCAATGAACAGTAAATATAATGGAGCCGGTTCAACTGACTTGCTGGTAACCTGGTTATATAACTTGACGTTCGGTCAAGAGCAGCGTTACAACGCATCAGCTGTATTGGGTATCTTGATTTTCATTATTAGTGCAGTTGTTTCCCTGATTGCTTACAGGCACACTAATGCTTACAAGGAGGGCTAGACATGAAGTCATATTCAAATCAAAGACGGCTCTCATTAATCTTTCGGTATATCCTGTTAACTCTTTTAGCTATCATTTGGATTTTACCAATTGTTTGGATCGTCTTAGCAAGTTTTTCATTTAATGATACTGGATTTGTTTCGACCTTCTGGCCAGAACAATTCACGTTGCAAAACTATATTGGGATCTTTACTAATCCGCAATACCCATTTGGCAATTGGATTCTTAATACTTTAATCGTTTCAATTGCTTCAATGATTGTTTCAACTTTCTTAACTATTTCAGTTGCCTATGTATTATCACGGCTTCGCTTTAGATTTAGAAAGCCATTCTTACAAATTGCTTTGGTATTAGGGATGTTCCCAGGCTTCATGTCAATGATCGCTTTGTACTACATCTTAAAGGGTTTGAACATGTTAAACCTCTTTGGATTGTTCCTGGTATATGTTGGTGGTGCTGGCTTAGGCTTCTACGTTGCTAAAGGTTTCTTTGATACGATTCCTAGATCAATTGACGAAGCTGCCGAAATCGACGGTGCTACTAAGTGGCAAGTATTCTTACACATTGGTTTGCCACTTTCAAAGCCAATGATTGTTTACACTGCTTTGACTGCTTTCATTGCTCCATGGACAGACTTCATTTTCTCAGGTATTATTCTTTCAACTTCAGGAAATGCTAAGACTTACACGGTTGCTTATGGTTTGTACAACATGGTTCACACGGCCAAAGGTAATGCGACTGCATACTTCGCACAATTCGTTGCAGGGTGTGTAATCATCGCTATCCCTATTACTATCTTGTTCGTCTTCATGCAGAAGTTCTACGTAAACGGAATTACTGCTGGTGCCGACAAGGGTTAATTTCAAATATTGCTTATGCTAAAAAACGCTTTGCTCGAAAGAGTGATACATTCCCTGTCAAGTAGACA